>NZ_JBQQCG010000132.1:0-21318 GCF_052245575.1 Streptomyces sp. 2A115 | reverse complement strand
CGCGGCGCCGGCCTGAGCCTCTACCAGGTCGTCCGCGAGCTGCAGACACTCCTCGCCCTCTGGACCGGTGCCTGCCCCACCTGCCACCACGACATACCCACACCAATACGCACCTGACCAAGCCCTAATAGTCCGTCTCACAACTGACCGTTTCCACCGGGACGGTGAGCACGCCTACCTCACGCTCGACCGCCATCCCGTTCTTCTCCCGCCCAAGCTCGCCGTCCTCATTGAGCAGCAGATCGCCAGCCCGAGCTGCCGCACGTCAGTGCTCCAGCAGCCGCATGACGGCAATCCGGGCTTCCTCTTCCCCGGGCGCCCGCCGAGCCGTCCGCGCAGTGCCGAGGCGGTCCACCAGGTCATGAGGCGACATGGCCTGCCCGGCATCAGTGCCCGCAACACGGCGATGATCGAAGCAATCACCGACCTCCCGCCCATCGTGGTCAGCGACCTCTTCGGCATTCATCCCAGCAACGCCTACACCTGGTCGTCCCAGTTCGCACAGAACAGCTGGACGGACTACCTCGCGGCCGTCCAGGCCACCGAATAGCCGGTCCCGCCCAGGACAGCACTTTGGCGGCGCCCCGGGACGCTTTTGGGAGATCCGAACGAAGCCTGAGCGGCCCCCTGGTGCCTCTCCCCAAAGGCGGTCTGGTGGCATGGCGGGCAGGCGGCCGCACCGTTGAGGTACGACCCCTCCACCAGCGAGGAGTCCAAGACCACAGCGGGTGACCCAGGCCAGATCGCCAGCGACGTTCTGGCCTGTGGCCTGGGTCACCCGATGCTGACGAGTTCCGTACAGCTCCTACATGCAGGTGCCGGAGAACCCATTGTCGACGGTCCGGTACAACGGAAACTTCATGGCGTAGTAGGTGTCGGGGCCGTACTCGCCGTCTACGTGGATTCGGTGCGTCGTCTGAACAGCGCGTACCGCTGCCCGGGTGGCGTTCCCGTAGACGCGATCGACCTCGAGATTAGGGATGCTGTTGTAGCAATGGTTGATCGCCCCCTGAAGCGCTCCGGGCAGTGTGCGTGAGCGGCAGCGACAACGTTACCGGGAGAGCCGCAGGTCCCAGCCGTCGCCGGTGCGGTTCAGGGTGGGGGTGTAGGCGGGGGGGGCGGGCCAGTCGGCTTCCCGTGGGTGAGATTGCCGGGCGACCTGACGTCAGCGGCAGCGTGGGAGTGGAGTGAACCTGCTGGTCATGGGCAGATCTATCACCCGCGGGCGAGGCCGTTCAGGAAGCGAGGACCAAGGTGGCGTTATGGCCGCCGAAGCCGAAAGAGTTGCTCAGGGCCGCCAGTGGTCCTTGAGGAAGTTGGCGCGGTGATCCGGTCACTATGTCCAAGCCGATTGCGTCGTCGGTCTCTTCTGCGTTGAGGGTCGGGGGCACGACCCGGTGGTAGAGGGCCAGCAGGGTGGTGATCGCCTCGACGGGGCCGGAGCCGCTCTGCAGGTGTCCGATCATGGACTTGGGAGCCGAGACGGCGATCTGGTCGGTGTGGGCGCCGCACACACGATGTAGGGCGCGGGCTTCGGCGAGGTCTCCGGCCGGTGTGGAGGTGGCGTGGGCGTTGACATGGGCGATGTCGGTGACCGACAGGCCGGCGTCGGCGAGCGCCCGGGTGATGGCTTTGGCCGCACCGAGTCCCTCGGGCTGCGGCTGGGCGATGCGGTGCCCGTCGACAGACATTCCGATACCGAGGATCCGGCCGTAGACCCGGGCACCGCGGGCGCGGGCATGGGCCTGCGACTCAAGGATCACGATGCCCGCGCCCTCGCCGAGCAGGAAACCGTCCCGGCTCTTGGCGAAAGGGCGGGAGGCACCCTGCGGGTCGTCGTTACGTCGGGAAAGGGCACGCATGGCGGCGAACCCGCCCAGGCCGAACGGGTGGATCGGCGCCTCGGCGCCGCCGGCGATCACGACGTCGGCCCGGCCCAAGCGAATCATGTCCGCCGCCAGCCCGATGGCCTCGGTCCCCGAGGCACAGGCGCTCACCGGCGCATGGGCACTGCCCTGGGCGCCGTACTGGATGGCTATCTGCGCCGCCGAGCTGTTGGGCAGCAGGGAGGGCACCGCGTAGGGCGACATGTGCTTCCAGCCCTTGGTCTGGAGCGTCTGATGCGCAGCGAGCATGGTCTCTACGCCGATGGTGGAGGAGACCGCGACCGAGAGCCGCTCGGTGTCCAGCTCCGTAGCGGTATCGAGGCCGGCGTCCGCCCAGGCTTCGTGTACGGCCATCAGCGCCAGCTGCGTGACGCGGTCCATCCGGCGCGCCTGCGCGGGCGGGAGCGCTGCCGCGGGGTCCACGGCCGCGGGTGCGGCGATCCGCACCGGCAGCTCATGGGCCCACGGTTCGTTCAAAACCCGGGCTCCTGACCGGCCTTCCAGCATGCCCTGCCAGCTGGAGGTGACGTTGGCGCCCAGGGGCGTGACCGCTCCGAGTCCGGTGACCACGACATCCGACGCTCCGGCGGAAGCTTTCTCTACCACGATCTTCCTCATTCAGTTATCTGTTGACCAAAAGGGAAAAGCCACCTGAACGTCGCAAAATGGGCTGTCAGGTGGAGTTGGGTCGCAGTCGACTGCCGCGTCGTAGAGGTGCGGGCCCAGCAGGGTAGCCAGAGTGTGCAACGTAGCCTCCAGCTCCAGTTGTTCGATGGCTCCCGGGCGGTAAAACCGTCACCGCCCGCCTTGCGCTGGCTATGGCGACGCGACGGATCTTCGGTGGAAGATTCGAAGCCGAGTGCACCGACACACCCGCCCACACCTGCGTTCCGCTGTCAGCCCCGTACGGCTGGCACAGTAGCCCGGCTCGGCCGTTGAGTGTGCCGGTCGTTTGACCCACAAGGGAACGGCCGCCGCGAACACCGGAGTACGGGCAAGGCGGCGGACGAGACCGCTTCTGGTTTACAGCCGCGACCTTGTTGAGCTCGACTGCTGCTACCGCTGGGACCACGAGAAGTCGCCCTACGGGTCGGTCAGATCCGTGGCTCGCAGCGAAGGCGCGGGTCACCGCGGAGGGTTGGGGTGCTGGGGTTGTTGGTTCGACAGCTTTGCGACGTCATCGCGCAGCTTCTCCACGATCTGCTCGTACCGCTGGACGCTGGCGTTGCCGATCTTCTTCGTCCTGGGCACCGTGCCCACCCCCTGCTGGCTAGGGCGACTTCTTCCGGCCCCACCGAGGCGATTCCAGCAGGCCCCGAAATGTGAAGCCCGCTCCGAGGCGACCTGCATCGGCCCCGCCCGTGACCGGCTCGGAGGGCCAAGTAGGACTGTTTTCAAGCCGTCGTCGCTGGCGGCGATCTTCACAGATTGGGGCCGATTCGAGGGCGCCTCGGTGGTCCCAAAACGCGGCTCTGTCAGCGATCACGGGGAGCTGTCACGGTCGGTGAGAGTGGTGTTCGATTCCCGTGTCTGCGCCGGGGTGCGCCGTACCGGATATCGCCAGATGTGACGCTCCCTCATGAACGTCGAGACCGGGCCTCGGCATGATGGATGCCGCATGCCGTGAATCGACGCTGGCCATCGCCTCTCCGTGATGGGACCCAGCCGGGATCCATATCGCGATATAGCGTTAGTCTTCTTCTCGCGCCGCTGCCTGCGTCGCGCGGAGACGTTCGACAGGACCAGGACGGAAGTATGTTGGGAGAGATTTCGCCCACCGGGAAGGACTCCGGCCCCGGCTCGTCGGCCGAGCTGAGGGCCTCTCATGCGGACCGGGACCGGGTGGTGGACATGCTGCGTATCGCGGCGGGGGACGGCCTGCTGACCGCGGACGAGTTGGACGAGCGCCTGGAAGCTGCCCTGTCGGCGCGCACCGTCAGCGAGCTGACCGCGCTGACCGCTGACCTGCCGGCCGTGTCCGCCTCGACCGGCACGGCCGTAGCGGAAGTCAAGGACGTACTCCGGATCGAGGGGATTCACAGTGGTGCGATCAAACGCGTGGGGCGCTGGGTTGTGCCGCGGAGGCTGGAGCTGTCCACTGCGTGGTGTGAGGTGACGCTCGACTTCACTCAGGCAGTGATCACGCAGGACACCTTGCGGATCGACATGAACACGGCAGGCAAGAGGCTGACGCTGATCACCAAGCCGGGCATCGTGGTCGATGCCGGTGCCCTGAGCCTCATACACAGCAAGATCAAGATTCGTCAGGCTCCAGACCACGAGATGCCGATCACGCTGCGCGTGGAGCTGGTCGGCACGACGACCCACGGCCGCGTCGTGGTACGGCCCGCACGGCGGACCTTCGGACAGTGGCTGCTGCGCAAGCCCACGTCCCTGCCGGCAGGCGATTGACTCCATCGTTGGGAACTGGCGGCAGTGGCTCGGACGGTTTGAGCGGGAGCCTGCCGGCGATCACGGGGAGCCATCACGGCCCGTGAGGGTGTGTTCGATTCCAGACCGCGAGCCGGGGTACGCCCCCGCCGTGATACGCCGGGTATGACGCTCCGTCATGTCCCGATGAGGCGGGCTGAACCGACCAGCCGGCGTCGACGTCCAGGGCATGAACCACGACGAATTCGCCTGGCAGGAAGTGCTGTTCAAGGGCTTCGAGGTACTGGTCACCACGGCGGTGCACGGCGCGTGCGGGATGGTGGTGCGGCTCAGCGTCCAGCGTGACGCGGGCTCGTGCCCGGCCTGCGGCCGGGCGTCGACCCGTGCGCATGACCGCTACGAGCGTCGCCTGCAGGATCTTCCGCTGGCCGGGCACGCAGTACGGATCCTGCTCTTGGTGAGGCGCTTCGTGTGCGTTGACGGCGCCTGCCCTCAGCGCACATTCGCTGAGCAGATACCGGGACTGACCAGCCCGTACGCCCGCGCCACGGATCGGCTGGGCGCGTTGCTGGATCGGATCGCGCTCGCGTTGGCCGGCCGTGCCGGGGCGCGGATGGCCAACGCCCTGGGGTTGGCTGCGGGGCGGATGGGGCTGTTGAACCGGATCCGGGCGATGACCCGGCCTACGACATCCCGCGCGTCCTTGGTGTCGACGATTTCGCCACCAGGCGCGGTCACTCGTACGCCACTGTGATCACGGATGGTGAGCGGCATCGGCCCATTGACGTGCTGCCGGGGCGCGAGGCGGCGCCGTTGGCCGCTTGGCTGGCGGCTCACCCTGGGGAGGAGGTGATTTGCCGGGACCGTGCCGGAGCCTACGCCGAAGGCGCCGCGCTCGGCGCCCCGGATGCCCTACAGGTCGCGGACCGGTTTCATCTGTGGCAGAACCTCGGGCAGGCGGTCGAGAAGTGCGTCGCGGCCCACCGCGACCAGCTGCGCGCCCTCACGCTTCGCCCCGAAGAGAGGGACGCCGCGATCTCGACCGGCAGCATCCGTCAGGAGGCGTCGATGCCCGATGATGCGTTGCCGACCGGGCGCCAGGCCGAACGCATGCGCGCACATCACGCCTTGGTCCACGGCCTGTTGAACGAGGGCATGGGACTGCGTGCCATCGCCCGGCACCTGGGCTGGGGCCGCCACACCGTCCGGCGCTACGCTCGCGCGGCTCGCTGGCAGGACGCCGTCACCGGCCGCCGCACCCGACCGAGCACCCTCGACGTCCACCGCCCCTACTTGCAGCGACGCATCGACGAGACCGAGGGCGCCATCTCCATCAAGGAACTGCGCGAGGAACTCGCCGACCAGGGCCGACGGGTGCCCTACAGCAGTCTCCGCGACTGGGCCCGCAGCCGTCTGATTGGCCCACAGGCCCTGCCCGGCCTCCCGCGCCGCCGAGCGTCCGGCAGGTCACCGGCTGGCTCACCCGCCGGCCCTCCACGCTCACCGAGGACGAACACCAGCAGCTCAAGGCGGTGCTGAACGGCTGTCCCGAACTGGCCACCGCGCACCGGCTGGTCCGCGACTTCGGATGTTCACACAGCAGACCGGTGTCCTGTTGCCCGCCTGGATCGAGGACGCTGCCGAGGCGGGCCTGCCCGGACTGACCGGATTCGCTCGCGGCCTCACCAGCGACCTCGACGCCGTCACCGCCGGACTCACCCTCCGCTGGAGTTCGGGCGGCACCGAGGGCGCTGTGAATCGCATCAAAAAGATCAAAAGGCAACTCTACGGGCGAGCCGAATTCGAACTACTCCGCAAGATCATCCTGCTTCAGTGACCGACCGCGACGGCTCCCCGTGATCGTTGACAGAGCCCACTTCGCCCCGTCACCACCCCTCAATGCGTCGCGCTACCCACCCCGGCGGGGCCACCTGAAGCCGTCATGGTGGAGCCGCTGAACGCCGCCCTAGCCAGCCCGAAGATCGCACGCTCGTTCATGGTGTGCCCGGGGCACCCGCTGCATCGGGTGCTGACGTCTCGGATGTGCTTCCTCGTCGCGGGCGGACTCGTGGAGCGCGGTAGCGGGGCATCCCTGGGCCTAGTCCTGTCCCCAGGGCTGGCGGGTCTGCCCGCCGAAGGCATGCCGACGGCTTCTTGCGGGGAGGCCGGGCGACGGATGGGTAGGGCGAGGCTCACGGACCCAGCGGGGCAATCGCGCCGACCTGGCTGGGAAATGGGCCGTGGCTTCGGCCTCCTCGCGCCCCTGTTGCCCGAACTGTAGAGGCCGTACACCTCTCCCCACGGCGGAACTGGCGCCTTGCGCCCCTCCGTTGCGGGAGACCGGCTACGGCGAGATCAAGGCTGCCCCGTTCGTGCGGCTGCTACGTGGTCTCCAGGACGTTGACCCGCGGCAAGGAACGGTGCCGGTGGTGTGCACCGGCTATCTCCGCCAGTGAGGGGCGGTTCAGCGCGCGGTAGGCCATCACGAGGAGTTCGTTGGCGAGTGTCTCGCGGGCCGGGTCACCGCCCGAGGCCCAGTGCAGGTCGCGGCCCAGGACCAGGGCCTCCGCCGGATCGCCTGCCGAGCAACGGCGGCGGGCCTCCTGCAGGCTGGCCTGCAGGGCTGCGGTGTCCTCGAACAGGTCGTACATGTACGTCGCGAACTTGTACGCGTCGGCCTGGTGGTGGGCGGGGCGGTCCAGGGCGGTTTCGCCCGCTACGAGGGCGCCCGCGCCGTCCAGCGTGGTGATCCGGTCGGGGTCCACGGGTGGGATGATCGCGTCGTAGGCTGCGGAGTAGGCGATGCCCACCTCGGGCCGGTCCCCGGTCTCCACGACCGTCAGTGCATCGCGTAGCAGGCCCAGGCGGGACCGCCGCGCGGGGCTCTCTTCGTCCTGCACGTCGTCGTCGAGGTCGCGCCAGCAGCGTTCGAGGATCGCGCGCAGCGCCTCCAGTGGTGTTCCCGAAGTTGTGTCGATTCCACCGCCGTCGTTGTTGTAGTAGGAGGCGACTCCACGGCAGGTGCGGCCGTCGTCGAACCACAGGCCGTGGTGGAGGCCGTCGGAGCCGGCGTGCATGAAGGTCAGGAACTCGGGCGGGTCACGGTAGTAGCGGCCGTGCACCCGTACATCGATGCCCTGGCACGGCTGCAGACTGGCGTCGGCGAACAAGTCCATGATGCCGGTCGGGGACACGTCCAGGTCACCGAGGGCCTGGTATTCGACCGGGGCGAGGGATCCCAGGAACGTCGAGAACCGGAAGATCGAATCCGGTAGTTCGAATCCCCAGTCCCGCAGGAAGCGCTCCTCGATGTGGGCCCGGCTCGTCGACCTCTCGGTCTTCTTCCCGCGCATCGCATGCCCCCCCCCGTTTATGGCGCACATATGGCCGCTGTTGGGAAGGCCGAGGCTACCGAACCGATGACACCGCTGGCATGGCGACCTGCGTGTTCAACTCCCGTACAGCCAGCTGTCGTACGCGGCGTTGTCGACCAGGTGGTAGAGCCCGAGCGCGCCGGGGAAGAGCACGAGGGCGAGGACTCCGGCCCGTACGAGAACCGGCGCCATGATGGTGACGCTTTCGTACTGGCCGGTGATCGTGCGCCAGTCGCGCCAGCGTCTGATGTCGCCCGAGCACGCCGTCCAGAACCAGACTCCGACCACGATCCCCATCCCGGCGAGGACCATGGAGAACCCTGCCACCACGGCAAGGAACGTCTCGCGGTCATGATGGTCGGCGACGAAGAGTGTGACCATAAAGAGCAGGGCGACGGCGGCGATACCCTGCACTGCTCCTCGCACCAGGACGCCCTTGAAGCGCAGCCGTGGCAGACGTACGCCATCCTCGTCCGTGGCCCGTTGTGGGGTCCGTACTGCTCCGGTGCGCTGTGTACGCGTCATGGGCGGCAGGTTACCTGGGGGTAGAAAGTCAGCAGGACGAATCTTCCGGCCAGCCGCACCAGGGGCTGGCTGAGGGCAAAAGCCGTCGAATAATGATCACGTGGCTCAGCAACTCCCCAGGGCCGGACCCGGAGAACACGATCACGTCGATCGCGAAGCTGCTCGCCTCGCCTCGTTCACCAGCGGTGAACTGACGTCAATCCTTGACGGGGATGGCTTCCAGGAGCGGCAGCCATTGCGACGGCAGTGCGTCTTCGGCCCGGAAGATGTCGGCGAGTTCGGCGACGCTTAGCACGGTGATGGTGCGTGCCCGGGCGGATCGCCAGGCCCGATCGAGGCGGTCGAAGGCTTCCAGGACCGTCGGCGGCCGCACGAGGTAGAGGTGGTCGTCGGCGAGCATGCGTGCGGCGGGCATGATCTTCGATTTGGGGGACATGAGGAGCGCGATGGAGCCGCTGGGGGCCGCGGCGTTTCGCTCGGCCTGCGTGTACCGGAAGTGTCCTTGGGCTTGGCGGACGTTGTCGGGGCCGATCTCGCCGGTGGAAGTGGCTTCGCTCTTGGCCTCGTTGACGCAGCGCGGCCTTCTGCCGCTTTTCCCCTTCGTACTTCTCGATCTGTTCTTCGTACCGCTCTTGGAAGTCGGGGTGGTCGAAGCGTTCGTCGTCGTCCATGGCATCGATCGCCTGGAGCTGCTCGACGGGAGTCCGGAAACCGGCGATGAGCGGGCTGAGCCGGTAGGTGCCGTTGCCTTCTTTCCACACCATGCGGGCGAAACCGAGGTGCTGAAGGCCGCGGGTCACCTTCGTACGGCTGATGCCGATCTCCTTGGAGATCCTGTCCTGAGTGAGCACACAGCGCCCGCCCGGCTCCTGACGGCCCAGCAGGTGCAGCAGGACGGGGTACGCGGCCGGCGGCGGTCCGCGCGGGGTAAAGACGAGAGCGTTGGCCTCGTCCTGGCATCCGTCCCACTCGCATGCCGACACCTGGCGAGCGTAGGACGGGAAGCCCGTCGACCGCAGGCGTGACGGGCCGAGCGGGGATGCCTCACCCCGAAAGGCTGGCCAGGCCCGAGGCTCATCGTGTCTTCAGGGCTTGTACGCCGCCGGATGAGCGGTGAGGCAGGCGCGTCCGCAGTGCAGGAGCCATCCGCTGCGGGTCGGGTGACCGATGGCGCCGGCCAGCCCGATGACGGGGTCGGTGAGAGCGGCCTGAAGGTCTTCGGGGTGGGGGTCGGAGTCCCAGTGGAGGGTGCATTGGTCGCCTTCGACGGACAGGCGGCGGTGGTGGGCGTGCCCGCGCTGGGGCCGGTCGGTGGGGTCGTTGAACCACAGGCCGATGTCCCAGCTCGCGTCTGGGGCGTGGGTGCACGGCCGTACGGTCAGCGCGGCGAGCAGGGTCTCGGTGTCGGCGGTGAGGTGGGGGAGTGCGTTGAGGGTGGTGTGTTCCTCGTCGCTGACGGGGATGTCGCTCGTCCAGAGGCGGGAGTAGTTGCTGTCTGGATCGGTGGGGCCCTGCAGGCGGCCGTCGGGGTCACCGGTCACGGTCATGGTGGCGCCGGTGGGCAGGTGGCGCAGGCGCCATCCCTCTTCGTATGAGCTCTCCACCCGCAGCCCGGGCAGCCCGATGTGGGGGAGCCTGTCGCGGCCGATCAGCCAGCAGGTCACGTTGTAGGGGGCTCGCGTGGTGATCACCAGGTCGTCGTGGCGGGGGGAGATGACCAGGGTGTAGCGGGTGATGTCGGCGAGGCTGATGTGGCGTGGCCACAGGCTGGTGGGACCGTGGTTGAACATGCCCAGGGCCAGCAGCGCGCGCAGCCGCCGCTGAGCAGCGGTGCAGACGTCGAGGCCCAAGCCGCTGCCCGGGGCAGGAGCGTTGTGGCGGTGGCGGGCGATGCCGGGGGCGGCGAGGGAGGGAGTCTCCCTGGTGTAGGAGGCGCGGAGGCGGGCGGCCTGACGGCGCAACGAGGCGGGCACGGTGAGTCCTTCGTCGCCGCCCGGCCGGCTGGATCACCACGCGATGCGCGTACTGGAGGATGAACAAAGGTGCGAAGTGGGTGCCCCACACCCTCTGTCGGTGCCGCGAAGCGTCCGGGACAGCTCCGACACACGGTCCAGTCCTTCGCAGACCGGTGCCCGGACGCTACCGACACACGGCGCTGGTGGCTGCCTGGGACACGCATGGCACGCTGTGGGTCACCCGACCGAGCCACGCGGCGATCGCGACTGCCAGAGTGCCCCAGAACCGTTGGCCGTCGCACGCTTGGCACAGCATGGCCAGCAGAACGTCCTGGACGAGGCGGCAACCGGTCCAGGGGCGGGAATGATCCGGCGCGGTCGCTGCCGACGGCCGCTTCGGCGAAGTGCACCTAGTGTCGTGCGCCAGAGATCCGTCGGCAGAAGCGGGCGAGGGAGTCGAGGATCTCTTCGGCTGTCTTGGTCCAGATGAATGGCTTGGGGTCTTGGTTCCAGTCCTTGACCCAGGCCCGGATGTCGGCTTCCAGGGCCTGGATGTTCTTGTGTGCGCCGCGGCGGATCATCTGGTGGGCCAGGTAGCCGAACCACCGCTCGACCTGGTTGATCCAGGAGGAACCGGTCGGGGTGAAGTGCAGCTCGAACCGCGGGTGCTTGGCCAGCCAGGCCTTGATCGCGGGAGTCTTGTGAGTGCCGTAATTGTCCACGATCAGATGGACCTGCAGGTGCGCGGGCACCTGCTTGTCGATCCGGATCAGGAACTTCTTGAACTCCACGGCCCGGTGCCGGCGGTGCAGGGCTGTGATGACCTCGCCGGTGGCGACGTCGAAGGCGGCGAACAAGGTGGTCAGGCCGTTGCGGACGTAGTCGTGGGTGCGCCGCTCGGGCATGCCCGGCATCATCGGCAGCACCGGCTGGGACCGGTCCAGCGCCTGGATCTGTTGGGTCGGGGACGGGACGCCGTGCGGCCTTTCGGCCGTCGGTTTTCCCGTCCCCGCCCGCCGAACCCGGCGTGCGAGTCATCCCCGCACCGGGCTCTCCATGTGATCCGATGGGTTCAGCTGACGAGTTCTGAGACATGCCCGACGAACGCCGCATCGTCATGACCGGACCGGCGGAAACGGGCTCCGGCCGGGTCGATCTCGTCGATGTTGAACGGCGTGGCGATCTGCGCTCCGCGGAAGCGGTAGCGCTCCACGCGCATCTTCGCCGGGTTGTAGAGGACGAGGCCGTCCTCGCAGATCCGGTCGGCTCCGTAGTAGCGCCGCCGAGTCTGTTTCCAGGTCATGTGGGGGTGCTTGCGGCGTATCCAGTAGATCACCCGCCACCAGGCATACCAGCCCAGGTAGGCGAACGTCCTCTTCGATGCGCCGTAGCGGAAGTACGCAGCCCAGCCCCGCAGGATCGGGTTGATCTTCCGCAGCACGTCCAGCAGCCGGAGCGAGACGGTTCCTGCCCCTGTCGCCTCCTTGATCTTGTGCATCACCCGCGCCAAGGCATCCTTGGACGGGATCGTCAGCACCACCCGGCGGCCGTTACCTCTGCGCCTGCGCTGGATGCAAAAGCCCAGGAAGACGAAGCCGTCATCAATGTGGGTGAGGTGTGTCTTCTCGACCGAGAGGGTCATCCTCAGCCTGGTGGTCAGCATCTCGCCGATCTCCGCCCGGATGGTCTCGGCGTCGGACCGGGTGCCAGAAACCAGCACCACGAAGTCGTCGGCGAAACGCACCAACCGGAAGTTCGGCAGCCCCTTGCGACGGCGATTCTGCCGCCGCCACCCTGGACTCATGTCCCGCTCCCAGATCCGGGCGAAGTGCCGGTCCAGGACGGACAGGTAGATGTTGGCCAGCAGCGGGGAGGCGACCCCACCTTGCGGCGTGCCCGTCAGGCTGTCCGCAAAGCCACCGTGCTGCTCGACAATCCCAGCCCGCAGAAACCCCCGGACCAGCCGCAGCACCTTACGATCGGCGATGCGTTCTTGCACCAGCTCCATCAGGATCTGGTGATCGACATTGTCGAAGCACGCGGTGATGTCACCCTCCACCACCCACTCGTATGAGCGGCTGGTGAGCTGGTGGATCTCGGCGATGGCATCCTGTGCCCGACGTCCGGGCCGATACCCGTAACTCGACGGATAGAAATCGGCCTCGAAGATCGGTTCGAGGACCAGCTTGAGGGCCATCTGCGCCACCCGGTCCCGCAGGGTCGGAATCCCCAGCATCCGGACCTTTCCGTTCCGCTTCGGGATCATCGCCTGCTTCACGGGCAACGCGGTGAAGGTGCCGTCCTTCAGCGAGGACCGCAGATCCTCCAGGAAGGGCAGTACCCCGATGTCCTCTTCGACGTGGCGGTGGGTGACCGCATCCACGCCCGCTGTCTGCGCACCCCGATTGCCTGACACCCGCTCCCAGGCCACCAACAACGTGGCCCGGTCGCAGATCAAGTTGAACACGTCCGCGAACCGGCGATCCGGTTCAGCCCGTGCCCATCGGTGCAGCTTTCGCTGGTGGTCAAGTACCCGCCGCTCGGCCGTCATACTGCCCGGCCACGACGGCGCGCTGTTGTTCAACGGCGACTCTCCCCGCCCCCAGTCATACTGCTGATCACACTGCCGCCCTTCCCCATGCGTGCGTGGGTGCTGGCGCCGGCCGGCGCCCGGGCCCCGGAGTGCGGCCGGTGGCCGAGCGTCTCGGCGGCCTCGTGGACGCGCCGGCGCGTCCACCGCCACAGCCGGCGCGTCTCCGGCCGCACGGACAGGTCCTGCCGGCCGTTGAGCACCTTGGACACGGTGGCCTTGGAGACCCCGGCCCTCTCCGCCACGTCCACCAGCTGTTCCGGCACGTGTTTCCCCTCTCCGGCGAGAGTTGCCCTGGTCCGCTGATGCGGGCCGGGACTGGCGTGTTCTGACCTCTTGACATCTTCTGGCAACGCCATTTAACGTTCGCGAAAGTTTCGGTCAACCGGTTTCCTTGGTTGATCGTAAGTGGTAAGTCTGGGCAGATCCCAAGAAATCAGTCATATCGAAACAGCTAGATGTCGGCCACAATTGACGTGGAGTCAACTGTGACCGAAGAGCCGCCCCCTGGGCGTACCGCGGAAGCGACCACCGTCGCACTCGCGGTCCCCCTGACATCGGTGCGCGCACTCGTCCACGCAGACGGATGCGCCCGGTTCAGGGCATCTCGCACCACCACCGAGCGAGCCGGTGTGCCACCGGCCGCCGTGCTTCCCCGTTCGCTTCTCGCGGCAGCCCCGCATGTCGCCCCGCATGTGCCGTACGTCCCGCATGACAGGCCCTTACCGGATCCATTCGTGCCCACCGTTCGATCCGGTGACGCGGGAGTCATTTCGACCACACCCCAGTTGTGGACAGAGCGGAGCAAAGATGCTTCCACCAAGCCATTCCAACGCCGGCACGACGAAGGCCCGTCTCGCAAGGACGATCCCGTTCGTCGCCGCGCTCCTCCTCGTCACCGCATGCCGTGCCGAAGTGCCGGCCGACTCCGGTGTGACCCTGCTCGACGGGGATCGGATTTCCGTCTCGGGCCCCACCGTCGTCTCGGCCGTTCCCATCGGTGACCAGGGTGATGTCGACGCGGCGGCGGCACGGAACCAGATCCCGTCGCTCAAGAGCGTGGCGCTGCAGTACCCCGACGTCCGGGTCCTCATCACCGACTCGGACGGGCATACGACCGACTCCGCAATGCGGAACTTCGCGGCGAACTGGGACCTCTCCCACGAACTCGTGGTCGCCGCGGACTCGGCCTCCGCCGACGCGCGGCTGTCCAGGGACGGACAGCTCCAGACACTGCTGATCGGCGCCGACGGACACGTGGCCGCCGACTGGTCGAACCATCCTGCGCCCACGCAGGCGATCGTCGCCGCGCTCCGCAAGGTCGCGGCGAGCCCCACAAGCCATTCCGACAATGTCGTACGGAAAGAGGCATCATGAAACATGCCGCAGAGATAAGACGCGTCTTCACAGTCGCCGTCGTCACGCTGCTGATGGCCTGCGTCGCGGTCGTGCTGACACCGGCCGGGCCGGCCCACGCGGCGGGCTCCACCTACCACGTGGACTGCTCGGCGGCATCCAACGGGACCGGCACCTCCGGCTCTCCATGGAACTCACTGGCGGGCCCGAACGCGACGACCTTCTCCCCGGGGGACCAACTGCTGTTCAAGCGGGGCACGACCTGCTCCGGCCTCCTGCACCCGCTGGGCTCGGGCAGCGCGGCAGGCGGGGCGATCTCCATCGATGCCTACGGCACAGGCGCCCTGCCGATCATCGCCGGAGGCGGTGCCACGGATGCGATCTACCTGCACAACCAGGAGTACTGGGAGATCTCCAACCTGGAGGTGACGAACACCGGCGCCGTGAAGGGTGCGAACGCGCGACGCGGTGTCTATGTGGTACTCGAGAACTACGGGACCGGGAATCACTACAAGATCAGCAACCTCAACATCCACGATGTGAATGGAAATCAGTCGAAGGAAGTCGACGGCAGTGCCGGCATTCTCTTCGCCGTTCTCGGGACCACGACGCCCAGCGCCTTCAATGACGTCGTCATCGATGGCAACAACGTAGCCAACATCGCCCGCAGCGGTATCAACATGTCAAGCACATGGCTGTGCCGGCCGTCCATCGGCTGCAACAATCCGGCCTGGACCCCCTGGACCGGCGTGATCGTCAAGAACAACACCGTCCATGACACGGACGGCGACGGCATCGTTGTGCAGATGTCGCGGAACGCCCTCATCGAGCGCAACGTGGTCTACAACACGGCAAAGGCGAACTCGGCGAACGCGGGCATCTGGGCATGGGACTCCGATGGCACCGTGATCCAGTACAACGAGGCGTACGCGACCCAGAAGAATTCCGGAAATCCCGACGGCCAGGGCTTCGACGTCGACTACGGGCAGGACGGCACCATCGTCCAGTACAACTACAGCCACGACAACGCGGGAGGGTTCATCCTCTTCTGCGGCTGCGGCGGGGGGTCACGCCTCAGCAGCAACGCGGTGGTCCGCTACAACGTCAGCGAGAACGATCGTCTTCGCGTCATCAACCTGCTCGGATCGCAGGATTCCCAGTTCTACAACAACACCATCTACATTCCATCGGGGTCCACCGCGAACATTTTCGAGGTCTCGGGCGCCTGGAGTGACCTCACGCTCGCCAACAACATCATTTACAACCTGGGCAGTGGCGACTACGTCTACACCAGCGGCCAGCCGGCCTCGAACTTCTCCTGGCGGAACAACCTCTTCTACGGGAACCACCCGGCCAACGAGCCGTCCGGCGGAGGGAAGATCACAGCGGATCCGCTGCTGAACTCGCCCGGCAGCGGCGGCACGGGCATCGGCACCGTCGCGGGCTACCAGCTCACCGCGTCATCTCCGGCCATCGGTACGGGAGTTGTCATCCCCGACAACGGCGGCAAGGACTACTGGGGATCGACCGTTCCCTCGGTCTGCGCACCCGACATCGGCGCCGACCAGTACAGCACGCCCTCCGACGCGACTTGCCTCGCGAACGAGAACCTCGACTTCGAGAAGGGGTCGCTCACGGCGTGGAGCGCGTGGAACTCCGCCTCAGTGGTTAACTCAGGGGCCCACGCCGGAACCTACGCGGCCCGGGTCGGGCCGTCGCCCGCCTCCGTCGAACAGTACGTCCCCGTCGCACCCCGGACGACGTACCGCGTCTCAGGCTGGGTGAAGTCCGCTGTCGCCGGCGAGGTCATGAACATCGGCGTCAAGAACACCGGCGGCCTGGAAACGGTGGCAAGCGCCAGCGGCACCGCGTGGACATACGTCTCCGCCGACTTCACCACCGGGGCGGCGAACAGCACCGTGCGGCTGTACTGCTACAAGAGCTCGGGTACCGGGAACGGCTACTGCGACGATCTCGCCGTCACCCCCGTCAAGAACCACGTGGTCAACGGCAACTTCGAGTCCGGCCACACCGTGCCCTGGCGAAACGGGGACTTCTCGCTCACGAGCACGTCGTCCAACGACAACACGGCCGCACTGACGAACTCGTCCCTGAGCGGCAGCACCCTGTGGCAACTGGTCTACAACCTCACGCCGAACACGACCTACCGACTGACCGGCGCGATCGCGAGCCAGACCGCCGGCACTACGACGGCACTGGAGGCCAAGCTCTACGACGGCTCCGCCGTCACGAGTGCCTCGACCACCCTGAACACCTACTCAAAACAGTCGACGACCTTCACCACAGGGACAGGTGTGACCACCGCTCGCATCTACTGCCATCTCGTCTCCGGAAGCGGCGACGGCTACTGCGACGAAGTCACCCTCACCAAGCAATGAACGACATCGACGCACACGACGATTCGACAGTCACTTGACGATTCGACAGTCACTTGACAAGGAGCACCGTTGATCGCCTTCAGTGGCGACTACAACCCCGAGCGTGGTTCAAGGAGGTGCGCGCCGAGGACCCGCGGCCGGTGAAACCGGACAGGGTCAATCTGGTGAGCGTGGGCGTGTCCGGCTGGTCACGGGTCGAACCCGTGCGGGACGCCCACGCTTTCTCCTCCTTCGACCGGGTGCTCGACGACCTGACCGCGCACGGCGTGACCGCCGACCCGGCGACGCCCGGCGGCAGGCAGCACTACGGCCCGTCCAGTTCGATCCAGTGCCGCGGCAGGCAACGTTTGCCCGTCAAGGAGCGGCGTCCGGTGCGTGCTCTCGGTGTGCCGGCCGGAAGGCGTCGTCCGCCCGAAGGGCCTGGACGTACTTGGGCTTTCGGCCGGTGCGGCGAAGGGGGTCCCCCGCCCGAGCCAGATCATCGAGGCAGGCTGGCGAGATAGCTTTCGGGCGTCTTGTCGAAGCGTGTGGCGATGCCGCGCCAGTCCTTCAGCCGGTTGATCAGCCGCTCGACGGTGTTCCATTCCTTGTAGAGATCGGCGTCGTGACCTGTGGGTCGGCTGCCCCGGCTGCCCTTCTTCTTCCGGTTGCGGCCTGGTCCTTTTTCTTCGGGATGACTGCCTTGATGTTGCGTTTGTGCAGGTAAGAGCGGTTGGCGCGGGATGAGTAGGCCTTGTCCGCGGCGACAGCGCCGGGCCGGGTCCGGGAACGGCCGACAGGCAGACAGACGAACGGACCTGAAACCCCGTCACCCCGACCTGACCAGCACCTCCCGCACGCCGGGGGAACCTCAAACTGGACAGCCCTCACGCCAGAACCAGGTCCCGTTGCCATGCCGCGAACGCCCCTCCCTGGCATCGCCCCGCACACCAGTCCAGGGCGCACCCTCGCCTTCCGGTCCCGGGAACGGTTCTGACTCCCGGCTCACGGCAGATTCGCTGCTCGCCGCCCACCCCTGTAATCAACTCCGTTTGTTTCATTGACATCTCACTCAGAATACCTACCGTTGGGAGCGCTCCCATGACAGCCTTGCAACTGGAAGGAGTCCCCCCACATGCGCAAAAAAAGTCCGTTAACCCTGCGTTCGCGGTCGTCCCTCCGCCGGCCTCTCCAGGCGCTCGTCATGCTGTTCGCCGTGGTTGTCGGCGCACTCACCTGGTCGGCCCCCGCCCAGGCTCACGGCACCGTCGTCGACCCCGCCTCCCGCGCGTACCAGTGCTGGAAGACGTGGGGCAGCAACCACACGAACCCGGCCATGCAGACCGAAGACCCCATGTGTTGGCAGGCCTTCCAGGCCAACCCCGACACCATGTGGAACTGGATGAGCGCGCTCCGCGACGGCCTCGGTGGCCAGTTCCAGGCGCGGACCCCCGACGGGACGCTCTGCAGCAACAACCTCTCGAGGAACGCCAGCCTGGACAAGCCCGGGCAGTGGAAGACCACCACCGTCGGCAACAACTTCTCGGTCCACCTGTACGACCAGGCATCCCACGGTGCCGACTACTTCAAGGTCTACGTGAGCAAGCAGGGCTTCAACCCCAAGACCCAGACCCTGGGCTGGAGCAACCTCGACTTCATCACGCAGACCGGCCGCTTCGCCCCGGCGCAAGACATCACGTTCCCCGTCCAGACCTCCGGCTACACCGGACACCACATCCTGTTCGTGATCTGGCAGGCCTCGCACCTCGACCAGGCCTACATGTGGTGCAGCGACGTGAACTTCGGCTGAGCCGGGGAGCGCCGCACACGACACCGGCCCCTGCCGGGCGCCGGTGACCCGCCGTCCGGCCGACCGAGCTCCGTCGGGGCAGGAGACCCATTCGGTCACCCTGCCCCGACGGGGCTTCCTGCGCTCCTAGGGTCTGTGTGATGTCGTGATCAATCTTGTCGTTCCGGGTCCGTCTGGGAGGCGGATCCGGTCGGAAGACTTTGGTGACGCGCAGGCAACTCACCGGCGAGCAATGGAAGTTGATCGAGCCGTTCCTGCCGATGGGAATGCCTTTGTTTCGTCGTAAAGCTGCCCATGCTGGAGGCAGTGGAAGAGCATGCCCATGAAGCGGTTGAAGAGGTTGCGTTGTGCCGCGACGTGGCGGTCGCCGGCTTCCCCGACTGCGTGCATAGTGCAATCATGTAGGGCTCCTGGCCCTCCGAAGCAGTGCCGCTCCGCCGGCCTGATCGGCTGCAGCGTCATGGGTTTTCTCGTTACTCCACAGCGCGGCCGATGAGTTTGTGGCTCCCGGCCGGTCCAAACTCGTGACACCTAGGAAAGGACACCGCCATGTCGGAACTTCTCGTCGACTTCATCACCTCCCTCGACGGCTACGCATCGGGAGAGGGCTGGCCCGGGTTCTGGGGCCTCGAGGGCCCGGAGTACCTCGCATGGCTCGGCGAGCAGCCCGAGGCCACCTACCTGATGGGAGCGAACACCTACCGCCTGATGTCGGGCTTCGCCGCAGGCGAGGTCCCGAAAGGCCAAGACGAGTTCAGGCCCGAAGAAGAGGCGTCCGTCGATGAGCTCACGCAAGCGTCCAAGGTGGTGTTCTCCTCCTCACTTGAGGAGCCACTGACGTGGGCCAACTCCACGCTCGTCCGCGACGACGCCGTCGAGGCGGTCCGCGCCATGAAGTCGAGCGGCTCGGGGCTCCTCAGCACGATCGGCAGCCTCAGCCTGTGCCGGTCCCTGCTACGAGCCGGACTCGTCGACCGCTTCCGGGTCGTGATGTTCCCGGTCATCACCGGGGCCACGGGCGAAGAACGCATCTACGACGGCTATCCGGACGTTGCCCTCGAGATGATCGAGCACCGCACCTTCGACGGCCGCATCCAGCTGGTCGAGTACAAGCCCCGCGTGCTCGAGCACCCGCCGCTCGGCGTCCCAGCGTGACGTCGCCCCGTCCGCCGGTCTGAACGGCCGCCAGGCCGGCGCCGGCGGGCGCGGAGCAAGAAGCACACGTCGTAGGTGCGCCCGTTGAGTGTTTCCGGGGCGGGGACGAAGGCGGCCAGGCGCTGGTGGCGCTCGGTCAGGGCGCTGCCCGGCCGCCGGTAGAACGGCCGCTCGCTGCTGCCTGCTTCTGCCGACGAAAGCCTGGCCGTCGACACGACGGAGACGACCCGGTCGACGGGCGGGACCAGGCCGGCCCCGATCCAGCGGGCGTGGTCGTAGTAGGCAGCGTTGTCGCTCTTCAAGGGCAGCAGGCGCCAGCTGTCGGCGTACGAGCTGAACGTTCACGTGTACGCCGACAGTTGCCTCCACGAACGCCTCACCCATCTGAACCGGCTGGCGCAGATCGTCCATGAGTTCCTCCAGCGCCGCGACGATGTCGGGCAGCCGACCTGCGGCCTCATCCTCGCTCCGGGTTGCTCAAGCGTCTTGAAGGTCCCCGGCCATCACGCGGCGACAAGCCGCTGGAGGCGCATCTCGTTTATTGCTGGCTTCAGCCATGACAGAAAAGGCGGAGCACTATGCCACTTCGGGCAGACGGTCGAGGCGATCGCGGTGCACCGAGGTCATTTCGAGACGCTCCGCAACGAGATTCTCCTCCAGGTGATCGATCCGGGCGGTGCCAGGAATCGGGAGGATGACGGGTGAGTGGCCGAGGAGCCAGGCGAGCGCTACCTGCGTGGGGGTGGCGTCGAGCTCGGTCGCCACGGAGGCGACGTCGGCCTTCGCCCCCGACTTGCCCCAGGCGACGGGGCGCCACGGCAGAAACGCGATCCCTGCCGCTTCGCAGGCCGTGAGCACGGGCTCATGCTCACGGTCGAGCAGGTTATACCGGTTCTGCACGCTCGCGATCTCGACGATCTCCCGCGCCTGATTGAGTTCGTCGACGGTGACCTCGGACAGCCCGATCCGGCCGATCTTGCCCTCGGCCTGCAGGTCCCGCAGCGTGCCGACCTGGTCGGCGAGCGGCGTCTCGGGGTCGATGCGGTGCAGCTGAAGAAGCTCGATCCGCTCGACGCGCAGTCGGCGAAGTGCCTGCTCGACCTGCTCCCGCAGCACGGCAGGCCGCCCGTTGAGCTTCCACTCGCCTGAGGAGCCCGATCGGGCAACGCCAACCTTGGTGGTGATCAGCAGTCCATCCGGATAAGGGTGCAGGGCCTCAGCCAGGAGTTCCTCATTGGCTCCCCCGCCATACAGATACGCGGTGTCGATCAGCGTGACACCCAGCTCGACGGCCCGCCGGGCAACCGCGAGAGAGGCCTCGCGGGCCGGACCCGGTTCCGTCGGCAAATGCATAGCCCCGAACCCCAACCGCCGTACTTTCAGATCCCCGCCGATACAAAACGCAGTCGATGTCACGTGCTGTCTTTTCCCCCTCGCTCAAGCAGCAACGCTAACAGCGCAGTTGGCCACGGCAAGCGTCCACCAGCAAGGATCGGCCACCGATCGGGCTGCCACCGGCGACCGGGTGTCGTGGGGGGACCTGGCTGCGGTGTGGGCGACCGCGCGCACCGACACCCGCCTGACGATCGCGCTCGCGGGCGACGATGGCTCCGGGGGGGGGCGGGAGTCCCAGGTCAGCAGTCCTATGGAGGCATGGCCACGATCACCACGACCGCCGTGAGTTTCGGCGGTCTCCGTACCCGTCCGACTCAGCCCGGCCACGGAGGAGCACCACACGCCGCTCCATGAGGTCCATCTGCCCGACTCCGGGCGCATCCGGCACCGGCGGTTCTGCGAGCACGAAGACCGTGAGGTCCCGTACGCCGAGGTCGGCAGGGGGCTGACGCTGCCGGACGGCACGGTGGCGGCCCTGGACGAAGCCGATCTGGACCGGCTGC
>NZ_JBQQCG010000131.1:0-21351 GCF_052245575.1 Streptomyces sp. 2A115 | reverse complement strand
CGCGAACGCCTCCAACTCACCACGCACCACAGCAATCTCGTCCGGAGTCACACACACTCAACGCCACACCGGGCCGGAAGGACACGCACCACCTCAACCGACCTGACCAAGCCCTACTAGTGTCCTGGTCTTGTACCGAGAGCTCATTCGCTCGAGCAGCGGAACGACGTCATGGGGACTCGGAGTGGCAAGCATTCGGTCGTGGATTCGGTCGGCACCGGCCTGGAACGAGGGCTCGGCCAACACACGGGCCAGCTGCTTGCTCAATTCGTCGGCGGAGTGCTTCTCTCGGTCGAGGACAAGCCCAGCACCGTGCGCGAGGACATACTCCGACGTGGGCGGCGCATCCATGTGCTTGTGGGTGAACGACGTCAGGGTCCCGTCGTCGTGCTGGACGACGATCTCGGCCTCCCCGTCGGTGATGAGCTGTGGAACCCGCATAGCCGCCGACGCCGCAAAGGTACCGATACCGCCGTGGTGAATGATCGCCGAGCAACTCGGCAGCAGTTGGTTGAGCGGTAGATAATCCACCGCCCGCACGTTTCGCGGCACATGGATGCCCGCGGTTTGCTCCTTGTCCAAGGTGGCCACCACTTCGATGTTCAGGTCGGCCACGCTGGCGAGCATCGTGGTGATGAGGGCCTCGCTGTCCTTGAAGAACTGTCGCACCGACACACCCAGCGAGATTGCAACCCTGGGGCGCTCGGCAGCCTCCCGCAGCCACTGGGGGAGGGGGCCGGTGCCGGTGAAAGGCACCCAGCGGACGGGAACGGTAAGGGCGTTGGTGGTCAGCTGCATCCCGTTCGGCAGAGGGTCGATCGTCCACTGGCCGAGGAGGAGCTCCTCGTCCACGTCGATGCCGTATCGCTCGGCCACCGGCCTGACCGAGTGCAGCAGTGGGTTCTCCACCCGAACCGCGCCACCGCTGTGTACCAGCTTGGCGAACCGCTCGGTGACCCAGCCCCAGTAGTCGAGACCCCAAAGCAAGCGGACATGGGCGGCACCCGATACACGTGCCGCCACCGCCGCCGACGGCCAGCACGGATCCCAGATCACGAGGTCCGGCTGCCAGGCCCGGGCGTACGAGACGAGATCGTCGATACCTGGCTGCGGCGCGGAGGGCGAGGCGTGCGCGGGGTGGAAGTCCCAGATGGCTGGCAGGATGAACCGACGGAAGATGTCCCAGGGGTAGTCCGACGGATGGACGCCGAGTGTCTTCTCGACCCGGTCAAGCTCCTCGTCCATGGCAGGTGGTACGGGGCGGGTCGCGGCACGGGGTGTGGGCATGCTGCCCGCGTCACCGAGCGGCACCGCGGTGAGGCCCACCGAGGAGATGGTTGCCGCCATGTTGGGGTGGGAGGCGATGACGACCTCGTGCCCGGCGCTCTGCAGTGCCCAGGCGAGCGGAACCACCGGATAGAGATGCGCAGGAGCGGGCCAAACCGCCATGAGTACTCGCACAGAACTCTCCCCATACCCGAACGCCACGACGGCGATCAATTGTCTAAGTAGTGTCAACAGACTGTCCTGTTCCGGAACAGCCGATCCGGAAACAGTCAGGACGTTACGGGGAGAGGGCAATTGGCCCTCCACTGCCGGGTAAGAGACCAGTCATGGGCGTAGACAAGTATTCCCAGGAGACCGTCACCTGTCGGTCTCCTGGGAATCGGACGCAGCCCTGTGCCTTCTGGTCCGGCCGCGCCTCTTGCTGGACTAGGCCGTCTGCTCCGGCTTCCGGATGACCTCGATCAGTGCCGAGATGCTGTGGTCGCGGTGGCCCTCGGCAATGGCACGTTCGAGCAGGTCGACCATCGGCTTGTGCCAGCGGACGTCGATCTTGGCTTCCGCACCGACCTGTGCGTCGCTGCGCGTTCCCTCGTAGAAGGTGCCGACCGTGGCGAAAGGCTTGGTGTAGTCGCCGCTGTCGATCTCCTCGGCCAGCAGCGGAAGGGTGGACTGGATCATCTCCAGCCACTTGACGGTGTAGTCCACCATCGTCTTGGCTTCCAGACCGCGCTGGGTGATCAGAGCGGCGCCCTGGAAGAAACCGATGAGGGCGGGCAGGAGAGTGCCACCGACGGCCAGTTCGTAGAGGGCGGCGAGGTCCACGTCGGTGCCGAGGTGGACGGTGTCACCGCCCAGCACGCGCAGAGTCTCCACGTGCTCGTCGAAGGTTGCCCTGTCACCGCTGTAGTACAGCAGCGTGTCGGGCAGGCCCACGGCCTGGGGCACGTTCTTGACCGCCCCGTCGAGGAACCGGGCACCGTGGCCGGTCGCCCAGTCGGACATCTCACGGGCGCCGATGGGGGATCCGGTGTTGAGGGTGATCAGCGCGCGTCCGGCCAGCTGGGCCACGGCCGGCTCCAGAGCCTCGCGCGTGGCCTCGTACGTGGTGAGGCATGTGATGACCAGCGGGCTCGCCGCGATCGCGTCCTCGATCGCCGACGCGTGGACCGCCCCCTTGGCGACCAGGGGAGCTGCCTTCTCCGCGCTCCGGTTCCACACGGTCGTCGAATATCCGGCCGCGACGAATGCCTCGGCAAGCGCCGTGCCCATCGAGCCCAAACCGATCAGGGTCACTGGCGTGCGGTGGTCAGCCATGTTTCGCTCCAGTCCACAGTGAGATAAGTCGAAATCGACAGAGGAGCGCCATGGTCCTCGACCCGTAGCGATCTCGGTCCGGCGCTCGCTCCATGCTGTGACCTGTGCGCGCATCCTCTCAAGTCGCAGCCATATTGTTTGTCACATACCTTTTCGTAAGTATGAGATCGCCCCCCTCTCTGTCATCCCTGAAGGAGTGGGGTCGGTCATCCCTGAAGGAGTGGGGTCGGTCAAGTGGTCGTCTTGTCCGGTCTTCTCCTGGTTTCCGGCTGCGTGAGGGCAACGCGATATACGGCGCGGGCCTTGGTGCCGTGCCGAGGTAGGGGTGTGATGTTGTGTGTCTCGCCCCAGTGGTGTGGTCACGTGGTGGGCAGGCTCGGCTGCCGGTCATCCCTTCGCGGGCACGCGTCCAGTCGGCGGGCTGGACGGGCCTCTGCATGGGGCGTTTCGCGACGGCCGACAGGATCGGATCAGACTAACGGCCACGCCGCCGAGGCGGGAGCCAGACAGAGAACGATCGCGCGTCGGCCGTGTTCCGGCCTGCTCACGCTGTGGCCATCTTCGCCAGGCAGCGGACTTCGCCGTCGCGCAGGGCGTAGTAGACCAGGGTGAGCAGTTTGCGGGCCGCGGCGGTCTTGGCGGTGTTGCGGGCGCCGGAGCCGCGGCGTTGGGTGATGCGGTCCTTCAGCCGCCTCATCGGGGTGTCGGCGGAGCATCGCTGGACCGCCTCCACGCAGGCCCAGCGCAGCAGCGGGGAGCCCTGTTTGGTGATCGGTCCGCGGTGGACCTTGGTGTCTGAGGCGCGGTGACGCGGGGTCAGTCCGGCCCAGGAGCAGAGTTGTCCGGGACTGGCGAAGCGGGTGACGTCGCCGATCTCGGCGACCAGCACGGCGGCGAAGACCGGGCCGATGCCGGGGATCGTCTGCACCGCGCGGTAGCCGGGATCATCGGCGAGCGCCCGCGCCGTGTGCCTCTCGAGGTCGCTGATCTCCCCGAGGAAGGCGATGAGCCTCATCAGCGAGGCGACCCGGGCCCGGTAGGGGCCGGGCAGCGAGAGCCCTGCCAGCCAGTCGCCGCCGGCCCGGCCGAACAGATCGGAAACCGGCGTGTGGAGCCCGGCCTTGGCGAGGACCGCGTGGACCTGGGTCTTTGCCGATGTGCGGACGTTGAGCAGCTTGTGGCGGTAGCGCACCAGCTCCCGCAGCTCGCGGATGCGGGGCGGGGCGATCCATGCCTCGGGCAGACGTCCCATGCGCAGCAGGTCGGCCAGGTTGGCCGCGTCCTTGTCGTCGGTGTTGACCCGTCGGTAGGTGAACATCTTCACTTCGAGCGGATGGGCGAGATGGACCTCGGCCCCGGCCTCCGCCAGGGCGTCGGCGGCCCAGTACCACCCATAGGTCGCCTCCAGCACCACCTTCGGGTGCGGGCCCGCCTTGGCGACCTCCGCTT
Source organism: Streptomyces sp. 2A115 (assembly GCF_052245575.1). NCBI lineage: Bacteria > Bacillati > Actinomycetota > Actinomycetes > Kitasatosporales > Streptomycetaceae > Streptomyces > Streptomyces sp. 2A115. The sequence goes on along the minus strand of NZ_JBQQCG010000131.1, from coordinate 17,301 downwards.
TCAGCGCGGCGGGACTGTTGTCGATCCGTACCCGGCCCAGCCGCTGTCCCTCCGGGGTCATGCGCAGCAGCACCGAGCGACGGGCATGCAGGTCCATGCCCACGATCTGGGGTCCGTCGTAGGCCTGCTCACGGTCCATCAGGGGCCTCCTGTCTGTGGACGGTTGATTTCTTCTCCTGGACCGAGCATCGTCCGCACCCGGCCGGAGCGGGAGGCCCCGCTCCTTCATCGCATCAGCCTTGGGTGAGACGTCCCGTTCTACGGGCTTTAGCGCCTTGATCTGGCCCCACTTGGAGGCTCGACAGGAGCGCTACCCGGTCCACCTCAGGGCGTCGTCGAGCGGCGACGCGAGCTGGACACGACCATCGCCGCCGTTCGCGCACTGATGGACCGCATCGCCGGCCTCCAGGCGGCGCACCTCCACCAGCTCGCCGCGCTCCCGACGGCCGCCCGCCCGGCCAGCACCTAGGTCAGGCCCGCCGGATGCTCGAGAAGTACCGCGTCCAGCTCTGGGCTCAGCAGCTTGGCATCGCGCAGACGGTCAGCGAGGCCGGTATCCGCACCGATGCTGCGTCCGTAGCCGGCTCTACGCGGTGTTCTGTGCCTCGATCAGGTCGAGGTCGCGGACGCAGAAGCTGTGGTGTGCGAAGGTCTCGTTGAGCACCGTGCTGAGGCACTGCCGCACGAGGCGGCCCCGGGCGTACGGCGGCCAGACATCGTCGTCGGGCACCGGCGCTCGCGCTGCGAGCTGCACAGTGGTGACCTCGTCGAGCCAGGCCTCGAGCTCGGCGGCCTGTGCGTCACGCACGCTCACGATTTCGTCGAGGGCCGGATCGAGCTTGAGGTCAAGGCCGTGCGCTCCACGGTAGGGCTCGACGGTCGTCCCGATGCCCATCGGCGTGAACCGCTGCGTCGAGCCCAGGCAGCAGCGGCGGAACCACGAGTCGTGGACGAAGACCAGGTGGCGCATCGTCTGCACCGCCGACCACTCGTCGTTCACGCTGCGGCGCTCGATGCCGGGCGTATGGCGGATTCGCTCGATCGTGGCGGTCCAGCCGGCATGGAGCTGACGCGATGCCTCACGCAGATCGGCAGGGTCCTGGGAGCGGATCAGCATCCGCACCGGATGACGCCGGTCGAGCTCTGCCTCGACGTACTCGGTGACCTCGACACCGTTCACCACGAGGTTGGTGACGAGCCCGTCGATCACGGCATCCTGCATGACGACGCCGATCAGGCGTGCCCCGGTCAGATCGCACTCGCGGAACTCCGCACCGTGCAGATCCTCGTCCACATACCGCGTCATGCTCCGCATACTAGTGCCGCATCAGGCTACGTTCGCCCTGTTCACGACCTCGCGGAGGCGTTCGTCGGCGGCGTGCGGGTCAAACGAGCGGTGTAACTGGGTTAGTTGGGGTTACTGACGGGCCGCTGAGAGGCGGCCGTCGAAGGTGATGTCGTCGAAGGTGATGTCGAAGGCGTTCAGTGCGGTTTTCCAGCGCATGGTCCAGCGGGCCTGTCCCTTTCCTGTGGGATCGAGGGACATGATCGCCATGTAGACGCACTTCAGGGCGGCCTGCTCGTTGGGGAAAAGTCGACCCGGGCGAGTCGGCCGCCGAGGCTGCGGCCCGCGAAGCCCACGAGGAGGCGGGCGTCACGGTGGCGTCTGTCGTGGTGCTGGGGTCGCGCATCCATCCGGTTCGGGCTGGCGGGTGGTGTACGTGGCCTGCCGGCTGTTGTCGGGGACGGCTCATGCGGCGTCGCCTCGGGAGGTGGCGGAGGTTCGCTGGGTGCTGGTCGACCAGCTGACCGTGCTGGTGCCGGGCGGGGTGTACGGGCCGGTGCAGGCGTGGCTCGACGAGCTGACTGCGGACTGACGCGACGCCTGGGCCAGCTGAAGAGCCCATTCGGCCTGGTACGGCGGCGCTTGATCTGGATGGCCTGGCGGGCTGTGGGGAAGAGCAGGTTATTCACGGTCGCGACCTTGATCCGTCGGATCTCTGCCCGGCCGTGGCCGACGCCCTTGAAACGGCCCTGCAGCGGGATGTTCTTCCAGGGAAGGGACTTCAGCTGCTTGCACAGCTTCTTCTGGGTGCCCTTTGCGATCACGACGTAGTGGGCCTCGCGGCCCATGAGGTACTCGGCGTGCTCGCGCTGGGTGTGGAGCGCATCGGCGGTGACGACCACCCCGGCGAGGTCCGCAACCGCATCCAGCAGCGGCTGGAAGCGCCTGACTTCGTTCGTCTTCTCGTCCACGTCCAGCTGGGCCAGGACGGCGCCGGTGCTGTGTTCCAGCGCGGCAAGAAGGTGGATCTTCCGGCCCTTTGCCTAGGCGGCGCCGCGCAGGCTCTTGCCGTCCACGGCCAGCCCCCGAAGCTTGCCCGCTTGCGGTCGGCGGTCGGCCAGCCAGCAGCCCACCGCCCGGTCCAGCGCGTCGCCGTCGAAGCGGGCCAGCAGCCGGCGGACCGCGGTCTCCAAGGGCAGCGCCCACCGAGGCTGGAGCGGATCGGAGCAAACGCCGAGCCGGTCAAGCACGTGCGCGGGGGCATCGGCGATCCATTCGCCGACCGCCAGCAGCGAGGTCGCTCCGGCCAGTACGGCGCATGCGGTGAGGGCGAGTACGGCGGCGAGAGCGTGGCGCACACCGCGAGGATCACGCGGGTCCGGGACCTTGGCCAGGCGTTCCAGCAGGCCCGGGACCTCCACGGGGGCGACCGCGGGCTGCTGCCGGAGCTGGTCAAGGGCAGGCGGGATCAGGGATGATGCTTCGGCAGGCACGGTCTTCCACTCGGAGCACGGGGCGTGGACAACTCCATGATCTTGGAAGCCATGTCCGTCGACTTCCCTGAACTGGCTCCCACTTGACTGAACACCACGATCCGCACGTCACCGACAACGCCGAAGCCCTGGGAGACTGACGCTCGTGGAGCCCCAGATCATCGTGAGTCTGGCGTCTACAGGAGTCGCAGGGCTGGCGGTCGTCGCGAGTCTGGTGACGACACTGCTCTCCCTGCGCGCACAGCGAGAGAACACGCGCGACACGCTCGACACGCAGGAGCGACTGTCCGCCGCGCAAGAACGCGCGCTTCACGAGCGATCACATGCGCAGGACCTACGCGACAAGCGAGCTGAGCCGTATCTCGCCTTGATCAAGTGGGCCGACCAACTGCTCGAAGCGCTCGACGAACTGGACGAAGTCGCCAAGCCGTACTTGTCAGTCGAGGAATGGAACATCAGCCCAGACGTCGACAACCTCCTCGACCTCTACGCCTCCGACGTCATCCACGTGCGGTACGCCGCCCTCCGCGGCAAGCTCATCGGGCTGGTCGCCACGGACGGCCCGCGGACTCCCAAGCTGGTGTCCTGGACGGAGTCGGAAGGCGAGGTCGACAACGTCAATGTCGAAACCGGGTCGCCATGGAGCGCCTGGCCCGAACGAGCGGAAGCCCGTGCCCAGCTGACGGACGACGCCATAGATCTCATCGCGCAGGTCCGGGCCGAATTGCAGGGGAGAACGAGTCGTGGATACTTCATCATCTGGCGGTTGTCGTGACAGACCGAGAGCCAACATAGATCACGGACTGACGTGATAGGCGTGCTCCGAGGAAGCCCAGAACCGGGGGTGAGCGACTCCACGACCCGCGCCGCACGCTCACTCACCTCAGCCCCACATGGCCACAAACCGGATGCGACGCGACTACGCCGAAGCCCTGGGTGGGCCCCGCCCGCGTCCCAAGGGTGCTCCCGAAAACCCCCGCCGTGCCCGTGCGTGCGCTTCTACCGGGAATGGATTTCCGATAAGGCGTCCTTGGCCTCGGTATGGGGCGGGGTACGTGGAGTTGGATTGTTCCGGACGGCCTGTGGGAGATCGCCAAGCCGCTAATTCCTCCGTCGACAGTGCGGCCGCAGGGCGGCGGAACGCAGGACACGCCTGATGGGACACCACGTAGGACACGGTCCTATTGGGCTAGTCGTTGTTACAGGTGGCGGTACACCGCTTTATCCAGGCCAAGCGCAAAGATCTCCACCTGCCCTGCCTTGTTTCTGGCAGCAGTGATCTCGCTGGACACTTTATGATCGATCTGCAGCGTTTCCCAGCCCGAGTAGTTATTGCTGTTGGGGGCCGCTTGAACGCTTCTGCGCACCGCACCGTCTTCGCCGCGAGCAAATATCTCCAAGCGCCCCGCGCCGTTCCGGGCCGCCGCAACATTACTGGTCATGTTGCCGCCCAGAGACACCCAACCTTCGCCGTTCCAGCCTCCGCCACCTTGCCAGCGGTGCCATACCGCATTGTCCGTGCCGCGAGCGAATATTTCGAGCCGTCCGCCTTCGGCGCGAGCCACCCCCACATCCAGGGGCGCTGGATGCTTCCCTTCCTCCGGACTTCGGCGCAGGCGCTGATCGCAGCGACACAGGCGGCCACCAGCAGGTACCGACGCCGCTGACGCGGAGCCCTAAAAGTGAGGATGATCCCCCAGAGGGAAGCATGAAGAAGAGCCAGACGAACACGGGACCGGGTGCCACGGCTCGTCACTGAGGAGAGCCGTGACGTAGACGGCGCCGTAGTAGGCCAGGACTATGCGGCAGATCTTCTGCACCGTGGCCCGGGTATCCCACCACCAGTATTCGCGAAGCGCGACTCGGATGTGTAGGGGCAAGGCGATCCACGCGTAGCCCAACACGCCCAGAGCGCGCTCGACGGCATCGATCTGGTCTTCCACCACCTTGGTGCGGTGGCGACGGTAGGCGAGGACGGGGCCAGGGGCGCGCATAAGGCGGTCGAACTCCTTCGGGTGTAGCTCTCCTGTAGGGAGCTTTGCCCAGTCGTAGAGCCCGCAGGCCGTGCTCGCCGCCCAGCTTGACCGGCTTATCGGCGTCATCGGGTTGCACACAGTGGAGCTGGCCATCGTGCCGTTCTCCGCTTCACTGAAGCTCGCCCCGGGCCACGGCTTCTGGATGTACGGCGAGCGGCTGGTGGTCGTCGAGGACCGCCACGCCGAGCTGCGGCTGGAGGACGCGGACAGCATCGCCGTCTACACGCGCACGCGGAGCATGTTCCACGTGCGCGCTCGGCACGTCCTCGACGTCACCTGATCCGGCCGCCCGGTCGAGAGCGCACCCGGTCGGGGCCTGCGCGCACTCCGGTGTGGGTCAAATGACCGTCACACTCCGCCACCGGGCCGGAATACGCTCTGGCATGTCCGGCTGTGTGGTCGGTCATTTCTCGAAACCATCGACCGTTCCAGGCTGCCGTATCGGACAGCTTTCGTTACCAGTGAGGTAGTAGTAGTGCACAAGGGACGTATCGTGTTCGCGGCTGCTCTGGCCACCATGGGGCTCGGGCTTTCGGCCTGCGCCGGCGACGAGGGAGGGCCGGTGGCGCAGGATTCGCCGGCGGCGTCGGCCCCGGCCTCGTCCGCGCCGAGCAGCGAGAGCCCGACTGCCGACAGCGGCGACGACAGTGCCGCGCCGGCCGAGGGCGACGGCACCGCGCCGGGCACGGAACTCAAGGTCGGCGACAGGGCTGTCCTGCCCTTCGAGTACACGAGCGAGAAGAAGGGCACCATCGCCGTAACCGTCACGGCGATCGAGAAGGGCGCCGAGGCCGACATGGCCGCCTTCGGTGAGAAGGCGAAGGGAATGACGCCCTACTTCATCAAGATGAAGGTGGAGAACGTCGGCGGCACCGACCTGTCCTACGCGTCGCTGAAGCTGGACGGTGTGCTGGAAGGTGGCGCCGGGACGGGCGTCGTACTGTTCGGTGACATCCCGGGCAAGTGCGACCGCGAGAGCGCGCCGACCGAGTTCACCACCAAGGGCGCGTCGTACGAGACCTGCGCGCTCAGCGCCACGAAAAGCTCGCCCATCATCGGCGCCTCGTTCGACGAGGGCGACGCGTACCGCGACAGCCCGGTCGTCTGGACCAACTGAGAATCGGCACCGGCCTGTACCTCGCCGGCCCGACCGCTGCAGCCGGTCCAGGTCACCCTCGCCCGGCCGGCCATGTCGTCCGGGCCGATCGCAGCGGCACCCTGACCTCCATGCCGGGCCGCCAGTTGACCGGACACCCGCTCGTCGTGTGGCAGCGGCGGGGGTGTCCACGGTGGCGGCAACTGGCCAGGTCCTGCCCGGCGTCCCGGCCTAACGTCCCAGCTGTAACACTCGCAGGCAACCCATTGGGGGTGGCTCTTCTGAAGTGACGTCGCCGGTCAGGCCAGGAGTTCGCAGGTGTGCTGGTCGGGCCGGGGGTAGAGGCGTTCGCGTTCTCTGTGGGTGTGGAAGGTCCAGTACTGCGGGAAGTCGCCGTTGCTGATGAGGGCCCGGAGGGTCAGGACGGCTTCGGCTCCGGAGACGCTCCACCGGCTGCCGGTGATATCGAGACGTTCGGCCACCAGATGACGTGCTGCTCCTTCGACGATGCCGCTGGCGATCGGCCATCCGGCCTCGAGGGCCTCGTCGTAGTGGACGAAGGCGGCGTTGTTCTCCAGGTAGCGGCAGGCCCTGTCCGCTGCGGCCCGTTGATCTGCGGACAGGCCAAGCCGGTCGGCTTGGGTGCGGATGCCGGCGACGGCGCCGAAGGCGTCGCCGGCCAGGATCCGGGCGGCCATGGCCCCGACCCAGGTCTCGGCGGCGGGATCGGTGGCGGTGTAGAAACACCGCGAGGCCGCCCATAACCTCTCGATCACGTGGACGATGTCGAGGACGACATGGATGTGACGCCGCGTCGGGCGGCCTCCGCGTGGATCAAGTCGAGCTGGTGGGCGGCGCCGTCGACCAGGACCACCCAGCACCGGTGGTGCTGCGGATCACGGGCTTGTGCCTCGTCGAACGCGGCGGCGATGACCTGGTCCGCGTCGTGTTCCACCGAGGCTGTGAGCCATTTCGCGCGGGCCTTCGGCCCCTTGCGCGGGGTGCGGCGGGTGGTGCGGCCGCCGGGCGGGGCGATGGTGTCGTGCGGGCGGCGCGGAGCCGGGTCCGCGTCGTGGACGACAGCCAGCGTGGCCATGCGCTTGCGGCAGGTCTTCTCCCCGGCGGACAGACGGGTGCGGAACGTGCGCGTCGCACGCTCTGCCGCCTTGCGTGTTGCTTCCCGCAGGTGATCCGGGCGCATCACGATCCTCTTGCCGTCGACGCTGAGCACCAGCGTCGTGCTGGCTGCCGGGGCAGGGGTGCGGGCGGCATAGAAGGCGGCGATGTCCACCGCGGCCGCCCGCACGAGCTGTTCGGCCTGGCGTTTGCCGACCGCCGGTGTCCCGCAGCGGCGTCCGATCGCCTCCAGGGCGCTGTCGTAGGAGCCGCGGGCGGCTTCCAGCACCACCAGCCGGCGCAGCCGCAGGCTCTGCCGCTCGCGTGGCAGCCCCAACACCTGGTCGGCCGGATAACAGTTGGGCAGTCCCAGGGCGCGCAGCGCGCGCCGGGTGACGGTCACCGGCCCCACCACGGTCGCCAGTTGGCGCCGGTGGCGCTTCTCCAGCCGGGTGCGACCCGCAGCGAGCCGGGCCCGGCCGTTCGCGTCCAGGGCCGACAGCTCGGCTTCCTCCCGGCGGGCGCGCAGGTCCAAGTGGCCCTGCAGGAGGAGGCGGGCCAGCTCCCTCGCCCCCTGCTCTGCGTCTTCCTCCACCCGCTCGTGGGACAGGAGCAATGCTTCGGGACGGGAGAGGGAATCGATGAGCGAAGTGAGGAAAGAAGCGGCTCGGTCAAAGGGGTCAGCCGCCGCGGCGGCCGCATACGCTCCAGGCAGCGGGCTCTCGCTTTTCAAGCGTGGAAGCGGTTGGCACCTTCGACGCTAGGGACGAGAGCCCGACCCCACACCGGCGCGGCCGCGCACGGCGGAGGACCCCGCCCGCTCCGGCGCATCCCCGTCCGCTGCCAGGGCCTCGCACGGCGTGAACAGTCCCGGCCCCTCCTCCGCCAGCCAGCCCCGCTCGACCAGCCGCTTCAGCTTCGACCGGAAGCCTTCCACCTTGCTTTTGTCCGTCGACAAGCCCAGCGCGGCACACAGGTGATGCGCCCGCATCGGATGCACCGCGTCCTGCAGAACCTCGACAATGTCCCGGTACGAACCCGGCAGCACCTCCATCCCCAGCCCGGGCGTCCACTGCGGCACCAGCCGCACCCCGACCGGCGAGCCCGCAGGGGACCGGTACTCCTCAACCCCCGCCCCGCCGACGTCCCCTTCCGCCCAGGCAACCGTGACCGTGTCATCACCGGACAGGATCTCGGTCATCGTCTCCCGCGTGATCTCCAGCCGGGACAACACCTCCTCCCGCTCAGCAAGACGCCTGCTCAACTCCTCGATCCTGTCCCGCAGTTCAGCGATCTCCTCCCGCGCGGCAGCCTCCCGCCGATCGAGCTCCTCCAGCCACGACACCATCGCCGCCTCCAAGACCGCGTCCTGGGACACGACGATCCGCCGTCCGACCACGAACGGCAACGGCGCACGGCATCACCAACTCACTGCAGAAGAGCCACACCCAAAGAGGAAGGCTGCGTTGGGTGTGAGGGAACTGGCGGTCAGGCTGGCGGCAGCACGAGCCGATGCGCCGCTGGCCCGGTAACCGGAGCGAGCCATGTTCGACCGGATGCTGTCGGCAGCGGCAGACGCTCCCCTTGTTGCGTACCTGTACACCCGGGAGGTATCGGTAAGTTCACGTTGCTGCGCCATGCCGCCCGGCAGCCGGCATCGACCGCTGGTTCGACGCGATCGTGGCCAACGGGACGCGACAGGACGCGGTGGGCGGCTGCGCGATCGGCTCGTTGGCCAGCCAGCTCAGCGGCCGGGACGACCTCACCCGACAAGCGTTCGTGGACGCCTTCGCACGCTGGGAAGCACCCCTCATCGCGGGCCTGCGCCGGATGCAGGAGTCGGGCGAGCTACGCCCGGACGCGGACGTGACGGAGCTGGCCGACCTCACCATGGCCGCAATCCAGGGCGGCCTCCTGCTGGCCCAGATCCGCCGTACACCGGACCAGCTCCGTCTCGCCCTGCGCAGCGCGCGGGCGGCCCTGGAGGACGCACTCACCCCGCTGCCCTGAACGCGGTCCACCTCCCGCTCAGCGCGGGCGACCCACCACGCCGTCCAGGGTCTCAGCGGTCGGCGCCGACCCCGCCCAAGCCTCCTCGACGATTCGGGTCACGGCCCCGAGGTCGACGGGACGCAGATTCGCCTACGGCGCGGCACACACCTCCGTGAAGCCCTGAACGAGAACCCCATAAGTTTCTGATCAATACCTGGGTGGCAGGTTCTCACGGAATGTCTGGATTCACGGGCCTCCAGATAGTGAAGCGAGCCGGTCTGGGAGTGGAACGCCATCATCCTGGTTGAACAGTCCAGGCCGACGCCGCCGAGCTTGTCCTGACGCTGCGGCGGTTGAGGTTGCTGGGCAAGTCTTTAACTCGTGGTGTTCTGCGGGGTGGTGACATTTGGTAAATACAGCACGGTCAACTTCCCGGCGTCATCGGTCAGTTCATGCGTCAGGCCCTGCTTCAGATCCGTTCAGCGTGCGGCCGATCCGGTCGAGCGGGCATATGCGGTGGGCGTTTGGCCGTAGTGTTTCTTGAAGGCGCGGATGAAGTGGCTGCTGTCGGCGAACTGCCAGTGGGCGGCGAGTTCCGAGATGCTCCACCGGCCGGATGGCGCGGTGAGGGCGAGCCGGGCTTCTTCCAGCCGCCGGTGGCGGATGTAGGCGGTCACCGACTCTCCTGCCGTGGCGAATGCCCGCTGCAGGGTGCGTACGGAGACGTTGAGCTCGCGTGCCAGCATCGTCGGGGACAGCTCGGGATCGGCGAGATGGCCGTTGGCGAGGTCCTTCGCGGCCCGGGTGAGTGCGGGAGCCAGCTGTGGTTCCACGTCGTCGAAGCGGCGCACCGCCACGGCCTTGGCCAGTTCGATCAGGGTGCTGTGGGCGGCATGCACACCGGCCGGGCCGAGGTCGGTGACCGTCTGCTGGATCATGCTCGTGTGGGCCGTCAGCAGGCGCATCTCGGCCGAGTCCGCCGGCCCGATGGCAGTCCGGTTCCCGAGCAGGGATCTGAGCATCGCGGAGGGCAGGAAAAGGAACTGCGCCGTGGTGTGCGGCGCCGTCTCGAAGGGCATCTGCCGCCCGAAGTGCCGGAAAAGGAACTGCCCGGTCGATACGGTGTGCTCGTCGCGATCGGGCAAACCGCCCAACGTCCATGCGCCGCGCCGCAATACGTGGATCTCCACCAGGTCCCGATCGCCGCCCTGGGGGTCCGCGATCCGGGTGGCCGACGCCAGGTGGAGATCAGCGATCACCACATCGCGCACCCTGGCGACGGATCCCTTGACCCGGAAGTCGGCGATCGTGGCCGGGCTGAAGGCCGGCAGGGGGAAGACATCGCCGATCTGCGTCTGCCATCCACGACGGAAGGCATCGAACCCTCGCGGTGCCGCAGGGGACCCTGGAATCCACGGCGAACACCCCGCGCGACCTGTCGGTCACCGATCCAGTGCTGTGCATCTCCGGTGATCCACCTCGTGTCCGATGTTCCGACGCCTTCTTGTGGCGTACATGTTCTGTCTCGACGCCGCTGCGGTTCAAGTGCCTGCCGTGCCGAGTGGCCCTGGTGAACGTTCGATCGGTCGTACGGTGAAGGCATGGGCAGGGAGGGGGGCGCCGCCGGATCAGCCAAGCGCCGAGGTGGACCTGGTCGCCGAGGATCTCTTCGGTGTGGTCCTTGGGCCGCGGTACGCGAGTGGAGCTCCACCCGCTCAACCAGTCCCAGGTGCCGCAACGGCCTGTCCGTCGACGGCGGCCGCACCCGAGGGGGAGAGGAGGTGGGGGCCTTCCCCGTGATCGTGGACACCGGTTGTCATGCGGCGGTGGCAAGCGTAGTTGATCGCTGCTGCTGCGTCAGTACTTCCCGAAGGGCACCGATCTCTCCCGGTGGTCGTCCACGGACCTCGAAGCCGTCGCCATGGCGATCAACAACCCGCCCCGCAAGATCCTCGGTTGGCGGACGCCGGCCGAGGTCTTCGAAGAGCAGCTACGCTCGTTGCAACAGCCCGATGTTGCAACGACCAATTGAACTCGCCCAATATGTGTCGAAGGAGTTCGCCCAGGTCTGCTCGGAGCTGGGTGTGACCAGATCACGCGGCGCGGTCGGCACAAGCGCGGACAACGCCGCCGCGGAGAGTCTGAACGCGACCATGAAGCGCGAGACGCTCCAGGGCCGCAAGCGGTGGAACGGGGCCAGTGAGGCCCGCCTCGCGGTCTTCCGCTGGGCGACCCGCTAGAACACCCGACGACGGCACTCCCGCCTCGGCCAGATCAGCCCGATCACCTACGAACAGCGATCAACTACGCTTGCCACCGCCGCACGACAACCGGTGTCCACGATCACGGGGAAGGCCCCATGGGACCGCGCGGCGAAGTCCCCGAGCCCGACTGGCCCAGCAAGATACTCAAGGACTACTGGGCTGAAGCTATCGGTTGAGAGCGTCGAGCGAGCGTAGGCAGTCCAGTCGCGGGGATGCTTGGCTACGTGTCGATTCGCAGATCCCGGAGTCGCTCGGCGATGCCGTACGAGTCCAGGCGCAAGGCACGGATGTCGTTGATCAATTCGCGCCACAGTTCGAACCCTGTGTCCACGTTCTCCCCGGAGAGCCCCAGGTAGGCGATGGACAGGCCGTAGCCGAACAGCTCGTTTCGGGACGGGAGCGGGCGCAACATGACGCACTCCTCCAGGAACACCGCGGCCCGCCAGAATGCGTCTGGGTTGTGCTGGTCGTGGCGAGGTGGATCGACCTTGTGGCGGGCCGCCATGCCGACCAGCACGGAGAAGTCGTTGACCCTCAGGTCGTCCGGCAGGAGCTCTTCCTGGCGTTCCAGGAACCACCGGTAGTCGACGAAGTACTCACCTGACACAGGTCAGGCCGCCTGGCGGGCGCCATGTGGGGCCGACGTGGGGCCCCCGAACTCGGCGTCGAAGGCCGCCACCGTCGCAGGGTCGCCGGTCACGCGGCGGAAGATCGCGGCGCCCGCATCCAGGGCCCGCTCGCGCTTCTTCTCCTCAGCCACTTTGGCGAGGTAGTCCGGGACGGACAGCCCCGCGTCGGCGGCCAGGTCTTGCAGCGTGTCCCTGGTCGTGTCGTCGATCTCGAGTTCTGCCATGGTCCGAGTATGCCGTGCGGTACCCCGTCAGCACTAGCCGCTGAGAAAGCGCGCTCTGACCTGCACGTTTAGAGCTCGGTTTCCTCGACGAACGGGGACGGCGTCGAACGGGTCCTTCCTACTGATGTCGCTCGTGCCCTCTGGCCGGTTGTACACGTCGTCGGCGAGGTTGGAGTCCGCATTCCAGTCGCCGGCCTGGTTGCGCTCGGCGAGCGGTACCAGGGCCTCGGCCATGTTGGTGTTCGGGCCTGCCAGCAAGTAGCGGGAAGTGCCCATGGTCGTCATCGTTCCTCCGGATCACTGTGGGGTTGACGTAAAGCGCAATCCCGTTTGCGCTCCGAACGTCGACGGCCGTGTTCTGTTGCACCTGCGGCACTGCCTAACCTCGCGCTTTCGCGCGCCCAGCAGACTCGGAGGTCTTTGTGATGTAGCTGATCTTGAGTCGTAAGCTCGTTGTCGCCTGCCGGTGGAAGTCCGGTCCGGGTAGCTGCCAGGAGGCCCGGTAGCAGACTGGCGGCGTCGGGGGGAAACGCCCGGCGTCGAAGCCCAGTGTCGAAAGCCCTGCAAGGGGGAGCAAAGCAGCGGTCCGTAGCATCACGCGAAGTCTGCGGCGTCGTTAGAGGCCCGCCTCTCGGGGCGGGGACAGGGAGTGCCGAGCCCCCGAAATCAGGGCGAAGGCCATGGAAGCGGCGAAGGTCCTGGAGATGCAGTCGTGAGGGACTCCCCGGCGTATGGGTATGGAACGTTGCGACGGTGACAGCGGGAACTGGGGAGGCCCTCCCCGGCCCGGCGGCCTGCGGACAGGTGCTGCCGGAAGCTGCGCGTCCTATAACCGGGTGATCCCCGGGAAGTGGGCGCGAGCCGGGTGGGCGTCGGAGGCGGCCGTAGTACCGCGATGAGCCGGGGGACAACACAACCGCCGGCCAGGGAAGGGCCGCTGCTTCGTCGATGTGCAGGTTGTCTGGAGGGGCTTGGTGAGTGCCGTTTCGGCTAGTTCCGCCACGTCGGGATCCAAACGCCCTGGCGGTGGCCGCCACCCCGCTGGAGGCGGCACGGGCCCAGCACACGGTGATTCCCGGCGAGAGGACCGCGGCAGCCATGGTACACACCCTGACCATGGCGGCGATGACCCTGGCTCTGCCGAACCCGGGCGGGTTCAGCGCGGTGATTTCGTGGGCTGCGCCATCCTCCGCAAGCGTCGACCCCACGGCCATCGCCGCGCCGCTCACACTTGAGCGGTGCGGTACCAGGACGCCCGCCCGGGGGCGGGACGCGGTGACACCGGACGCCGGCCGGTTCATCGTGGTGTCGGTGGCGAAGACTCCGCTTTGGTCCGCATCTCCTTGGCCCGTGCCACGTGCAGGGCGTTCAGCATGTCGGCGGACTGGGTCCAGCTGGCCCGTGCCCCCTCAACGTCTCCTAGCTCCATCTGAGCGAAGGCGAGATGGTCCAGCACTTCGGCTTGGCTGTAGTCGTCGAGAGCCTCCCCGTAGAGCCGCAACGACGTCTCGTAACTGGCGATTGCGGCTCGGGAATCTCCAAGGCCCTGTTGGGCGTAGGCGATGCCGTCCCAGGCGGCCGCCTCGAAACGGAGGTTGCCGTGCCGCCGCAGCAGGGGGATCGCCTCCTCGCACGTGGCGATGGCCTCCTCGTAGCGGCCGACCTTGGCAAGGTCCCATCCCACATCGGACAGTGAGCGAGCGACCTCCTCGCGCTGTGACAGAGTGCGATAGAGAGACAGCGCACGCCGAGAGTGCGGCAGGGCCTCGGTGTGACGCTCCTGGCGACCATAGAGCCAGCCGAGGTTGCGTTCGGCTCTAGCTTGGAGTACCGGGGACAGGCGGTGACGATGTGTGAGGATCATACCTGTCGGCTTGTCGGCCTCCTCAGAGCGTCCCGTCTCGATCAGAGCGCGCGCCAAGTTCGCGCTGCTGCGCACGATGGCGGCCGGGTCGTCGAGTGTGAGGGCGGCGTCGAGTGCGATGCGGGCGGTAACGGTTTCCTCGGTCCAGCGGCCGACGACGGAGTTGTAGCTCACCCATTCCAGGGTGACATTGATGCGATGACGCAGTAGCTGCGGGTCGGTCAGCAGACGCAGGGCGGCGGAGGCGGTCGATTCTTCCTGCCGGAACCAGGCCAGTGCCTGTTCACGGTCGTCCAGGGTGACCTGGATCACTCCCGGGACAGGGGTGTCGGTCATTTCGGACTTGTAGCGTGAGACGAACCGGTTGGCGGCGTAGGCGCTGTGACGCAGGTAGTCCAGCAGGCGGGTCTCGGCGGCGAGCCGGTCGTCTTTGTGCTGTTCGATGAGTTCGGTGCCGTAGTCGCGGACGAGGTCGTGCAGGATGTAGCGGCCCTCGGCGTCGCGGGAGAGGAGGCTGGCGGAGGTCAGTTCCCGCAGGTGCCGACGGGCCTGGGGCATGTCGGCTCCGGCGAGTGAGGCGGCGGCCTCGGCGGACAAGGCGGGTGCGGGATGGACGGCGAGGCGGCGGAAGAAGCGGGCGGTCGCGTCGGGCAGGGCGTGGTAGGACCAGGAGAAGACGGCGCGGACGTCGCCTTGCCGGTCGTCGGCGGCCAGGGCGTCCAGGCGGGGCCGGGTCTCCCGTAGTTCGCGCACGCCGGCTCGCAGGGGCATGTGCGGGCTGGCGGCGAGCTGTGCGCCGACGACGGCGATGGCCAAGGGCAGGTGTCCACACAGCGCGGCGAGTTCGGCGACGGCTTCCGGTTCCGCCCGGCAGCGGTGGTCACCGATCCGGGCGGCCAACGCGGCCACCGCTTCGGCGGGTGACCATACGTCCAGGCCGATCAGGCGGGCGCCCACGGTGGCGGATAGCCCGGACAGCTGGTTGCGTGAGGTGATGATGGTCAGACATCCCGGCGAGGCGGCCAGCAGCGGCCTGACCTGCTGAGAGTCCCGCGCGTTGTCCAGAACGACGATCAGCCTCCGGGAGGCGACCCGTTCCCGGAACAGCGCCTCGCGCTCCCGGGTGCCGCTGGGTATCTCGTCGTTGTGCATGCCCAGCGCGCTGAGGAATCCTCCCAGTGCCTCGCCGGGTTCCAGGGGCCGCCCGGAGTCCTCGAACCCGCGGAGGTTGACATACAGCTGGCCGTCCTCGAAACGGTCCGCCACCTGGTGCGCCCAGTGCACCGCGAGGGTCGTCTTGCCCACCCCGGCCATGCCCCCGATCACGGCGATGGCGACACACCCCGTCTGCGTGGCGAGTTGGTCGGTGAACGTACGGACGGTCGTCAGCGCGGTGTCGCGGCTGCGGAACACCGCGAGATCGGGCGGCAGTTGCTGGGGGATCTGTGCTGTGCGTCGTACCGAGGCCTGGACGAGTCGCCGCCGCTGGCTCTCGTCGAGTTCCAGGGCGTCCAGCAGCTCGTTCAGCGTCGTCTGGCGCGGCAGACTCTGCCCGCGTTCCATGTCGCTGATGGCGCGGACACTCACGCCCGAGACCTCGGCCAGGTTCTCCAGCGTGAGCAGCGACCGCCGCCGCGCCTCACGCAGGAGTTCGCCGAACGTCATGTTGCCCATTTCCCGCCCCCCGGGAGACTGACCCTGGACGTGACCGCCGGGAACCGGCGTCACACCTTCGCGACGATGCAGAACCTAGCAGTTGTGGAATGAGTGTTCACCTGCAGATCTCGTATGCTGATAATGCGGCGGTGGATGCGGTGATCAGGCGGGAGACGGTCGGGTCGGAGGCGACCGGGCCGAAGAGGGCCGGCTCGCACCGCAGCATCGCGACGTCTGCGAGGCAGTCCCCGCCCAGTGCGACCGCCAGGGCGACGTCCAGGAGGATCTTTCCGGGATCGTGGACGGCCCCGCGGCTTCCGCCACGGAGCCAGGGCCTGGGATATGGCCTGGTCGAGGCCGGTCTTGCGGACCGTTTCGACGAGCAGAACCGACCCGGCCTGGGAGACGACCTGGCGGCCGTCGTCCTGGACGCGGACACGGGGGGGGGTAGGACCGTCGTCGGCAACGTCGCCGACCCCCTCTCCAAGAGCATCCACTCAACACACGCGACCTCGTGTCGCACCTTCACCTGGAAAGTGCCTTTGATTTCAGCAGGAACAAGGACCTCGACAATCATTATTCTTGCTGGTCAGAGGAACGTTCTGCTTACCTGACCGCCTGCCGGACAGGCCGCTTCATGAAAGCGCGAGGTTAGAGTCGCCGATCGCGATGTCGCCGTCCCCCGGCTCGGCTCGCAGCCGCTCGATCTCCTGGGCCAGGGAGGCCAGGCGGGCGTTGCCCTGCACCGCCGGCAGCGTCGTGGAGAACACCGCTTTTGGATGCGGCTTCCAGATCGTTCAGCTGTGGGTGTGCGCTCGGGTGGCAACGGCGTGAGCATGAGGGTATGGACGCACGTCTCGAGGTGTCCCGCACCGTCGTTGCGGCTGTATTGCTCGTGGTCATGGCCGCCTGTTCCGACAACTCTGACCAGGCTTCCATGAAAGGGACCACGGCCCCGAACACCCCCACAGCCCCCGTCGCCCCCACGGTCGGAGCGCCGCCGGGGGCGGAGGTGCTCGGCACAGTACGGACAGGCGAGCCGTTCACCGTGACGGTCGTGTACAGCGACCCCGCCGACGATCCAGACCGTTGGCAGTTCACCGTGCGCAGCGTGATCTGCGGCAAGCCGCTGGACCCCGCCGTTATGGCCCATGCAGCCGAGTCGGTCGGCTCACCCACCCCCACTCCCACGCCCGAGGCCAGCAAACAGTTCTGCGTCGTGGCCATAGACGCGCTCAACGTCGGCAAGAGCGAGGCGGTCTGGAACGCCGACAGCTCGGTGAGCCTGAACGTCGGCGACACCCGTTACACCCAGTCGCAAAAGGACTCCGCCTACGCCTCGGACTACGCGCAGTACTACAGCAGTAAAGGACAGGTTGGGCCGACGTTCGGGCTCAACCCGGGCAGCCGGGGACCGGAGCATGGAATCTTCCAGATCCCGACAGGACAACAGCCGACCAGCATCTGGGTCACCTCCGGCACAGCCATCACAACGATTGACGGCGTGGAGCCGGGCTATCTAGTAGCGTGTCGCTGCTTAGTTGTGGCATGTCTGGTTGGGAGGTTGGTGTCTGGCAGATTCCTTCCCCTCTGTCAGACGGGATTGTTGTCATGGGTTCGCAGAAGAAGCGGCCGGTGAGGTTGAC
>NZ_JBQQCG010000130.1:0-22771 GCF_052245575.1 Streptomyces sp. 2A115 | reverse complement strand
GACATCCGGGCCTGGGTCAAGGACTGGAACCAAGACCCCAAGCCATTCATCTGGACCAAGACAGCCGAAGAGATCCTCGACTCCCTCGCCCGCTTCTGCCGACGGATCTCTGGCGCAGGACACTAGTGTCCTGCGCCAGTAGTTGAAGGAGTGTCATGAATTAGGTGGGAACTTCACCGGAAGGGACACCTGATGACGAGCCAGAAGACTCACTCTCTTGAGACGGTGGGCGGCGTGTCGCTTGCCGCCGGCGGGACGGCGGCGGACGGTGCGGACATGAGGAGAATGCCGGAGTCTGTGGACGGGCTGGGTCTGGACCTGCTGGACGCGCTGACGCTGCTGGCCAGGGACAAGGTCCGCGGCGGCGGACTGAGACTGGTCGGCGAGGGCGGTCTGCTGCCCGCGATCACGCAGCACCTGATGCAGGCCGCTCTGGAGGCCGAGCTCGAGGAGCACTTGGCCGCCGAGGCCGAGCAGGCCGGCGGGCGGGGCTCGCGTTCGGGCGGCAACGGCCGCAACGGGTACCGCACGAAGAAGGTGATGAGCGAGGTCGGGCCGATCACGCTGCAGATCCCCCGCGACCGTCTGGGCACCTTCCGGCCCCGCATCCTGCCCAAAGGGGCCCGTCGCACCGGCGCCCTGGACGAGATGGTCCTCTCGCTGACCGCCCGCGGCATGACCTCAGGCGAGATCGTCGCGCACCTTGACGAGGTGTACGGGATGAAGACGTCCAAGGAGACGATCTCCACGATCACCGACAAGGCCCTGGACTCGATGAACGAGTGGCGCACCCGTCCCCTCGACGCGATCTACCCGGTCGTCTTCATCGACGCCATCCACGTCAAGATCAGGCACGGGCAGGTCGCCAACAGGCCCATCTACGTGGCCATCGCGGTCACCGCCGACGGCTACCGCGAGATCCTCGGCCTGTGGGCCGGCGACGGTGGCGAGGGCGCCAAGTTCTGGCAGCAGGTCCTCACCGACCTGCGCAATCGCGGGGTCAGGGACGTGCTCATGCTGGTCTGTGACGGGCTGTCCGCCCTGCCGGACGCGGTTGCGAACGTGTGGCCCCAGACCGTCGTGCAACGCTGCGTCGTGCACCTGATCCGGCAGAGCCTGCGCTACGCCTCAAGGCGGGACTGGCCCGAGGTCGCCGCCGACCTCAAGCCCGTCTACACCGCCGTCAACGAGGCCCAGGCTCGCGAGCGGCTCGACGAGTTCGACGCCAAGTGGGGCCACAAGTACGGCAGTATCGCCGCCGTCTGGCAGCGGGCCTGGAGCGAGTTCGTGCCGTTCCTGGCCTTCCCCGACGCGATCCGCGAGGTCGTCTACACGACCAACAGCATCGAGTCCCTCAACGCCCGCTACCGCCGCGCGGCCACCGCCTGCGGACATTTCCCCAACGAGCAGGCGGCACTGAAGAGGATCTACCTGGCCACCCTCGCCCTCGACCCCTCCGGGCGCGGGCGCAAGCGCTGGAACAACAAGTGGAAGGCGGCACTGAACGAGTTCGACCAACTCTTCGACGGCCGCCTTACCGCCGGACGGGTGTAGGCCAGTCGGACCAACCAAAAACCACTACACCAAAAAGCCTAAAAACACCTAAATCATGATAGACCCGTTCACCCTGACGAGCCGAAGTCAGTATTGCCTGCGCAATTCGATGACTGTGATGTCGGGTGGTGCTCCGACTCTGATGGGTGGCAGGGATGCTCCGACTCCGCGGGAGACGTAGAGCTGTGTGTGGTCGATGGTGGCCAGTCCCGCTGTGAGGGGTTGGGTCAGTGGCACGAGCAGGTTGCCGGGGAAGAAGGCTCCGCCGTGTGTGTGCCCGGACAGTTGGAGATCGACTTCGTGCCGGGCGGCTTCGTGCACCTGCACTGGTTGGTGGGCGAGCAGGACGACGGGGTGGGAGGCGTCGCGGTCGCCGAGGGCCCTGTCGTAGTCGGGTGTGTCGTGGTTCTGCTCGCCTGTAATGTCGGTGACGCCTGCGAGGTCGATGGCTCCGCCCTGATGTTTGATCAGTGTTCGGGTGTTGCGCAGGGTGGTGACGCGGAAGTCGGCGAGTGTGGCGATCCAGGCGTCGACATCGTGGCGGTAGTCGTGGTTGCCCGTGACGAAGAAGGTGCCGTGGGTCGAGGACAGCCGGGTGAGCGGCGCGGCGTGAGCGGCCAGGTCGCCGGCGGTGCCGTCGGAGAGATCGCCCACGATGGCGATGATGTCGGGCGACGTGTCGTTGATCATCCGGACCATGCGTGCGGTGTGGGCGCGGCCGAAGAACGGCCCGAGGTGGAGGTCGCTGGCCATGGTGATGCGTATGCCATCGAGTGAGGGGTGCAGTCGGCGCAGGGCCACGGGCACGACTTTCACATCGGGTGCTCCCAGGCCGCGGTGAAAGCCGTAGCCGGTGGTGGCCACGGCGGTACCGGTGGCGAGCAACGCAACCGAGCGGGCCAGGACGAGACGGCGATCCACCATCCGCGGTGCGTCCTGGGCCGGTCGGGGATTCGGGGCGCCCATGACCGGAGCCGCAACGGAGTGGCCCTGCTGCACGACCGGCGCCCGAGGGGCCTGCGCGGGAATCACGGGGCCGGATCCGGTGCGACGCCGCAGTGCACGCGCCGTGAGGCGTGCAGGGATCTCCAGGACGACGAGCGTCATCAGCAGGTAGGCGGCCAGGGCGACCCACACGAAGGCCGGCCAGGCCAGCCATGCGATGCGTGTGGGGTTCGCGTACTGAGCGGCGAGGACACCTGCGGGGACCAGGACCGTGAGAGCGACCGCCGTGGCCCCGCCCGCGCGGCGCAGCCGGGCGGACGCTGTGACGTCCTTGACGAGCCGCAGGTAGAGGTAGCGGTGTGCGGCGGCTGAGGCGACGATGCTCACCGCGGCGACGGTGGCTTCCTGCGCGAGGGTGCTCACGCCGCTGCCTCAGCCGGTGGGAACGGACTGGAGACGGATCGCCCGTCGTGG
The DNA here is from genome assembly GCF_052245575.1 of Streptomyces sp. 2A115. Classification (NCBI taxonomy): domain Bacteria; kingdom Bacillati; phylum Actinomycetota; class Actinomycetes; order Kitasatosporales; family Streptomycetaceae; genus Streptomyces; species Streptomyces sp. 2A115. The sequence goes on along the minus strand of NZ_JBQQCG010000130.1, from coordinate 19,798 downwards.
GTGCTGGCGTCGAGGTGTCGGTGCATAGCGGCGGGGTGCTCCGGGAGAGTTGTCGAATAGTTGGAGTTGATTGGTCCGGGGGTCGGCGGCGCCCGGCCGGAGGGACGGCCGCGTCGGACGGCGGCATCTGGGGTCCATCTGCCTGCTCGTGCGGGTTCAGTGGGGGTGGGCCAGGCCCACGTCGTAGGCGAAGATGACGGCCTGTACGCGGTCGCGGACATCGATCTTTGCCAGGATGCGGCTGACGTGGGATTTGACCGTGGACTCGGCCAGGTGGAGGTGGGCGGCTATCTCGGTGTTGGACCATCCGGTGGCGATGGCGGCGAGGACTTCGCGTTCGCGTTCGGTCAGGGCGGCCAGGTGTCGTCGCTGTTCGGGGCTGAGGACAGGAAAACCGGGCGTCCGTTGTGGGTGCGAGGTGGTGAAGGCGTCGATGAGTCTGCGTGTCAGGCCCGGGGAGATGACGCTGTCGCCGGCCGCCACTGCCCGGATGCCGACGACAAGTTCCTCGGGGCGTGCGTCTTTGAGGAAAAAGCCGGCCGCGCCGGCCCGCAGGGCCTCGTAGGCGTACTCGTCGAGGTCGAAGGTGGTCAGGACCAGGACCCGCGAACGGCCGCCGGATTCGACGATGCGGCGGGTGGCTTCGATGCCGTTGACGCCGGGCATCCGGACGTCCATCAGGACGACGTCGGGGCGGAGTTCCGCGGTCAGGCGGACGGCCTCCTGGCCCTGGGAGGCTTCGCCGACGACCGAGATGTCCGGCTGTGCTTCGAGGAGCATGCGAAAGCCCAGTCGTTGCAGGGTCTGGTCGTCGACGATGAGGACGGTGGTCATATGCGGTGCTTCTCCGTGATGGCGCTGGGCAGGGTGTGGGAGGTGCTGAGGACGGTGTGGACGCGCCAGCCGCCGGCGGGGGTCGGGCCGGCGCTGATGCGCCCCTGGTAGAGGGCGGCGCGGTGGCGCATGCCGACCAGGCCCTGCCCGCTGTGCCTGCCATGCCGTTCGCTGTCCGCCGCGCGGGTCGGGCCTGTGTCCTCCACCGTGATGTGCACCGATTCCTCGTCCCTGTGCAGGTCGACGGACACGGTGGTGTCGGCCGCGGCGTGTTTGAGGGTGTTGGTGAGGGCTTCCTGCACGATGCGGTAGACGGTGAGCTGGAGGCCGGGACTGAGCGGTGTCAGGTCCCCGTCGGTGTGCAGGTCGGCGGTGGGGCCGGCGGCGCGGACGCGATGGAGCAGCGCGGGCAGGTCCTGAAGGGTCGGCTGCGGTGCGAGCGGGGTGGTGCCCCGCTGTGTCGCGGGGTTGTCGACCACGATGAGCAGGCGGCGTAGTTCCGCGAGGGCCTCGCGGCCGCTGTCGCCGATGAGGTCGAGGGTGTCGGCGGATCTCTCCGAGCGGGACCTGGCCAGGGCAGCCGCTCCGTCGGCCAGGCCGATGATCACTGCAAGGGTGTGGCCGAGGATGTCGTGCATCTCGTGGGAGACACGGGTGCGTTCCCAGGCTGCGGCCAGGCGGGTCTGCTGGTCCCTCTCGGTCTCCAGAGCCACGATGTAGGCCTTCGCCAGACGTCCGGTGAGGGCCAGTCCGGCGCAGGCGGTCACGGCGAGCATGGCCAGCAGCGTGACGATTTCTGGGCGCTTGGCGTGTTGCAGCTGGCCGCTTCCCCAGAACGCCGCGACCCAGACGACCAGTTGAACGGCGGTGACCGTGCAGGCGATGACCAGCTGGCGGTGCCTGCCGTAGCGGCCGACGTTGTAGAGCGCGACGATCCGGGCCGCGTCGGCACCGTTGAGGACGTTCAGCGGTAGCGCGAGGACGGAGGCAGCTGTGGTGATCGCGAACACCAGGCCGGGACGTCGTTCCCGCCACAGCAGCGGAATGGTGTAGGCGAGGGTGAGGACGATCTCGCTGGGCAGGTGGGCGCGGTTGGCCGGGTTGAGCAGGGAGGGCAGCCCGAGGACGGCGCAGAAGACGGGCACGGCCCACAGCCGCAGCCGGGGGTGGTCGCGGTCGAGCATCCGCCATGCGGCCAGCCCACTGATGATCGACACCGTGACGCGGTGATCGGGGTCGCTGGTCAGTGACCGCGGAAGCCGGGAAGCATGGGGCGAGGTGCCGCGTACGGGTTCTCGGGTGGTCGGCTCGCTCATGGCAGGTGGGGGCCTTTTCGCTGTCCGGGCAGGCCGCCCGCCGTTCCTCGGGGAGCGTGAACCGGCGGGCGGGGGCAAAGGGGCCCGGACAGCTGATATGCGGTGCACGGTGTGCTGTCCGGGCTCCCGGGGGACCGCCTGCCGCCCCTCGGGGGATGGGGGCCGGCAGGCGGGGTCGGGGCGTGCCGGGGGTGTGCCTACCCGAGGGGCGCGGGCGCCGTCGGCTCCTGGTCGCTCTGCGCGGGGATGCGGGTCTGACGGTCGTGTTCGGCCAGTACCCGGCGGAGCTTCTCGCCCTCCACGTCGACGTTGGGCAGGAGGCGGTCGAGCCAGCGGGGAAGTGCCCAGGCCCGTGCGCCGAGCAGGGTCATCACCGCGGGGACGAGGGTCATGCGGATAACGAAGGCGTCGAAGAGGACCGCGGTGGCAAGGCCCATGCCGATGGATTTCACCAGCGCGATGTCGTCGAGGAGGAACCCGGCGAACACGGAGATCATGATGATGGCGGCGCCGGTGACCACGCGGGCGCCGTGGCGGAACCCGGTGACGATCGCTTCGGTGGGGCCGGCGCCGTGGACGTACGCCTCGCGCATCCCGGAGACGAGGAACACCTCGTAGTCCATGGCCAGGCCGAAGACCACGCCGATCAGCAGGATGGGCAGCAGGCTGACGATGGGGGCGGTCTCGTCGACGCCGAAGACGTCCTTGAGCCAGCCCCACTGGAACACGGCGACCAGCACCCCGAGGGTGGCGACGACGCTGAGCAGGAAGCCGGCCGCGGCCTTGATCGGGATCAAGACCGAGCGGAACACGAGGAGCAGCAGGACCAGCGCGAGGCCGACCACGATGGCCAGGTAGGGCACCATCGCCTCGCCGAGCTTGGCGGAGACGTCGATGTTGAGCGCGGTCGTGCCGGTCACCATCACCTGCGTGCCGCTGTCCTTCTCCACCACGCCGCTGCGGTCGCGTATGTCGGCGACCAGGTCAACGGTCTCCTGACTGGTGGGCGGGCTGCTCGGCACTGCGGTGATCAGGGCGACGTCACCGGCCTCGTTGAAGACCGGGGGCCGTACGGTGGCGACGTCGTCGAGGCCGTCCAGCATGACGGAGGTGTCCGTGGCCGCGGTCTTCGCGTCGTCGCTGTCCCGAGCGTCGACAACGATGGTGAGCGGGCCGCTGAAGCCCGGCCCGAAGCCCTTGCTGAGCGTGTCGTAGGCCACGCGCTGGGTGCTGCCCGGGGCGGCCATGCTGTCATCGGGCAGGGTCAGCCGCAGCGACAGTGCCGGGATGGCCAGCACGCCCAGGCCGACGACCGACGCCAGCAGCATCTTCCAGGGATGGCGGGTGACGAAGCGGCCCCAGCGAACGCCCATCGTGACGCGCCGGCCGTGCTGCTCTGCCCGCACGCGGCGCGTGGTGAGGCGGCCGTTGGCCACGCGGGTACCGGTGAAGCCCAGCGTGGCCGGCAGGAGGGTGAGCGCGACCAGCACGGCGACGGTGATGGCGAAGGCCGCGGCCAGGCCCATGGTGGTGAGCATCGCGATGCCGATGACACTCAGACCGGCCAGCGCGATGACAACGGTCAGACCGGCGAAGACCACCGCCGAGCCCGCGGTCCCCAGAGCACGCCCGGCGGCTTCCTCGGGCGCGTGCCCCTCACGCAGCTCTGTCCGGTAGCGCGAGACGATGAACAGGGCGTAGTCGATGGCCACCGCCAGACCCAGCATGAGCGCCAGGGTCTGCGCGTTGGAGGCCATGTCGACGAAGGACGAGGCGACGGTGATGGCGCACAGGGCGATGCCGACACCGACGATCGCGGACACCAGGGGCAGTCCGGCCGCGACCAGCGAACCGAAGGTGATGACCAGGACGAAGGCGGCGACCAGCAGACCGATCAGTTCGGCTGCGTTGCTCTCTTCCTCCTCCAGCACCGCGTTGCCGCCCAGACTGACGTTCAGGTCCGCCTTCTCGCCCTTGTCCGCCACCTCGTGCAGGGCGTCCGACGCGGCGGGAGTGATGTCGGCCTGCGGGACGGCGTAGGTCACCTGGGCGTAGGCGATGCTGCCCGAGGAGCTGACCAGGCCGGCGGTGAAGGGGTCGGTGACGCTCGCCACCTGCCGCGCCTTGCGCAGTTCGGCGACCAGGGACTCCACCTCATGCTTGTGCGCGGCGGACGTCAGCTTCTGCCCGTCCGGAGCCTCGATGACCACGCGGGCCGTGGCGCCGGCGGCCGAGGCCTGCGGGAACTCCTTCTCCAGCAGGTCGATGGCCTGCTGCGACTGGGTTCCGGGAAGGGTGAAGTCGTCCGTCGTACTGCCCGACACGCTGCTGACGCCGATGACCGCGGCGACGAGCACCGCGATCCATGCCAGCAGCACCAGTCGGCGCCGCCGGAAGGCGAGCCGGCCGAGCCGGTAGAGAAAGGTGGCCACGAAAATTACTCCCACCAGGAGAAGAACGGATGTGTGAGGGCGGGCCCGACCGGCTCCGCCAATGAACGTAGGAGTCGGGTGCGGCCGAAAAGAGCTACTGGAGGACGAATCCGCGCCCGGGGCGGTACCCCGGTACCGGGCGGTGTCCTCCTTGAGGCGGGCGTCCGGGTCTCAGCCGGACGGGTGGGCGGCGAGAAGTGCCGCGGTCGCGTCCCACAGCTCCCGCTGCACGCGCGGGTCCCGGCCGGGTTCGGGGCACTGCAGGGGGCGGGCTTCGCGGGCGGAGAAGTAGCCGCCGGTGGTGCCCGCGAGCGCCGGGTCGGTGGCGAGCCGCACGATGATGCCGGCGCCCTTGCGGGGATCGCCGAACCTCAGGGTGTTCAGCACCCGCTGCAGGACGGCGGAGCCGGGCAGGTCCCGGCCCAGGCCGGTGGCGTTGAAGCCGGGGTCGCAGCAGTTCACGGTGACCTTGTCCGCGTCCAGGCGGCGGGCGAGTTCCTGCGTCCACATGATGGTCATCAGCTTGGTGCGCCCGTACAGGGGCATCGACTCCCGGCGGGTGTAGGGATCGGTGCGCCGCAGGTCCTTGGCCGGGGCGATCGTTTTGGCCTGCTGGGCCGCTTCGGAGGCGACGTTGACGATCCGGGCCGGCGCGGACGATCCGAGCTTCGCCGTCAGTGCCTCGGTCAGGACGAACGGGCCGAGGTAGTTCACCGCCGTCATGTCCGCGAGGCCCTCGGTGGTGATGCGCTGCGCGAAGGCGTGGAGGCCGGCGTTGTTGACCAGGACGTCCAGGTGCGGGTAGTGCGCGGCGATCTCCTCGCCCGCGCGGCGGGCGTCGGAGAGCAGGCCGAGGTCGGCGTGGAAGACGTCGACGGGCTCGTCGGTCACCGCTTTCAGGTCGGTGACGAGGGCTTGCGCCTTGCTGCGGGAGCGGGCCACGGTGCCGATGCGGTAGCCCTGGCGGGCCAGCTCGAAGGCGGCGATGTGGCCCAGTCCGGAGGTGGCTCCGGTGATCACGGCGACGGGACGGTCCATCTCACAACCCCTTTCATGAGGTACCTCACGATCCTGTTGTGCGAGGATACCCGAACCATGGAGCAGCACGAATCAGCGACGCTGGGCAGCGCCCCGGAGCAGGTGGGACTGTCTTTCCTCACCCTCGCGTACAGCCTGCGCGAACAGGTCGACCAGTACATGCTGGCGACCGCCGGCCTGTCCCTGTCCCGCACCAAGGTCCTTCAGGCACTGGCCGGCTGCGGCGCGCTCCACCAAGCGCAGCTGGCCGCCTCCCTCGGCCAAGCACCGCGCTCCGTCACCCAGATCGTGGAGGGCCTGGAGCGCCTCGGCATGGTCGCCCGAACCGGCGACCCCGAGGACCGCCGCCGCAAGACCGTCTCCATCACTGACACCGGCCGCACGGCACTAAAGGCCGCGGAAGAAGCGGGCACGCACGTACTTCGCCAGTGCTTCGGCCGGCTCGAACCACAACAGCTGGCCACACTCGACACGCTCCTCGCGCACCTGGACATCGCCCTCACTGGCGGCAAGACCGGCTGACACGCACGGAAGAGCCCGCCTGGAGGAGGCTGTGCGATGCCGATTTCTCCGAAGCCGGATCCGCCCCCAGTGGGTCAACCCATAGACCTGTAGGAAAACTGGGCCTTGTGCTGTGGTGATGGCTGTTTCCGGTGCGCAGAATCGGCCGTTCACGGAGTCGTTGGTGTGCTCGCGGTTCGTCCTGCTGGATGACTGCCCCGGAAATTCTGAGTCGTGGTTCCTCGCCAACTGCCTAGATCACCTGCTCTCCCGTGGCGTACGCGGAGTCGTCTCGTTCGCCGACCCCGTGCCGCGCCGGACGTCCTCGGGAGTTCTGGTCACGCCCGGGCACGTTGGCACGATCTACGCAGCGACGAATGCCGTGTACGCCAGCCGGGCGACCGCCCGGACAGTGAAGCTCCTGCCCGACGGCACCGTCTTCCATAGTGGAGTACGCAAGGTTCGCCCGGACGTCGTGGCCACCGAGGTGGGGATGGAGTCCGCTGGGGCATGGACGAGCCGGAGCTGCAGCTGATCGCCGCGTCCTGCACCTCGCAGGCGACAGGCCGGAGACCTGGGCCCTGGACATAACTGGCGGCGAGCCCAACCTGCTGATCGCGTTGCTGGCCGCTCACGGCCAACGGAACGGGAGGTGGTCAGCCGACGGACGTTATTCCGCCGTCGTGGCGCTCCGCGCGGCAGCGGTTTCTTCCGCTGCGACGGCCAGACCGACTCCAACGCGGCCTTGACCGTGCGGAAGCCGACTCCGTACTCACAAGGCCCGGTACGACATCCCTGCCCGGCATCGCCACCACCGGCGGCGGCACGGGACTCCTCATCTCCTTCGTCACGGGCGACGTCGAGCCCACCTACGTATGGCCCTGCGTAGCACTCGCCGACCTCGGCATGGCCTACGACCTCGCCCGCCGCGCCCTCGACCAGCACCACCATCCCTGACGCCCGCCGCCGGGCCCACTCCAGGGCCCCGGCCCGACGGCTACCCGGACATCTCCGGCAAGGACTGCTACTCCACGGAGCTGATGGCCACCGCATCGGCATCAGCAAGGACGAGTACTTCGTGGGCTCGTGTCGGCGCCGCGGCTGCGCCGCGCCTCGTTGACGACAGCGCGTGTCGTGGTCTTGACGAGGTGGCATCGACATCGATGACCAGGCCCACACCGGCTACTGCCTGAAGCCCACGGACGAGATGTACGCCATCGACTCCGACGACCGAAATCACAGTTGGTCGATCGTCCAAGACGCCGGTTAGCATGGACGAGCATTTCACTCTTGATGAAACGGTGGACCGAATGTCTCGCATGGCAGCGAAGGATCGACGGGAAGAACTCATCGTCGCGGCGTTCCGCGTCATGGTCCGCGACGGAGTCGTCAAGACCACGACACGCGCTGTCGTCAACGAGGCGAAGATGCCGCTGGGCATTTTCCACTACTGCTTCAACTCACGTGAGGAGCTCCTCCAGGAAGTCATCACCCGCATCACGGACAGCGGCGTGGCCAAGGCCCGGAACGTGTTCGAGGGAGAGGGCGACCTCGGCGCACGCATCGCCAGGAGCCTCTACGCCTTCTGGGAGGGAGTTGAGCTCAGCCCGGGAGAGCATCAGGTGGGGTACGAACTCACTCACTACGCGTTGCGCCAGGAGGGCTTTGAGGATCTGGCCCGCCGGCAGTACGAGCATTACCTGGAAGTCCACGAGAAGCTCCTGGCTGAAGCCGCCGAGAGCGCGGGCATCAAGTGGACGGTGCCCCTTCCCGTTCTGGCCCGCTACCTCAACGCGGTGCTGGACGGTGTCACGCTGTGCTGGCTGGCCGACCGTAACAGCGAGAACACCCGCGAGGTGCTCCGCCTGACCGGCGAGCACCTCATGAGCCTCGCCGCCAAGGACGCGTGAGGTGAGTCGCCGGTGAGCGCACGCTCACCGGCACTGGCCGCCCCCTCGTCGCATGGCGGCCACACCAAAAAGTCGGGTGGGTGCGGCGGCCGTAGCCGCCGCACCCACCCGCCTTGGCTTCCTAGGATCAGCGCGTCATGTCAGTCGAACAGGTCGGGCTGGTCTGCGGTGATCTGGTCCCACAGGGGGCGGAACTGGAACCAGCCCGGGAGGGGGCCGGAGATCTGGTCCCTCACCATCCGCGCCGTTTCCGCATCGATGAGCTTCGGTTCACCCGCGGCCATGGCCAGCAGCTGCGCCTGGCAGGAGCGTTCCATGGTGATGAAGTACCAGGCCGCCTCGGCGACGGAGGCCCCGACCGTGAGCAGCCCGTGGTTCTGCAGAACGACGGCCTTTCCCTTGCCCAGCGCCACACCGATCCGTCGGCCTTCCTCGGTGTCGTTCACCACTCCGCGGTAGTCGGAGTAGATGCCGTGGTCCTCGAAGAAGGCACAGGCGTCCTGGGTGATCGGCTCGAGCGGGACGCCGAGGCTGGAGAAGGCCTTGCCGTGCAGGGAGTGGGTGTGTGCGGCCGCGACCACATCCGGCCTGGCCCGGTGCACCTCGGAGTGGATACAGAACGCGGCGTTGTTGACCGGGCGCTTGCCCTCCAGGAGCTTGCCGTCATGGTCGACGAGGATCAGGTCGGAGACGCGGATCTGGCTGAACGACATCCCGAAGGGGTTGACCCAGAAGGCCGAGGGGTTCTCCGGATCGCGGGCCGTGATGTGTCCGGCCACGCCCTCGGAGAAGCCGAAGCGAGCGAACAGGCGGAAGGCGGCCGCGAGTTCCTGCTTGCGGACCTGACGCTCCTCCTCGGTGCTCAGGTTCTGCTGGGGCAGCGGCAGGGTGACGCCCTCGGGCATGGCGCCGACGGACATGTGCGGGGCGGCGGGTGTCGTGGTCATCGGGATCTGGCCTTTCGTGATCTGGTGGGCGGTGGCGCGGTTACTTGCTCCGGCGGCGCAGGCGGTTGCCGTACATGAGGTCCACTAGGCGCAGGATGGACCGGTAGGCCGAGGGGTCGAACGGGATCATGTGAAGGTCGCGGCGGGTCGGGAAGCGGTTCACGCTGACGGCCTGGAGCCTGGTGTACTTGCGGATTCCCTCGGCGCCGTGCCGTACGCCGAGGCCCGACTCCTTCCAGCCGCCCATGGGCAGGCCGAAGGCCATGTAGTTGGTCTGGGCGTCGTTGATGGTGACGCAGCCTGCCTCGAGACGCTCCGCGAGGTGTCGGGCACGCTTCATGTTCGAGCTGATGATGGAGGCCTGCAGGCCGTAGGTGCTGTCGTTGACGAGCCGGACGGCCTCCTCGGCACTTGCGACCTTCATCACGGGCAGCGTGGGTCCGAAGGTCTCCTCACGCATGCATTTCATGGTGTGGTCGACGTCGACGAGCAGCGTTGGTTCGAAGAAACGGCCCGGGCCGGAGGCGGCGTGGCCCCCCACGAGGACGCGCGCTCCTCGGCTCACGGCGTCCTTGACGTGGTCCTCGACGATCGACATCTGAGGCGGGAAGGTCATGGCGCCCACATCGGTGCTGCCCAGCCCTGCCGGCCTGCCGGAGGTGACCTCCTCGAACCGCTGGCGCAGCCTGGCGACGAACGCGTCGTACACCGGCTCCTCGACATAGACGCGCTCCACCGAGGTGCACATCTGCCCCCCGTTGCACAGAGCACCGTGCAGGGTGACGTTCACCGCCCGCTCCAGCGAGGCATCGGCCAGCACGATCAGAGCGTCCTTGCCGCCGAGTTCGAGTGAGCACGGGACGAGCCGCTCGCCCGCCCGCGCGGCGACGGCCCGGCCGGTCTTCGTGGATCCGGTGAACATCACGAAGTCGGCGGTGTCGACCAGGGCCTGGCCGGTGGCGCCGGCGCCGGTCACGACCTGGAAGACGTCCTTGGGCCAGCCGCACTCACGGGTCATCTTCTCCATGAGCAGCGCGGTCAGCGGTGTGTACTCCGAGGGTTTGAGGACGACGGCGTTGCCGGCGGCCAGGGCGGGGATGGCGTCACCGAAGGAGTTGATCAACGGGTTGTTCCAGGGGCCGATGACTCCGACGACACCGAGGGGGACCCGCCGGGTGTACATGCTGCGGCCGAGTACGAACGGCGAGAGCGAGCGGATCTTCGTGTCGGCGAGGTGGTGCCGTGCTCGCTTGGCCCAGTAGGCGAAGGCGCTGACGCAGTAGACGATCTCGACGATCGCGTCCTCTTCGGTCTTGCCGTTCTCCGCGACGATGGAGTCGATGATCTCCTGCCGGTGAGTCAGCAGCCACTGGCGACCACGCGTGAAGAATTCCGCACGGCTTCGGGCGCTCAGTTCAGCCCAGCCCGGCTGTGCCTGTCGGGCTCGTGCGACCGCTTGCGCCACCTCCTGCGCCGACGCGTCTGCGGCGTGGCCGACCACTGCTCCGGTGGCCGGGTTGTCCACTGCGATGGGTGCGTCCGCCCGGGCGCCGTCGGGCGTGAGCGATCGAGTCTGAGCCACGGAAAAACTCCTGCCGGAACGTTGACTTCGGTTTGCCCAGAATGAGACGGTCACCCGTACAAGTCAAGCGTCTTGTACATATGACCAACTTGCTTTGCGGCAGAGACACCACGCCCAAGGCCCGTCACCAAGGAGCGGCTGGAATGAAACGGACGACATCAGTCGCGTTGAGTGGCTTCGGCGTTCCCGAGTCACTGCGCTGGCATCAGGGAGCCCTGTGGTTCTCCGACCTGGCACACGGCACGGTGCACCGCTGGGACGGCACGGGAGAGGCCGAGACGGTCCTCAAGGTTCCCGGCCGGGCCGGCGGACTCGGCTGGCTTCCGGACGGGCGCATGCTCGTCGCCTCCATGGACGGAGGCGTCGTGTACCGACTGGAAGCAGACGGCGAGCTCGTCGAGCACGCGGATCTGCGGCACCTTGTCGGCGGCCCGGTCAACGACATGCTCGTCGACCCGCACGGGCGTGCATACGTGGGCAACTTCGGCTTTGACTACCACGCGTTCGCCCGCGAGCACGCGAACGCCATGCTCTACGCGCCGCCCGGCCCGACGAAGGCGCCGATCGCGTGCCTGGCTGCGGACGGGACCCTGCTCGGGGTGACCGAGCCGGTGCTCTTCCCCAACGGATGCGTCCTGACGGCCGACGGCACCACCATGGTGGCGGCCGAAACCCTGGCCATGCGGCTCACCGCCTTCCCCGTGCTCCCCGACGGCACGCTCGGGGAGCCGCGCCCCTGGGCCCCGCTGATCTCACCGTTCCTGTGGCATGCGGTGAACCATCCGGGTCTTCTCGGCCGGATCACCCGCAGGATCTCGGCGCTGCTGGACCGCCCAGCCATCGCCAAGCGCTCCGCTTCACCGATCGCCCCCGACGGCATCGCCTGGCACAGCGACGGCGAGACGATGTGGATCGCGAACGCACTGCGCGGCGAATGTGTCCGCGTGGCCGAGGGGGGTCGCGTCCTCGACCGCGTGACGACGAGCCAGAACACCCTGAGCTGCCTGGTCGCAGGTCAAGACGGGCGCACCCTGTTTGCCGCGACCGTGCCGACCGACGATCCCGTCCGAGCCGCAGAGCTGAACGGCGGTCGCATCGAGATGCTCCGGTTGTGAATCCCCAGGTAACGAGGAAGGACAATCTCATGTCGTACGGTTGACTTGGACAGGCGACCAGGAGACTCTGTGGCCATGAGTGAAGTGTCTGAAAACAGCCGGGTGCTACTCGTCACCGGCGCAGCCTCCGGCATCGGGGCCGCGATCGCGCAGTCCGCGGTCGCACGCGGCCACCGCGTGATGCTGTCCGATGTCAACGAACAGGCCGTACAGGCCAGGGCGCTCAGTCTGGGCAGCCGGGCCGCCGGCTGTGTCCTGGACATCCGGAATCCGGCGGCTTGGGTCAAGGCCTTCGAAGCAACGGAGGCCGTGTTCGGAGCCGTCGACGTGCTGGTCAACAACGCCGGCATCACCCACACCGGTCACGCAAGTGACCTCGGCCCCCAACAGCACCGCGACATCCTGGAGGTCAACCTGCTCGGCGCCATCACCGGCACCTGCACGGCGATCGAGCGGATGACCGTGCAGGGCCGCGGCCACATCATCACCGTCTGCAGCATGACGTCGTTCCTCCCGCTGCCCGGATACGCGACGTACTGCGGCTCGAAGCACGGGCTGCGGGCCTTCCATCACAGCGTGGCCCTGGAGGAACGCGACGGGCCACTGGACTTCACGATCATTCATCCTCCGTCCACGCGCACGGACATGCTTGAGCAGGAACTGGCCGACCCCGCTTGCGCCATCTCCTTCGCCGAGAAGTCCTACGCACCGGAGGAGATCGCCAAGACCGTCGTCGACGCGATCGTCTCCAAGCCGGTCGAGGTGGTGTTCCCTCCCCTGGGCGGACGTGTCCAGCGGATCGCCGGCGTCTTCCCCCGCCTGATGCGGTGGGTGATCCCGCTCGCCGAGGCCAAGGGAAGAAAGCAACGAGAGCGGATCATCGCCCCCACGGGCCGCCGCCGGTCCGATGCGGCGCGGCCTTCGGACGGCTCGACCGTCTGACGCGGTTCCCGGCCGCCGCTTACCGGGCCGGTCCACTGAACTACCGAGAAGGGGTGCGGATGTGAGCGCACATGTGGCGTCCTGGCCGGACGTGAAATCGGCCGCCTCCGCCATGGCCGGTTTCAGCGAGGTCCGGATGGCCCAACTGGAGCGGGCCACCCAGCACTTGGATCCGCCGTTCGCCGTGGTGGACCTCGATGCCTTCGACGCCAACGCCGGCGATCTGGTGCACCGCGCGGGCGGCCGCGCCACGATCCGCCTGGCCAGCAAGTCGGTCCGCAGCCGCGACCTGATCCAGCGCGTCCTCCGGCGCCAGGGCTACCGGGGCATCCTCGCCTTCACCCTGCCCGAAGCCCTGTGGCTGGCCGAGGACCACGAGGACGTGGTCATCGGCTACCCGACCGCGGACCGCACCGCGTTGCAGCAGCTGGCCAAGGACGAGCGGGCGGCCTCACGCGTCACCCTCATGATCGACTCCGTCGCCCAGCTGGACTTCATCGACGAGGCCGTCGGTGCCGCCCGCCCCCCTCTGCGGCTGTGCATCGATCTGGACGCCTCCCTGGAACTGGCCGGCGGGCGCATCCACCTGGGCCCCTACCGCTCTCCCGTGCACACCCCGCACCAGGCCGTCACGCTTGCCCGGGCAATCCAGAGCCGTCAGGGGTTCCACCTGGCCGGGGTCATGTCCTACGAAGGACAGATCGCCGGCATGGGCGACAACCAGCCCGGATCCCCTCTCAAGCGCGTCGCGCTCCGTGCCATGCAGCGTCTGTCGGCACGTGAACTGGCCGACCGGCGCGCCGCCGCGATCGCCGCAGTCGAGACCGTCGCCCCCCTGGAGTTCGTCAACGGCGGCGGCACCGGCTCCGTGGAGCAGACCTCGGCCGAGCACGTCATCACCGAGATCGGCGCGGGTTCGGGCCTGTACGGACCGGGGTTGTTCGACTTCTACCGACACTTCCGTCCCCGGCCCGCCGCCTACTTCGTCATGCCGGTCGTACGCCGTCCCACGGACAAGATCGCCACCGTACTCGGGGGCGGTTGGGTCGCCTCCGGCCCGCCCGGCCGCGACCGTCTGCCCACTCTCAGCTGGCCCCGGGGCCTGCGGATGAACCCGCTGGAAGGAGCGGGGGAAGTGCAGACACCGGTGCTCGGTCCGGCAGCTCACGGACTGCACCTCGGCGACCACGTGTGGTTCCGGCACGCCAAAGCCGGCGAACTGTGCGAGCGGGTGAACACCCTCCACCTGGTGTCCGGCAGCGAAATCGTCGGCCAGGCCCCCACGTACCGGGGTGAAGGACACGCCTTCCTCTGACCCATCTGCCCCATCCGCGGCCCACCTTCTCCCGGAAGCCCGATGCTCCCCGACTTCAACTCACCCGCTCCTGCCCTTGCAAGCCCCCTCGGCCCGGCCACCGCCCAAGGACCGGCCGCGCCCGTCTCGCGCCGCTGGACCAGTCTGTACGGCCTGGTGTGGTTCGGCTTCTGGATGGCAAACCTCGTCCCCCTCCAGCTGCTGCTCCCCCAGCAGCTGGAAGCGATCGACCCGGCCTCGAAGGTCTACGACTTCGCCATCGTCAACGGTGTCTCCGGGCTGGTCGCACTCGTCGCCCTGCCCCTGTGCGGCGCCCTGTGCGACCGTTCCCGCAGCCGCTTCGGCCGGCGCAGACTCTGGCTCACGGCGGGCGCTGTCGCCTTCGCCGTCGGGCTGATCGTCACCGGCGCGCAGACCACCGTGACCGGTGTGGTCGTGGCGTGGGCGGCCAGCATGATCGGTCTCAGCGCAGCCACCGCCGGGCTCACCGCCATCATCGCCGACCGCGTTCCCGAAGACCAACGCGGCATGATCTCCAGCGCCATCTACGGTCCCCAGGCCCTCGGCGTGGCCGTCGGCATCGCCCTCGTGTCGGCTTTCGGACTCTCCCCCATGTCCGGGTTCGCCGTCATCGCGGTCCTGCTGATCGTCTGCCTGGTGCCGTTCCTGGCCGCCCATCGCGACATCGCCTTCAACGCCGAGGCACCGCTCAGCATCGGGGAACTGCTCGCATCGATGGGCAGCTCGCTCAGGAACCGGGAATTCGCCTGGGCCTTCGGCGGACGGCTCCTGGTGAATCTGGCGAACTCGCTGGGCACGTGTTACACGCTCTACTTCCTCAGCGATGGCCTCACGGTCCCCGATCCGGCCGGCAGCCTGCTGGTCTGCACCGTTCTCTATCTCCTGGCCGGCCTTCTGGCCACCGCCGCCGCCGGTGTGCTGTCCGACCGCCTCGGCCGACGACGGATCTTCGTCGCCCTGGCGGCGCTGCTCCAGGCTGCTTCCGGCTTCCTGCTGGCGAGCGCCCCGAGCCTCACCGTCATGATGGTGGCATCCGCTCTCATGGGCGGCGGCTTCGGTGCGTACATGGCCGTCGACCAGGCTCTGATCACACAAGTGCTCCCCGACGCCGAGAGTCGGGCCAAGGACCTCGGCATCATGAACATCGGCTCGGTCGTTCCCCCGGCGATCGCCCCGTTGATCGCCGGAGCGATCATCAGTTCGGAACGCGGCTACCCGCTTCTCTTCGCGCTCGTAGGTGCGGCCGCCGCCGTCGGAGCGCTCCTTGTGTACCGCATCCGTTCCGTCCGCTAGATACGCGCGTGGCACCACCGCCCAGCTCACCGAGGAGGAGTAGGACGTGGCAACGACCCGCTACGGCGCGCACACGGGCAAGAACCGCGCGAACAGGAGTGTGTGGCGGAACTGGGCCGGGAACGTCACGGCCCGCCCAGTGAGGGACGTCGCACCCGCCTCGGTCGATGAGCTCTGCGCCGTTGTGCGCGAGGCGGCCGAGGACGGCCTGCCGGTGAAGCCCGTCGGCAGCGGCCACTCGTTCACCGCCGCTGCCGCGACCGAGGGCGTGCTGATACGGTCTGACCGCCTGACCGGCATTCGCGCCATCGACCGGGAGGCCGGAACCGTGACCGTGGAAGCGGGCACACGACTCAGGGACCTGAACGTCGCCCTGGCCCGGGAAGGCCTGTCGCTCACCAGCATGGGCGACATCATGGAGCAGACCGTCGCCGGCGCGACCAGTACGGGCACCCATGGCACGGGCCGCAGCTCGGCAGCGATCGCGGCCCAGATACGCGGCCTTGAACTGGTGACGGCGGACGGCTCGTTGCTCACGTGCTCCGAGAAGGAGAACCCGGACGTGTTCGCCGCTGCACGCATCGGGCTGGGCGCGCTCGGGGCTGTCAGTGCCATCACGTTCGCCGTGGAACCACTGTTCCTTCTCACCGCGCACGACGAACCGATGACGTTCGACACGGTCACCGCGACCTTCGACGAACTCCACGCGGCCAACGATCACTTCGAGTTCTACTGGTTCCCGCACACCGGAAACTGCAACACCCTGCGAAACAACCGCAGCACAGGTCCGCTCGCCCCGATGGGCCGGTTCAGAGGCTGGTTCGAGGACGAGTTTCTCTCCAACGGTGTTTTCCAGGCAGCCAACTCGCTGGGGCGGGCCGTGCCCGCCGCCGTCCCGGCCATAGCGAGGGTGTCGAGCCGGGCTCTTTCCGCCCGCAGCTACACGGACATCCCGTACAAGGTCTTCACATCCCCCCGCCGGGTGAAGATGATCGAGATGGAGTACGCCCTCCCGCGCGAGGCACTGATCGGCGCCCTGCGCGAGTTGAAGGCCATGGTTGACCGTTCGGATCTGCGGATCAGCTTTCCCGTCGAAGTGCGTACGGCACCCGCGGACGACATCACCCTCTCCACGGCGTGGGGCCGTGAGAGCGGGTACATCGCCGTCCACACCTACCGGGGCATGCCCTTCCGTGAGTACTTCGCCGCGGCGGAGCGCATCTTCACCGCGCACGGCGGACGCCCGCACTGGGGCAAGCTGCACACACGTGACGCCGACTACTTCGCGGCGGCGTATCCGCGCTTCGGTGAATTCACCGCACTGCGTGACCGCCTCGATCCGGATCGGCGCTTCGGCAACGCATACCTTCGACGAGTCCTGGGCGACTGACCCGGCCCTGTCCACAGCTCATTACAGAAAGGTGGTAGTTAAACCCATGTCCTCCACACAGCTGACTTCGGTGGCAGATCTTCCCGCCATTGAGGACTTCATCACATTCGACAATTTCTCACGCAACTTCGTGGAAGCGGCATGGGAGTTGCGGGGCCGAGAAGGAACCGACTTTCTCCGGGGCCCGATGAACAGTCTCGTCGTGCTCCGTAACAAAGACGCCAGAACGCTTGCGGCGAATCCGGCGTTGGGCAACGTGCCCGCGGACATCGTCTTGTGGATGGCCACCGAAGCGGATCTCGGCTCCGGGCCCGTGACCAAACCGGATCCCGAACAGACCGAAGGGTACGGCAGGTTCCTGCGGAACCAGGTGTTCACCTCCAACCCTCCGCTGCACCAGCCGTACCGTAATCTCCTGGTCCGGCAACTGCTGCCCCGGAACATCCTCCGTTTCGCTCCCGCCGCCGCACGCCTCGCACAGGAACTTGTCAAGGAGTGCGCCGGGCGCGACCGGACCGACTTCTCCCGGGAGTTCGCCGGGCGGTTCGTCACCCGCTTCTGGGCCGAGCAACTCGGGCTGAGCAGCGACCAGGCGGCGCACGTCCAGCACCTCATGGAGGAGATGAGCCTGACGTTCCTGCTCACCCGCACGCCCGAGCAGTCGCAGCGCCTGTTCTCTGCTGCGGCGACGTACATGGACGTGGTCGGAGAAGCCGTTCGGAAGGCCTGGTCGGACGGAGGCAACGCGCTTCTCGACGACATGGCGGCCGAACTCACCACGATCGACATGGAGGGCAAGCCGGAGGACATCGGCTCGTTGGTGGCCTCGAACTTCTTCGACGGCTTCCACACGATCGGTGTGGCGATCGAGAACGTGGTCTTCCGCATGCTGAGCGACGGGACGGCCCTGGAACAGGTCCGTGCCGACCCGGCGTTGGTCACCAGTGCCTTCTACGAGGGCACACGTCTGGAGTCCCCGCTGATGCTCAGTCAGCGACTGACGCTGCAGGACGTCGAGTACAACGGCGTCTCCGTCCCCGCCGGCACACCGGTCCTCATGATGTGGGCCGCGGCCAATCGCGATCCCGAGGTCTTCGACGACCCCGACAGCTACCGGCTGACCCGGCAGATCCAGCACGGCGCGACCTTCGGCGGCGGTGCCCATCTGTGCCCAGGCAGGAACGTGGCCCGGATGCTCACTGAGATCGCCGTGACCGCGCTGACCGCGCCCGATGTCGATATCGCACTGGTCGGGGACGATCACGAATGGGCGGCCCACTCCCTGATGCGGCAGCTGACGGCGTTGCCGGTCACCATCCGACGGGTGCACCGGTGAAGACCGTCGTCATCGTCGGTGCGGGACAGGCCGGCTCGGAACTGGCCGTGGCACTGCGGCAGAACGGTTTCAGCGACCGAATTCTGCTCGTCGGGGCCGAACCCCACCTGCCCTACCAGCGCCCGCCGCTGTCCAAGGCGTTCCTGCACGGCAAAGTCGATCAGGTGGCACTGCGGATTCGCGCCCTGGACGCCTACACCAACGCCGGCATCGAGGTCGAACTCGACACTGCCGCGGTCGGGATTGACCGCCGGACACGATCCGTCGCCTTGGCCGACGGGCGCACGCTGCGCTACGACAAGCTGGCTCTCACCACCGGTGGCAGTCCGCGTCCTCTCCGATTCGGCTCCGGCCACGTCCCAGGCAGGACTCTGCATCACCTCGACGACGCGATCGCGCTGCGGCAGGAACTGCAGTCCGGTGGCACCCTACTGATCGTCGGTGGCGGATTCATCGGCCTGGAGACGGCGGCCGCCGCGACCGACATGGGGATCGCGGTGACGCTCGTAGAGGCCCAGCCGCGAGTCCTGGCCCGGACGTGCCCACCGGCCGTCTCCGCCTTCGTCGAACGCGAGCACCGCAATCACGGTGTCGATCTGCGCACAGGCGTGTCCGTGCGCAGCGTCGCCCGGCGCGACGGAGCCCTCCTTGCGGAGCTCAGCGATGACACCGTGGTCAGAGCCGACCTGATCCTGACTGGCGTGGGGATCGCTCCGAACGACACCCTCGCCGCCGCCGCGGGACTGGCCGTCGACGACGGTGTCCTGGTCGACGCCGTGGCCCGGACCGCGGACCCCGACATCGTCGCCGCGGGCGACTGCACGCGACAGTGGCACGGTTTCCTCGGCCGCAGCGTACGCCTCGAATCCGTTCAGAACGCCACTGACCAGGCCAGAACCGCGGCCCGGACCCTGTGCGGAAAGCCGACCGAGCGCTTCACGGCGCCCTGGTTCTGGTCCGATCAGTACGACCACAAGATCCAGATGGCCGGCCTGCCGCAGACCGGCGACACAGAAGTCGTCCGCGGCGACCCGTCATCGAACTCCTTCAGCGTGGTGTATCTGCGCAACGGCATCATCACCGGCCTGCACGCGGTCAACCGGCCGCGGGATTTCACGGCCGCCCGGCAACTCGTCACGGCGCGGGCCGCCATGACCGGGGATGAAGCCGCCTCCGAAGACCTCCCGCTGTCCGAACTGATGAAGCGACACCAATCCACCGCAGAAAGGCGTGCCTGACGTGCCAGTGATCAGATTCATCGAGGCCGACGGAACACCGCACCCCGTGGAGGCCGCCATCGGCCAGAGCCTCAAGCAAGCGGCACTCGACCATCTCGTGCCCGGCATCATCGGCGACTGCGGCGGCTGCGCTTCCTGCGGAACCTGTCACGCCTACATCGACGAAAAGCACCTGCCGCTCCTCCCTCCGGCTGACGAAAACGAGGAGATGATCCTCGAGGGCGTACCGGCGTCACGCACCTCCAACAGCCGCCTCACCTGCCAAATCCCTGTGACAGCCGACATGGCCGGGATGGAAGTACACATTCCTGACACTCAGTTCTAAGGGACGGGTCATGTCTCGAGTGCCAGGGTGGCTCGGGCAGGCTCGGTGCCGGGCTCACCGAGCTGAGTAAGCGGCTCGACGAGCGGCGCGCCGACGTCGACCAGGAGAGTCGAGAGTCACAGGGCGAGCAAAAAGACGATGGTGTCCCTCGTCGTGGTGTACGGGATCAGCGGCTGGGAGTGCGCGGGCGTCTGCCCGGGGCGCACTTCCACGGATGGGTACCGCTCCCTGAACAGGAGGTGGGCCACCGCGTAACTCTCCTT
>NZ_JBQQCG010000013.1:0-182639 GCF_052245575.1 Streptomyces sp. 2A115 | reverse complement strand
GAGGGGGACTGGCCGGACCAGACGTGGCCAGGGCAGATCCGCTGGGGCCCTGGCGGGGCTGAGCAAGAGGTCAGACGCGTGAGATCCGGCGAAATCACCGAGATCGCGTCCGAAGCACTCGGCCTCACCTGGGCGCCTGCCACCACGGGGTGGCCATCGGCCTGGCCCGGCATCCCCGCCCGCCCGGCCGCGAGCAGCCCAGACCGGCTGGCGGGAAAGCATCACGCAGCGTCAAAATGCGCGGCGTACTTCGCGCTGGTACTCATCTCCTCCCCCGAGTGATCCGGTCCCAGGCAGACCGGATCACCGCAGGCAGAGGTGTCCCCTCGCTGTTCCTCAGTCCTCGGCGGGCACGCCCTCGATGGCGTAGAGCTCCGCACCGCCGCTGAAGTACGGCATCTCCACCGCACGGGTGAACCGGAAACCACTGGCGGAGAACAGCGTCCGCCACTCCAGCTCGGTGCGCTCCTTGCCGCCGTTCATCAGCATCATGGTCAGGTCCAGCATCCGGGCCAGGCCCGGCTCATTGCCCGCCGGCACAATCCGCTCCAGGATGACCACCCGGCCACCGGGCCTAATCGACTCCCGCATCCGGCGCAGTACGCGAACGCTCTGCTCGTCGTCCATCGCGTGCAGCACACAGCTGATCAGGTAGGCGTCACCCTCGGGGAGCTCGTCGAAAGCGCTGCCCTCGCGCACTTCGACACGGTCCTGCACACCCGCTTCCTTGAAGTGGCGCATGGTGAGGTCGATTCCGGCGGAGATCTCCACGAGCACGCCCTTCATTCCGGGGTGCTCGTGAAGCACGGCGGCGAGCATCGAGCCCGTGCCGCCTCCGACATCGACCAGGGTGCCGATGCCGTCGAAGGAGTACGCCCGCGGCAGCGGCAGTTGCTCGGTCCAAGTGGCGGCGCCCATTCCCTTGCGAAACGCGTCGCCGGTGTCCTCCACCGTGTTCAGGTAGTCCCACAGCGGCATGCCGTACTCCATGTCGAACGCGCGCTCGCCGGTGCGCACGGCCTCGGGCAGCGCCCCGTAGGCCCGGTAGACCTCTCGGCCGTAGAACAGCACAAGGTCCTTGACCGAATCCTCTGTGTCGGTGCGCAGGAACTCGGCCTTTGGCGTCGTCCCGAACTGCCGGTTCTCCTCCTCACGGAAGTATCCGGCGCCGGCCAGCGCGCGCATCAGACGGTAGAGAGACCCGGCGTGCGTGCGGGTCCGCTCCGCCAGTTCGTCGATGCCGCGCACTCCATCGGCCAGATGATCGGCCACCCGCAACTGTGCGGCGCAGTACACCGCGGCGCTCAGCCACCCCGCATACATGTCCTCACGCACCCGAACACTGCTCACTTCGCTCATACCTCGTCCTCCGAGTTCTGACTCGCCTCGATCGGATGCGATGAGGCACTGGAAAAACGTCGAAAATACAGAAACGCACGAATCGGAGCCCGTCAGCAGCCGAGGATCCCGGACCGCCGACGGGCTTCATCCGTTGTCGGCGGAGTGGCCGACCAGGTTGAGGAACACGTCGTCCAACGTCGGCCTGCGCAGCACGAAGTCCGCGACGTCCACGCCGGCCTCGCGGAGCGCGATCGCGGCGGCACCGACCCCCTGGGCGCCATCGTTGAGCTGCACTGATACCCGCCCGGTCACATCGTCCACGGTAGGCGGCGACTGAGCGATCGGGGTGAGCGCGCGCACAGCCGCCGCGGTGGTGGTGGCGACCTCGTCAGCGCCGGCCGAGGCGACCAACTGCACCTCCAGCCGGTCCTCACCGACCTTGCGCTTGAGCTCGTCCGGCGTGCCTGCCGCGATCACCAGGCCCGACTCGATCACCGCGATCTCGTCGGCCAGCCAGTCGGCCTCGTCCAGGTACTGGGTGGTGAGCAGAACAGTCATGCCGTCGTCGACCAGGCCGCGAACGGTGCTCCACAGGACGATCCGGCTCGCCGGGTCCAGCCCGACCGTCGGCTCGTCCAGGAACAGCACCTCCGGCGACCCGATCAGGCAGCTGGCCAGGTCCAGCCGCCTGCGCATGCCGCCGGAGTAGGTGCCCGCCGGGCGGTCGGCGGCTTGGGTCAGCTCGAACCGCCGCACCAGCTCATCCGCGCGTGCCCGCGCCGTCCGCCGGCTCATGTGCAGCAGCCTGCCGAACATCACCAGATTCTCGCGGCCGGTGAGCAGTTCGTCGACTGCCGCGTACTGCCCGGCCAGCCCGATCCGCCTGCGCACCTGCGCCGGCTCGCGAGCCACATCGAACCCGGCCACCTCGGCCCGGCCGCCACTCGGCGCCAGCAGCGTGGACAGGATGCGGACCGCGGTCGTCTTGCCCGCCCCGTTGGGGCCGAGCAGGCCCAGCACCGCACCCGCATCCACGTCGAGGTCGATGCCGGCCAGCGCGGTCACCCCGCCATAGCGCCGGGCGAGGCCCTCGGCCCTGATGGCATGCGTCACCGCTGGGCCACGCGATCCCGCAACGACTTGGGCCGCATGTCGCTCCAGTGCGTCTCCACGTACTCCAGCGCCTCGGCTCGGGTGCTCTCCTCGAGCACCACGGTCCAGCCGGCCGGCACCTCCGCGAACGACGGCCAGAGCGAATACTGTTCCTCCGAGTTGGCCAGCACCCTGAAGGTGCCATTCTCGTCATCAAAAGGATTGCCGCTCATTTCCCCACTCCTCCTATACGCAACTTCAGCGTTCTGCGGTTATTGCAACCGGCAGCCCTAGGTACCCGTAAACGAAATTGGAGAACAGTCGCCGCGGCTCGCCGCGCAGTTCAATTTCGGCGACCTGGTCGCGCAAGGCCTCCAGCACCGCGGAAACGTGTGCGCGCCCCAGGAACGCGCCGATGCAGTAATGCGGGCCGTGGCCGAACGCGACGTGCCGGTTGGGCTTGCGGCCGAGATCGAACCGCTGCGCGTCCGGGAAGGCGTCCTCGTCGAAGTTCGCCGAGGCGTTCCACAGGGTCACCACGTCGCCCGCGCTGATCACCTCGCTCCCCAACGGCACGTCCTCGATCGCGCGACGCCCGAAATGCATGGCAGGCGTCGTCCAGCGCAACACCTCCTCGGTGGCGTCGGCGATGCTGACCTCCCCGTCCTTCAGTGCCCGCCACTGGTCCGGGTGCTCGGCGAACGCGACCAGCGCGCCGATCGAGGACATCCGGCTGGACTCGTCCGCGCCGAGCACCAGGCTGTAGCAGTTGAAGACGATCTCGTCCTCGGACAGCGGCTCCCCGTCCACCAGTCCGGTGGCCAGCGCGCTGACTACGTCCTCCCCCGGCGACCTGCGGCGCTGCTTGGCCAGCTCACCGAAGTAGAGCAGGATCTCGTTGCGTGCCAGCCGCTCCTCGAGCTGCGAGTCGTTCTCGTCATAGCGGGACAGGGTGCGGTTGTTCCAGTCGACCAACTTGCCGCGATCGGCGACCGGGATGTCCATCAGGTCGCCGATGGTGTTGATCGGGATGTGGTCCGCGACATCGGTGGCGAAGTCCGCCTCCCCCCGCGCGACCACCTCCGCGATCAGCCGCTGGGTACGCCTGCGCACCAGCTGGCCGACATGCTCCAGCACCCGCGGTGAGAACGACTTCAGCATCAGCTTGCGGGTATCGCGGTGCCGGAGGCCGTCGGTGACGGCGAGCATCTTGCCGGCCGCGGAGTCACCACCCTGCAGCAACGTGGACAGCACGTTGCCCTGTTCCGACGTGAACCGCTTGTTGTCCTTGTAGACCGCCAGGACATCCTCATAGCGGGATATCGCCCAGAATCCGGGCCGGTCCTCGGCGGGCGGATTCCAGTGGACCGGCGCCTTGGCGCGCAGCTCGCGCCACATCGCGGGCAGGTCGACGTCGATGAACGTGCGCGGGTCTGCCAGGTCCGGGAAACGCAGGTCGTCGCGCGCGTTGGCCGATTGCGCGGTCATGACGTCTCCATCTGCATCAGAACTCCTTCGATGGGCTTGCTCAGTGCGTACTGGTCCGGTAGCGCCGAATGCTGATCACGCCGGTGATCAGCAGCACGGCCGTGAGGGACACCACGACCACGAGGGCGGAGTGGGTGGCGGCGAACCCGGAGACGTTCTGCGGGTTGCCCCACAGCTCGCGCACCGCCGTGACCACGGCGCTGACCGGGTTCCACTCGGCGATCGGGCGGACCAGCGCCGGCATCTTGTCAGGCGAGATGAAGCCCGTGGACAGGAACGAGAACAGCACCGCGATGAGGCCGCCGACCGACTCGATGGTCTCCAGGTTGCGCCAGAGCAGGCCGAGCATGATGCCGACCCACACCATGGCGTAGACGAACACGGCCGCCACCCCGAACCCGGCGAGCACGGACAGCGGGTCGGCGTGCGGGCGCCAGCCGAGGACGAGGCCGGCGAGGGTGACCACGGCGATGCCCAGCAGACCCATCACCAGATCGGCCAGCGAGTTGCCGATCAGCACAGTGGCCCTGGAGATCGGCAGCGAGCGCAGCCGGTCGACGAGACCACTGCGCAGGTCCAGCGCGACGGCCACCGCCGTGGGCGTGATGCCGGCCAGGCCCACCTGCATCAGCCCACCGGCGAAGATGTACTCGGTGTAGTCGCCGTTGCCGGGCGCCACCACCGATCCGCCGAGCAGATAGCCGAACGCCACCAGCACGATGATCGGGTTCATGATGATTCCGACCAGCCTGCCGGGCGCACGGCGCAGCCTGCGCAGCCGTCGGCCCGCCACCGTCTCGATCTCGATCAAGGCCGACGCCAGAGGACTCTCCCGGGCCCGCACCACCTGCGTGGTCATGCCGCACTACCTTTCATCTGGGTCTCCGGTCGTCTGGACACGGCATCGAATTCCTGCACACCCATCAGGCCGAGCCGCCCTTCAGCAGACGGTTGATCACGGCGGCGAGCCATGCCTGCGGAGCCGGGTGCATGAGGTACTCGTGCCCGACGTCCACGGCGTGCCCGGTGAGTTTCGCGACGTACGGCCGCCAGCGGTCGGCCAGCGCCGCCTGCTCCGCGTCGTCGCGGTCCGCGGTGGCGACCACCAGGTGCATCTCACCGTCGTAGTGCTGCGGCACGAACTCCCGCAGCAGCGCCCCATGCCGGTGGGACAGCGCCATGATCCGGCGCACTGTGTCCTCGCCGAGCACGAGCAGCGGATGCTCGTCGCGGCGCAGCACGTCCAGCACGTCGTCCGCGGTGAGGTCGCGGCCCTCGAACCGGGCCCGATCGTGCCCGATCACCTCCAGGACGTTCACCAGCATCTCGGACTCGGACCGCTGCTCCGCCGGTTGGGCGTGCTCCGGGTAGCCGTCCAGATTCACCACCAGGGCGACCTGCGCTCCCGCCTTCCGCAACCGGACCGCGAGCTCCTGCACCACCAGGCCGCCGAACGACCAGCCGAGCAGGTGGTACGGGCCCTCGGGCTGGATCTCCCGGATGCGGGCGAGATACTCGTCGGCCAGGTCCCCCATGCTCTCGGGCAACCCCGCCGCACCGGACAGCGCGGGCGACTGCAGGCCGTAGACCGGGTGCCCCGGCTCCAGGCGCCGGGCCAGGCCGATGTACGGCATTGCGAAACCGACGCCGCTGTGCACGAAGAACAGCGGGGCACGATCGCCGTCCGGCCGGATCGGAAGCACCGGGGCGACCGGGTCGAACTCCTCGACACCCTCGGCGTCGTCGAACACGCGGCCCATCGCCTCGCCGCGCCAGGCCGCTGCCTGCTCAGCCGGCTGCCGCTCGCCCGCGACCGCGGCCAGCCCGGCGGCCGTGCGATGGGTGAACAGGTCCGCGATGTCCAACCGGAGCCCGGCCCGGACGGCGCGACCGATCAGCCCGGGGGCGAGCAGCGAGTGCCCGCCGAGCTCGAAGAAGTCGTCCAGTACACCCACTTCGGGCAGGCCGAGCACCTCGGCGAACACGCCACACAGCAGCTCCTCCAGCACCGTCTCCGGTGCGCGCTGGTCGGTGACCGCCGCCTCCGGCATCGGCAGCGCCGCCCGGTCCACCTTGCCGTTGGGAGTCAGCGGCCAGGCATCCAACACGGCCAGCACGGACGGACGCAGGTACTCCGGGAGCCACTCGACGAGCTGCGCGCGCAGTTGCACCGGCTCCGGCTCGGCACCCGGCTCGGGCACCACATAGCCGAGCAGCCGCGACCGTTCGCCGTCGACCGTCACGAGGGCGTCCTGGACGCCCGGAAGCGCGCGCAGCGCGGCCTCGACCTCGCCCAGCTCGATCCGGAATCCGCGGATCTTGACCTGGTGGTCACGGCGGCCGACGTACTCGAGCTGACCGTCGCGGCCCCAGCGCGCCAGGTCGCCCGTGCGGTACATCCGGGAGCCGGGCGGGCCGAACGGGTCGGCGGTGAACCGGTCCGCGGTCAGACCGGGACGGTCGTGGTAGCCGCGGGCGAGCCCGTCACCGGCGATGTACAGCTCGCCCAGCACACCGTCCGGCACCGGTCGCAGCGCGGAATCCAGCACGTACACCTGGGTGTTCGCGATCGGCAGGCCGATCGCGGGCGCCCCGGCCCGCTCGGTGTCCACCTCGGACGACGCGGACCAGATCGTGGTCTCGGTCGGGCCGTAGACGTTGAGCACCGAGTGGGCCGCCGCGGCCAGGTCGGCCGCCAACGGCTCGCTGATCGCCTCCCCGCCGGTGATCACACGCAGTCCTCGCAGTGCCGCGGCGTCCGCATCCAGCAGCGCCCGCCAGAGGCTCGGGGTCGCCTGCATGACGTCGATCCGCTCTGCCCTGATCAATGCCGTCAGCGCCTGCGCGTCACGCACCGCCGCCCGGTCCGCGAGCACGACCTCGCCGCCCGCCAGCAGTGGGACGAACAGCTCCAGGTTGGCCATGTCGAAGCCGAACGTGGTGGTCGCGAGGAAGCGCTCCGCCGCCGCGACCGCCAGTCTGCCGCGCATGTCGGTCAGCAGATTGCGCAGCGCACCGTGCGGCACGGCGACGCCTTTCGGGCGGCCGGTCGAGCCGGACGTGTAGATCAGGTACGCGGCGTGGTCCGGCAGCAACCCTGCCGGCTCCGCGGGGGCCGTCCCGTCCGCCTCGTCCAGCTCGTCCACCAGCAGCCGCGGCACGTCCGTGTCCGGCAGCGCGGCCGACGTCGCCGCGTCGGTGATCACCAGCAGCGGTCGCGCGTCCTCCAGCATGTAGCGGATGCGCTCGACCGGATGGTCGGGGTCCAGCGGCAGGTACGCCGCCCCGGCGCGAACCACCGCGAGCGCGGCGACCACCAGGTCGGTCACACGCGGCAGCGCGATGCCGATCACCGTGTCCAGACCGGCCCCCTGCGCGAGGAGCACGGCGGCCAACCGGCCGACCCGCCTGTCCAGTTCCCGGTAGGTGAGCGCATGCGTGCCGCAGCGCAGTGCGACCCGGTCCGGGTTTCGGCGCACCGACTCGGCGAACAGGCCGGGCAGCAGCGCGGTCGGCACGGCAGCATGTGTGTCGTTGCGCCGGACCAGAATGCGCTCCCGCTCGCCCGGCTCCAGCACCGTTATTGAGCCCAGCCGCTCGTCCGGCCGTTCGGCGACAGCGCGCAGCAGCCGGATCAGCCGCTCACTCAACCCCTGTGCCGAAGTCCGGGTGAACAGGTCCGAGCTGAACACGAGGACGCCGGCGATGCCGTCCGGTGCGCCGTCCGACCGCCGCTCGAACAGGTCGAAGGCCAGGTCCACCTTCGGCCGCGTGGTGTGGAGCGGCTCCTCGCGGCAGTCGAAGCCCGGCAGCCCCAGCACCGACGCGCCATCGCCCGCGGTGAACTGCACCAGCACTTGGAACAGCGGATGCCTGGCCAGCGACCGGGCCGGGTTGAGCTCCTCCACGAGGTACTCGAACGGCACGTCCTGCCGGGCGTACGCGGCCAGGTCGGTCTCCCGGACCCGACTCAGCAGGTCCACGAAACTCGGGTCCCCGCTGGTGTCGGTGCGCAGCACGAGCGTGTTCACGAAGAACCCGATCATGTCGTGCAGGCCCTCGTCGTCGCGGCCGGCGACCGTACTGCCCAGCGGGATGTCCGTACCGGCACCCAGCTTGGTGAGCAGCGCCGCGACGGCGGCCTGCATGACCATGAACAGCGTGCTGTTGTGCTCTTGGGCCAACTTGGCCAGCGTGCGATGCAGTTCGGCGTCGAGATCGAAGCGGACCATGTCGCCCGCGTGGCCGCTGACCACGGGCCGCGCGAAGTCGCGTGGCAGCTCCAGTTCGTCCGGCAGATCGGCAAGCACCTCGCGCCACTCGGCCAGTTGCGTCGACAGCGGGCCGTCCGGATCCCGCTCGGAACCGAACAGATCTCGCTGCCACACCGCGAAATCCGTGTACTGCAAGGCCTCTGGCGCCCAGTCCGGCGCCCGGCCCGCGAGCCGCGCCGTGTACGCCTCGACGAACTGCCGCAGCAGCGGTCCGGTCGACACACCGTCCACCGCGATGTGGTGGAACACCATGAGCGACACCGACTCGCCGTCGTCCAGCCGGTACAGGTGGGCCCGCACCGGGCACTCGGTCTCCAGGTCGAAGCCGCGGTCCACCTCACGTGCCAGCTCGGCCGCAAGGCTCGCGGCCGGCACGTCCACGACCCGCAGCCGCGGCCGGAACTCCGGCCTCGGCACCTGCTGCGGCACTCCGTCGGCGTCCTGGGGGAAGACCGTGTGCAGGACCTGGTGGCGGGCCACGATGTCGCCGAGCGCCGCCTCGAACGCCACCGGGTCAGGCACGCCCGAATAGCGAACCGCCATGGGCACGTTGTACGTGCCGGTGCCGCCTTCGGCCATGTGGTTGAGGAACCACAACCTGCGCTGCGCAAACGACAGCGGCCAGTGCTCGCCGTCGGCGAGCGGGGCGGCGGGCCGCAACGGCGGCCGGCCCGACTGCTCGGCCTCGGGCAGCAGCGCTGCCAGCGCGGCCGGGGTGGGCGCCTCGAACAGCGCGCGGACCGGCAGATCGACGCCTGTCTCGGCGCGCAGCCGGCCCAGTGCGAAGATCGCCAGCAACGAGTGCCCGCCCACCTCGAAGAAGTCGTCGTCAAGACCGACGCCGGTCTTGCCGAGTACCTCCGCGAACACGGTGCACACCAACCTCTCCGCCGGCGTCCGCGGCTCGCGGCTCTCCTCGGACGCGCTCGGCTCGATCGCCGTCAGCGCGGGGCGGTCCACCTTGCCGTTGGCCGTCAGCGGCAGCTCGTCGAGCAACAGCACCGCGGACGGCACCATGTAGTCGGGCAGGGCAGCCGCGAGATCGGCCTTCATGACCGCGGTGGTCGGCACCTGCGCGCCCGGGACGGGCACGACGTAGCCGGACAGCCACGTGTTTCCGTCCTTCCCGTCCACACGCACCGCGGCCTCCCTGACGTAGGGCAGCGCGCGCAGCGCGGTCTCGACCTCGCTCAGCTCGATCCGGAACCCACGGACCTTGACCTGATCGTCAAGCCTGCCCAGGAATTCCAGGTCGCCGTCCGGGCCCCAGCGGACCACGTCGCCGGTGCGGTACATCCGGCTGCCGTCCGCCGCTGCCGGATCGGCCACGAACGCGGTCGCGGTGCGCGCGGCCAGGCCCAGGTAGCCGACGCCCACACCGGCGCCGCTCACGTACAGGTCGCCGGGCACGCCGCTGGGTACCGGGCGCAGATCGGGGCCGAGCACGTGCAATGTCGTGTTGCGCAGCGGCCTGCCGATCGGTACCCGCTGGGCCGCCGCCAGCGGCGCGCGGATCACGGCGTGGGTGACGTCATCGGCGCACTCGGTCGGGCCGTAGCAGTTCATCAGCGGTACCCGTGGGAACCTGGCCAGCCAACGGTTGCACAGGTCCGGCGGCAGCGCCTCGCCGGTGATCGCCAGCCAGCGCAGTCGGCCGAGGTCGACCTCTGTGCCGTCGGTCTCCCACCGGTCGAGCGCGGCGGACAGCAGGGACGGGACCACCTCCAGCACGGTGACGTCCTCGCTCCGTACGGTCTCGAACAGCACGCGCGGCTCGCGGGCCACGTCGCGGTCCACCACCCGCACCACGCCGCCGACCAGCAGCGGCGTCAGCATCTGCCACACCGAGATGTCGACGGTGACCGGCGCGTTGTGCATGAGCCGGTCCTTCGGGGTGAACCGCAGTCCCTCGACCTTGGCGAGCAGGTGGTTGACCATGCCCGCGCGGTGGACCGCGACCGCCTTCGGCCGGCCGGTCGACCCGGACGTGAAGATCACGTAGGCGAGCGCTTCCGGGGCGTCCACGTCCGGCGCGAGATCGGCGGCGTCGTCCACCCGGTCCCCCAGCGGCACCAGCTCGACCCGCACATCGTGCTGATCGGCCAGCACGGTGAGCAGTTCGGTGCCGAGACCGCTGTGGGTCTCGTCGACCACCAGCTGGCTCGCCCCGCTGTCCAGCAGGGTGTCGACGAGCCTGCTCGGGGGTGCCGTGACATCCAACGGTACGTATGCCCGACCCGCGCCCAGCACGCCCAGCACGGCGGCGATGTGGCCGGCACCGCGGTCGGACAGCACGGCCACCCGCTCGCTGCCGGTCAGCCGCCGGGACAGCGCGCTGGCCCGGCCGACCAGGTCGGCGTAAGTGGTGGCACCGTCCGGGCCGACCACCGCGATGTCGTCGGGGTGGGCTGCGGCGCGCGCCCGTACGCGGGCCACGACACCCTCGTAGCGCTCCGCGGTGACCGGACCGGTGCCCAGCGCGCGAAGGTGCGCCTGCTCCGCTGCCGGCAGCGCGCCCAGTTCGCTCAGGCGGGCGTGCGGATCCGTGACTACCGCGGTCAGCAGTGCCAGGAACCGGTCGATGGTGCGCTGCGCGGTACTTCGGGCGTAGAGCTCGTTGCGATACTCAAGGACGCCGACCATCGCGCTCGGCTCGCCGTCGACGAAGCGCTCGTCGAGCAGCAGCGAGAGGTCGAACTTGGCACGGCGCAACGGAACCGGCTCGACCGATCCGAACAACGCGGCCGCCTCCGCGGTCGTATCCACTCGGCTTGTCATCGTCAGCATGTACTGGAACAGCGGCTGCCGGGTCAGTGACCGGTTCGGGTTCAGCGCCTCAACCAGGTGCTCGAACGGCAGATCCTGGTTGGCGTACGCGGCCAGGTCCGTCTCCCGCACCCGGTCGACCAGCTCGGCGAACGTCGGATCGCCACTGGTGTCGGTCCGCAGCACCAGGGTGTTGACGAAGAACCCGATCAGGTCCTCCAACGCCTCGTCGTCCCGTCCGGCGACCGGTGTGCCGACCGGGATGTCGGTGCCCGCGCCGAGCCGGGTGAGCAGCGTCGCGAACGCGGCCTGGACCACCATGAACAGGCTGGCGTCCAGATCGGCCGCGAGGCGGGTCAGGTCGCGGTGGAGCTGCGCCGGGACCTCGAACGGCAGCTCCTCGCCCTCGTACCGGGACGCCGCGGGGCGCAGGTAGTCGGTCGCGACGTCCAGAGCCTCGGGGATACCCTCGAGCGCCCTGCGCCAGTAGTCGAGCTGCCGCGCGGACACGCTGTCCGGATCGTCGGCGTCGCCGAGGAAGTCGCGCTGCCACACGCCATAGTCCCCGTACTGCACGGAGAGCGGCGTCCAGTCGGGGGCGTGCCCGGCGATCCGCGCCGAGTACGCGGTGCAGAGATCGCGCACCAGGGGCGTGATCGACGCGCCGTCGAATGCGATGTGATGGATCACCAGGAGCAGCACGTGCTCGCCGTTGTCCACTTCGTACAGCACGCAGCGAAGCGGCGTCCCGGTCAAGTCGATCCTTGTGTCCGCCTGGGTCGCGAGCGCGTCGTCCAGGTCGTCGGCCCCGATCCGCACGACGGTGACCGGCACCTCGGGCCGCGGATCGAGGACCCGCTGCGCGGCGGCGCCGCCGTCGTCGGCGTACACGGTGCGCAGCACCTCGTGCCGCGCGGTCACGTCGGCGAGCGCGGCGCGCAGCGCGGGCTCGTCGGCAGCCGCGGACAACCGCACCGCGATCGGCACGTTGTACATGCCGGCGGCCTCGTCTTCCTGCAGCCGTTCCAGGAACCACAGGCGCTGCTGCGCGAAGGACAGGCCGGTCTGCCTGCCGTCGCGGGGCGCAGGCAGCAGCGGCGGGCGTGCTGCCGCCGCGCCGCCGATCCGCAGCGCGAGGCCCGCGACCGTCGGAGCCTCGAACAGCGCCCGGATCGGCACCTCCAGGTTCAGCATCGACCGCAGCCGGGCGATCACCTTCGTGGCCAGCAGCGAGTGCCCGCCCAGGACGAAGAAGTCGTCGTCGATGCCGATCGAGTCCAGCCCCAGCACGCGGGTGAAGGCGAACGCGATGGTCTCCTCCAGCGGGGTTCTCGGAGCGCGGCCGGTGGGCCGTGCCACGGCGCCCGGCTCGGGCAGCGCTGCGCGGTCCACCTTGCCGTTCGGGGTCAGCGGCAGGGTCTCCAGCGCAACCAGCGCGGCGGGCACCATGTAGTCGGGAAGCGCCCCGGACACGTGCTCGCGCACCAGGTCCACGTCCGGCAGCTCGTTGCCGGGGACCGGGACGACGTAGCCGACCAGCCGTTTGCCGCCGCCATCCTCACCGAGCACCACGGACGCGTCACCGACCGCGGGCGCGTCGCGCAACGCGGCCTCGACCTCGCCCAGTTCGATCCGGTACCCGCGCAGCTTCACCTGGTCGTCCACGCGGCCCGTGTAGTGCAGCACACCGCGGTCGTCCCAGCGGGCCAGGTCGCCGGTGCGGTACATCCGCTCGCCGCTGGGATCGAACGGAGATGCCACGAATC
Organism: Streptomyces sp. 2A115; assembly: GCF_052245575.1. Classification (NCBI taxonomy): domain Bacteria; kingdom Bacillati; phylum Actinomycetota; class Actinomycetes; order Kitasatosporales; family Streptomycetaceae; genus Streptomyces; species Streptomyces sp. 2A115. Next base: position 169,912 of record NZ_JBQQCG010000013.1, on the reverse strand, counting down.
GCGTCGCGGTCAAGCCCGGCCGGTTCAGGTAGCCGCGGGCCAGGCCGCCACTGACGTAGATCTCCCCGGTCACCCCGGCCGGTACCGGGCGCAGTGCGGAGTCCAGGAGGTACACCCGATGCGCCGCCAACGGCCTGCCGATCGCCGGGCGTTCGGGCCCGTGCAGCGGGCCCGCGGCGGTGGCGGCGAGCACGGTCTCGGTCGGGCCGTAGCCGTTGAACATGCGGACGCTGTCCGACCAGCGCGTCACGACCTCCTTCTGGCACGCCTCGCCGGCGACCACCATGGTCAGGTCGGAGGGCAGGGTGCTGCCGTCGGGCAGCGCCGCGGCGACAGCGGGAGGGAACGCCAGCAGGTTGACCCGCTGCTCGGCGATCAGGTCGACCAGGGCCGGGCCGGGCAGCCTGCTCAGCTCGTCGGTCAGCACCAGCGTGCCGCCGCCGAGCAGCGCCATCGACCACTCCCAGATCGACGCGTCGAAACTGGACGGCGCGAACTGCAGCATCCGGGTGCCCGGCGAGACGTCGAACCGCGTGATCAGGTCGAAAACCATCTTGGTGAACCCGAGGTGGTCCACCACGACTCCCTTGGGCCGCCCGGTCGAGCCGGACGTGTAGATCACATACGCGGCATCGGTGGGCAGGAGCGGCCGGGTGCGCTCGGCGTCGGTCAGGTCGCCCGCGGACCGGGCGGCCACCCGCGCCACGCGGTCCGGGGCGTCGACCAGGATCATCTCGGCATCGCACTCCGGCAGCGCCTGGCCGATGCCCACGGTGGACACGATCACCGCGGGCCGGGAGTCGCTGAGCATGAACGCGATCCGGTCGCTCGGATACTGCGGGTCGACCGGGACATAGGCGGCGCCGGCCTTCTGCGTCGCCAGCACCGACACCAGCAGTTCGGGGGTGCGGGGCAGCACCAGCGCGACGACCGTGTCCGGGCCCGCGCCGCACGCGACCAGCTCGCGCGCCATCCGGCTGGCCCGCGCGTCCAGTTCGGCGTAGCTCATCGTGCCGCCGGGCCAGCTCAGAGCCGGCGCGTCCGGCGCAGCGGCGACCCGCTCGGCGAACAGCGTCGGCACGTCGCACACGCGGCGCTCGGCGATCGAACCCGCCCACGGGCCGACGATGTCGCCACGCTCGCCGGTGGTGAGCGCGTCGAGGGTGCCCAAGGGCCGGTCCGCGTTGCCCACCACGGTGCCCAGCAGCCCTATCAGCCGCTGCGCGACCCGTTCGGTGTCGGCCGGTCCGAGCAGGTCCGGCCGGTAGGCCAGCTGCAGCTTGATCTGCCTGCCCGGATGCACCAGCAGTGCCATCGAATACTCGCCGGAGAGTTCGGCGCGGATGTCGTCCACCGCCAGGCCCGGCACGATCGCGCTCAGCTCCGCGATGTCCATCGGGTAGTTCTGGATGGTCACCGACGTGTCCAGCAGCCTGCGGATCCCGGTCAGCCGCTGGATGTCGCCGAGACCGAGATGCTGGTGCTCGGCGAGACCCAGCTGCTGGTCCTGCAGGTCGGCCGCCATCTCGGCGAACGACCGGTACGGGTCGAGTCGCACCGGCACCGGCAGGGTGTTCACGAACATGCCGACCATCTCGTCCACCCCGGACAGGTCGGCCGGCCGGCCGGACTGCACGCTGCCGAACACCACGTCCTGGCTGCCGGTGAGCTGGCCGACCAGGATCGCCCAGCAGCAGTGCATGACGGTGCCCAGCGTGAGGTCACGGCGACGGGCGAACTCGGTGACCGCCGAGGTCAGGTCCGCCGACAGGTCGAAGAACAGATGCTCGGGCCGCACCGGCGGGACCTCGTCGCCGTGCGGTGCGACCAACGTCCCCTCGGAGACGTTCGCCATCGCGGTCCGCCACGCCTGCTCGGCGGTCTCGACGTCCCGGCTGTCCAGCCACGTCAAGTAGTCCTGGTACGGCCGAAGTTCGGAGAACTGCGCCGCACCCCCTCGGTAGGCGGCCAGCAGCTCGCGCATCACGATCGGGGTGGACCAGCCGTCCGCCACGATGTGGTGGAACGTCCACAGCAGACGGTGTCTGTCCGGACCGACGCGGATCAGCGTGAACCGCATGAGCGGCGGCGCGGCCAGGTCGACACCGCGGTCCCGGTCGGCGGCCGCGAAATCGGCGAGCTCCGCCTCGGATGCGCCGGTCATGTCGACTTCCGACCACGGCAGCTCGACCGACTCGGGGACAACCTGCAGCTGCTCGCCGGTCGCGCTGTAGCGGAAGCAGCAGCGCAGGTTGACGTGCCGGTCCAACAGGCTCGCCGTGGCGGCGCGCAGCCGATCGGGAACCAGCGGGCCGGTCAGGTCCGCGAGCACCTGGACGTGGTAGACGTCCAACTCGTTCTTGTGCAGGCCCGCGTGGAACAGCATGCCCTTCTGCAGAGGCGACAGGGACAGCACGTCCTGCAGCGGGCCGAGGTCCGCCTCGAGCCCGTCGATCTCCCGCTGAGTCAGCGTCGAGACCGTCAAGTCTGATGGCGTACGACCGCCCGCGCCCGGCGTGGCGGTGTGCTCGGCCAGCAGGTTCAGCAGCCGCAGCCACTCCTCGGCCAGCTCCTCGCCGCCGGGAAGCAGGTCGGGCAGGTACGCCCAGTCGGCGACCAGCCTGCCGTCGCGAACCGTCACGGTCACGGTCACCACATGGCCGACCGGCATGGCGGGGTCCGCCTCTGCGGCCACCGGGCCAGGCAGCTCGCCGTCGAACCGCAGCCTCACCTGCGGGGTCCCGCGCCGGGCGAGCACGCCACCGGTCTGCGGGTTGAGGTGGCGCAGCACGCCGTAGCCGGAACCGCCGTCCGGCAGCGCCCGCAGCTGCTCCTTGACCCGCTTGATCGCATCGTCCAGGTCCGCATCGCCAGGGGCGAGGTCCTCCACATACGTCACGGCCGCATCCGCGCGAACCGGGAAGCCGCTGGTACAGCGGCCGACCGTACGGCCGAGGTCCAGTCCCTCGACGAGCCGCTCCCGGCCGTATCCGTCCAACTCGACCAGCACGGCGGTGCGGCCCGTCTCAGCCTCTCCGCGGTGCGCGGAGCCGGCCAGCGCCAACGCGGACAGCAGCGCGTCCTCGGTGGTCGCATGGAACGCCGACGGCAGCGTGGCCAGCAGCGCCGCGCTTGTCCCGGCGGGCACCTCCTGCCGGAGGTGACGCAGCGCGGCCACGGTGTGCGTCGCCGGGTCCAGCACAGCGTCCGGCACCAACTGGGCATCGGAGTCGAGCTGTTCAGTCCACGACGGCAGCTCACGCACTCGGCGCGCGGCGCGCGCCTGCCCGGCCAATTCGGCCGCCCATGCCCGGTAAGGCACCGGCACGTCGCCGGCCACCGGCGCGCGACCGGCGACGGCGTCGCGGCACCCGGCGAGCAGGTCGTCGGTGAGCACCCGCCACGACGCGGCGTCCGCCACCAGCTCGTGCGCCAGCATCAGGATGCGCTTCCCGGTGAGCACCACCTGCAGCGTGACGCCTTCGCCCACCGCCAGCCGGGTCCGCGCGGCCACGGCCAGCTCGGCCGGGTCGACGTCCGCGGCGGCCTGGGTCACGAGCCGCTCCGCGCGCACCGCGTCCGCCGGCAGCACGCCCGCCGTCAAGAGGCCCTCGAACGGTGCCGTCAGGCACAACCGCAGCGCCTCGTGCCGGTCCAGCAGCGCCTGCACGGCCGCGGTCAACGCGGCCAGGTCGGTGCCCTCCGGGGCGTCCACGACCAGGTATTCGCCCAGCTGCGCTGCCGGATCCGGCAGCGCACCGGCGCGGTCCCGAAGCCGCTGCACCGACGGGGTGAGCTCGACATCGTGCACGTCGTGCTGTCCGCCCTCCGCGGCTGTCTCCGGCTGTGTCACGATGTCTCCCTATTACCGTTGAGTCCGCTGTGGACGACCAGGGCGCGCAACGCCCGGAACCAGGTGTGCGCGATGTCCTCGGCTTCCGCGTCGCCGAACAGCTCGCCTGCCCAGAGCCAGTCGGCCACCAAGTGCGGCCCGGTCGGCCGGTCCTCGGTGGCGGGTGTGACGGCCAGGACATGCCGCAGCGGCATGTCCTCGCTCGTGGCGGTGCTGATCACCGCGTCGCCGCCGTCCAGCCGCCAGGCGCCCGTCCCGGCACCCGCGGTGAACCGGCCCAAGTAGTTCAGGCCGAGCTCGGGCGGCGCGAACCGCGCCAGCGCGGACTCCGTCTGAGCATTGAGATAGCGCAGCAGGCCATAGCCCAGGCCGCGGTCGGGGACGGAATGTGAGCGCGCCGCGAGCCGTCCCAGCGAGGCACCGCCCGCCCAGAGGTCGTCCCAGTCCGGCGCCGCGCCGTCCACCGACATATCCAGCCGCACCGGGAAGATGCTCGTGAACCAGCCCACCGTGCGGGCCAGGTCCTCGTCGGCGATCGGCTCGCGACCGTGTCCCTCCAGCTCCACCTGGACCTGCTCGGCAGGCTCGCCCCTGCGGCGCCGCCAGTCGGCGACGGCGATTCCCAGCGCGGTCAGCAGCACGTCGTTGACCTCGACGCCCAGCGCAGCCGGGGTGACGCTGAGCAAAGCCCTGGTGGTCTCCGGCGGCAGGACCAGGCGCAGCGAGTGCCCGGTGCGGTAGGTGTCGCGCAACGGGTCGAGCGGTCGGTCGGCCAGCGGCGGCCCCGGGTCGCGCACGTGCTCGAGCCAGGCCGGGAACTCCGCGAGCCGGGCACTGGACCGGGCGTTCCGGCCGAGCGCGCGGCACCACTGGCGGTACGAGGTGCCGACGGCGGAGAGCGCGATGTCCCTGTCCGCCACCGTGGACTCCCACGCCTCGCGCAGGTCCGGCACCAGCACCCGCCACGACACGCCGTCCACGCACAGGTGGTTCACCAGCCACAGCAACCGGTCCGGGTCGCCGTCCGCGCCGCGGACCAGCACCGCCTGGGTGACGATCCCGCGCTCCGCGTCCATTCGGGCCTGTGCGGCCGCCGCGAGTTCCGGCATCGGGGCGGAGACTTCCTCGGTGAGCACGTCGCTTGCCTTCACCGCCCCGGGCGGCAGTGTCTCCATCACCCACTGCCCGGCAACCGGGACGCTCACCTGCATCCGGAGCGCGTCGTGGTGGTCCAGCACGGCCTGCAGCGCGAAGCCGAGCCGGTCGACGTCCACCCCGGACGGGACCTCGACCACCACGTACTGGCCGTAGCGGCGGGCCGCCTCGGGCAGGCCGTCCGCGGCCAACAGCGCCAGGTCCTCGCGCAGTTGCGCGGTCACCGGAGGCAGCTCGACCTCGCCGACGCCGTCCTCCGAGCTCGGCAGCGACGACTGCCGCACCGGCACGGCCGCGGCCGCGATCGCGGCCGGGGTCTTCAGCTGGAAGATCTGCCGCGGGGTGACCAGCAGGCCCTCCCGGCCGATCCGGCTGGAGACCTGGATAGAGATGATGCTGTCCCCACCCAGGTCGAAGAAGTTGTCGTCCGGGCCGATCACGGGCAGGCCGAGCGCGTCGGCGAACAGCCGGCAGAGCAGCTCCTCCTCGGGTGTCTCCGGGTCCCGGCCCTCACCCGCCCGAGCCACGTCGTCCGGCTCCGGCTCGGGCAGCGCCCCGCGGTCCACCTTGCCGTGCCCGGTCAGCGGCAGCGCGGACAGGGCCACCAGCACAGACGGCACCATGTACTCGGGTAGCACCGCGCCGAGCCGCCCGCGCAGCGATGCCGGATCGGCCTCCGCGGCACCCGTGGGCACCACATAGCCGACCAGCCGCTGCCTGCCGGGCTCACCGAACACGGCTGCTGCGGCGTCACGCACCTGCGGCAGTGCGTGCATCGCGGCCTCGACCTCGGCCAGTTCGATCCGGTTTCCGCGCAACTTCACCTGGTGGTCGCGACGCTCCACGAACTCCAGCTGCCCGTCCGACCGCCAGACCACCCGGTCGCCGGTGCGGTACATCCGCGAACCACCGCCCGCGAACGGATCGGGCAGGAACGTCGTCGCGGTCTTCGCCGGATCGCCGAGATAGCCGCGGCCGACGCCGGAGCCTCCGACGTACAACTCGCCGATGGCGCCACGGGGCACCGCACACAGGTCGTCGCCCAGCACGTACAGCGAGGTGTTGCGAACCGCGCGCCCGATCGGTACCCGGCGCTGCGCCGTGCCGGTGGTGCCGTCCTCGGCGGTGAGCACCGCGTGCGTGACATCGTCCGAGCACTCGGTGGGACCGTAGGCGTTCAGTACCGGGATCTCCGGTTCGCGGCAAAACCAGCGGCGGCACAGGTCGACGGGCATCGCCTCGCCCGTCACCAGGAGCCAGCGCAGGGTGCGCAGCCGCGGGCCGCCCTCCAGGGCGTCCCACGAGTCCAGCGCGGCGCGCAGCAGCGACGGCACCACCTCGACCACTGTGACGCCTTCGCTCACGACCAGCGGGAACAACAGGTTCGGGTCGGCGGCGACGTCACGCGACACGATGCGCACCCGGCCGCCGACCAGCAGGCCTGCCAGCATCTGCCAGACGGAGATGTCGAAGGTGAGTGGCGCGTTCTCCAGCACCGTGTCGGCCGGCGTCAGGCCCAGGTCCTCGATCTTGGCGCGCAGGTGGTTCACCATGCCGCCGTGGTGCACCATCGCGCCCTTCGGTGTACCCGTGGAGCCGGAGGTGAAGATGACATACGCCAGCGCGTCCGGGTTGTCGGGCAGTCCGACGAGGTCGGTGTCCTCGGCATCGTCCAGCAGCACGATGTCGGTTTGGGTCCCGGCGGCGATCTCGGTGGCCAGCTCAAGGTGCTCGGCGTCCACCAGCAGGCAGCCGATCTCGTTGCCCGCCACCAAACCGGCGGTGCGCGCGGCCGGGGCTCGCACGTCCAACGGCACGTAGGCCGCGCCGGCGCCCCAGGTGCCGAGCACCCCGACGACGAACGCGGCGCCCGGCCCGGCGAGTACCCCGACCAGCCCGGTGTCCGGCAGCCGCGGGGCCAACGCGTTCGCGCGCGCGACCAGTTGCCTGTAGGTCACCTCCCGTGGCGCGTCACCGGGACCATCGATCAGCGCCACCGCGTCCGGCTGCTCCGCGGCGATCGCACGGATCGTCGCGGGGACGCTCAGGTACGGCTCGTCGCGGACCGGCCCGGCGGACATCCGGTCGTAGTGGCCGACCTCGATCGCGTCGAGCAGCGGCACCTCGCCCACGGGAGCCTGCGTCGCGGAACCGGCGAACCGGCCGAGGAACGCCGCGAACCGGTCCAGATGATCGGCCACCTCGGCCGAGTCGTACAGGTCCGGGTTGCCGTTGATGCTCAACTGCAGGCTCACGCCCGGGTTGTCGACCGTGGTCACCATCAGGTCGCTGACCAGGCCGGTAGTGAGGTTCTCCACCGTCGCCGTGCACGGGCCCAAATCCAGCGCGGTCAGCAGCGGCAGCATGTTCACGAACGGGCCGGCAGGCCATCGGTCGGCGGCCTGCAGGCCGAGGTCGCGGCGAATCGCGCCGACCCGGTAGCGCTGGTGGCGCAGCAGTCCGCCGAGGTCCGCCGAGGTTCGGCGGAGCAGTTCCAGGCGGCTCTCCGCGCGGTCGACATGCACTGCCATCGGGAGGAAGTTCGCGGTCATCCCGGGCACCTTGAGGGCGGTGGCACTCGTCCGGGCGCTCGCCGCGACAGTCAGCGTCACGTCCGGGGCGCCCGTGATCCGGTTGGTGTAGAGGGCGGTCGCGGCCATCAGGAGCGCCCCGGTGCTCACCCCGGCCTCGGTCGCGGCGCTGCGTACCGCTCCGGACACCCGCTCGTCCAACATGCGGGTACGGCGCAGGAACTCGCGGGGCAGCGAGTCCACCGGCGACCGGGTGGACAGCGTGGTCGCCGCGCTGGGCCGCGGAAACCGGGCCAGCCAGAACTTGCGGTCCCGCTCCTCGAAACGTGACCCGAGGTAGGACTCCTCCTCCTCGATCAGCAGCTGCAACCGCGGCAACGCACCCTGGCGCGGGTCGCCGCCGACGGCACGGTTGGCGTAGATCTCCGCGAACCGGCGCCAGTACACGACGTGGCTGTAGCCGTCGCTGACCGCATGGTGGATGCACAGGTACAGCTGCGTCCGCTCGGGGGCCAGTCGCAGCGCGGCGAGCCGCATCAGCGGGAAGTCGGTCATCGCGAACGGGCGCACCAGGTCGGTGTTCATCCACCGCCGGGCGGCGGCCTCAGGGTCCGGCTCACCGGACAGGTCGTGCCAGCTCATGGGCAGGGCGGACAGCGGCCGTACGGTCTGCTGGGGCAGCCCGTCCTGCTCGACGAATTGAATCCGGGTGCACTCCGCCTCGTGCACCAGCTGCCGTACGGAGGCCTCCAGCACCGCGGGCTCCAACGGGCCGCGGATGTCCACGCACACGCCGGAGTTGTAGGCCGGCGTCCCGCCGGAGAACTGCTCGTCGTACCAGATCTCCGCCTGCCCCGGCATCAGCGGGAACACGGTCCGCGTGTCCGCCATCAGGTGCTGCTGCGCTGGGGTCACGACTGCCTCCTCGTGGTGGCGGACTCCTCCACGGTCGGCGCCAGCGCGCCGACCCCGAAGTGCTCGGTCACCCACTCGTCGTCGTAGATGGTGTCCAGGTAGCGCTCACCGAGATCCGGTGCGATGGCCACAGCGGTGAGGTCGCCGGCCGGCGCGTGCTCGGCCAGCCAGCGAAGCGCGCCGGCGACGACGGTCCCGGTCGAGCCGCCGAACAGAAACCCGTTGCGCTGCATCGTCCGGCAGGTGCGCAATGTGTCCGGTTCGGCCACGCGGACCACTTCATCGACGTATGACCGGTCCAGCAGGGTGGGCCGCACGGCGGTGCCCAGGCCCGGGATCAACCGCGGCGCGGGCGGGAACCCGAAGGTGATCGACCCTTCCGCGTCGACCGCCACGATCCGCACGGACGGCTTCTCCTCGCGCAGGTAGCGTGCGCAGCCCATCAGCGTTCCGGTGGTGCCCGCACCGACGAACAGCACGTCCAGTTCCGGGAACTGCTTGAGGATCTCCGGGCCGGTCGTGCGCGCGTGCGCGATCCAGTTCGCCGGGTTGCTGTACTGGTCGAGCCAGACGTACCGGTCGTTCTCCCGGCACAGCTGTTCCACGCACGCCAGCCGGGCGCCGAGCAGTCCGCCCTCCGCATGCGGCTCGGTCACCACATGCACCTCCGCGCCGTGCGCCCGCATCAGCCGCCGCGCGCTCAGCGTGCAGCGCGAATCGGTGACACACACGAAGCCGTAGCCGTAGCTCGCCGCGACGATGCTCAGCGCGACGCCCAGGTTGCCCGACGAGCTCTCCACGATGGTCGTGCCGGGTCGCAGCACGCCGGCCCGCTCGGCGGCGCCGATCATCTCCAGGGCCGCCTTCAGCTTCACCGAGCCCGCGAAGTTGAAGCCCTCGCACTTGAGGTAGAGCGACTTCCCGAACATGGGCTCCATGGCCACATAGAGGTCCCCGACGTTGAACTCCTGGGGCTGGGTGATGACCGTCATCGCGTCTCCCGAAAGTCCGCTCCGCGACGCCGGCAGCGCGACTCCTCAATTGTTTTCTCGCGTCCGGAAAGAAATCGTTGGGTCCGAACCCCAAAAATTATCGAGAAAGCTGGCCGTGACTCCGTCATCGACATCTTCTCCGAACCCCTAATCCCATCCCTGACTCGCAATACGCGACGATGATTGCTTCCCTCGCTGACAGGGCGATGACGCAACACTGACGGGCCGGCTCGACACCCGGGAACACACGGTCTGAGGAGGAAATATAGAAAGATTCAAACTTCTCACAAAGAGCATCCTCTTCGATTCGTTGACACTCGAGGACTCCCATGAGAAATTCTGCAAACGCCTCAGAAAAAGGCGGTTCTCGCCATCTGGCGATCAAACGAAGTCGGGCGTGACGGGGGAATTTGGCCGGGTGGCCTTGATGGCGCACTCGGCTCGTGCGGCCAAATGGACATAGGTCCAAGTGGTGGGCGCGTGATGCACCGTCACCTCAGCTGACCGCAGCTGAACAGCTATAACGAACCGGCGCCGCATGACGGTGCAGAAAGGGTGAGCAGTCGTGGAGGATCATCGCATCAAGCGGGTCGTCGTCCTCGGTGGCGGTACGGCCGGGTGGATGGCCGCCTCGTACCTCGGCAAGGCGCTCAATCCGGACGTGTCCATCACGGTGCTGGAGGCGCCGCAGGTGGGCCGCATCGGCGTCGGCGAGGCGACGGTGCCGAACCTGCACAAGACGTTCTTCGACTTCCTCGGCTTCACCGAGGAAGAGTGGATGCGCGAGTGCAATGCCAGCTTCAAGATGGGCATCAAGTTCACCAACTGGCGCACCCCGGGCGCCGGTGAGGCCGCCCCGCGCGCAATGGGTGACGGGACGGACCACTTCTACCACCTGTTCGGCCTGCTGGCGAACTCGGACAACCTGCCGATCTCGCACCACTGGACGCACAAGAAGCTGACCGGCCAGACCGACGAACCGTTCGACTACGCGTGCTACCGCGAACCTCCGCTCATGGACCAGAATCTGTCGCCGCGGTTCATGGACGGCACCAAGTGGACCAACTACGCATGGCACTTCGACGCGAACCTGGTCGCCGACTTCCTGTGCCGGTTCGCCGTGCAGAAGCAGGGTGCGATCCACATCCAGGACAAGATGACCGGTGCCGAAGTGGACGAGCGGGGCTTCATCACCTCCGTGAAGACCGAGACCGGGCGGGTCATCGAAGGCGATCTGTTCATCGACTGCTCGGGCTTCCGCGCGCTGCTGATCAACGGCGTGATGCGTGAACCGTTCCTGGACATGAGCGACCACCTGCTCAACGACAGCGCGGTCGCCACCGCCGTCCAGCACGACGACGAGGCCGAGGGCGTCGAGCCGTACACCGGCGCGATCGCCATGTCGTCGGGCTGGACGTGGAAGATCCCCATGCTGGGCCGGTTCGGCACCGGGTACGTGTTCTCCAGCCGCTTCCAGTCTCGTGACGACGCCACCCTCGAGTTCTGCAAGATGTGGGGCCTCGACCCGGAGACCCAGCCGCTGAACCAGATAAAGTTCCGGGTCGGCCGCAACCGCCGCGCGTGGGTGCGCAACTGCGTCAGCATCGGGCTGGCGTCGTGCTTCCTGGAGCCGCTCGAGTCCACCGGCATCTACTTCACCTACGCGGCGCTCTACCAGCTGGCGAAGCACTTCCCGGACAAGCGGTTCGACCCGATCCTGCAGCGCAGGTTCAACGCCGAGATCGAGACGATGTTCGACGACACCCGGGACTTCCTGCAGGCCCACTTCAGCTTCGCGCCGCGCAACGACACGGCGTTCTGGCGGGCCTGCAAGGAGCTCGAGCTGGCCGACGACATCAAGGAGAAGTTCGCCATGTACCAGGCGGGTCTCCCGGTGAACATGCCGATCACCGACGAGGCCACCTACTACGGCAACTTCGACGCCGAGTTCCGCAACTTCTGGAACAACAGCAACTACTACTGCATCTTCGCCGGCCTGAACCAGCTGCCGGAGCATTCGCTGCCGATGCTCGCGGCGCGGCCGGACATGATGGACCGCTCCCAGCCGGTGTTCGAGGGGATCAAGGCCAAGCAGAAGGAACTGGCCGCGAGCCTCCCGTCCACCTACGACTACCTGCGCAAACTCCACGGCAAGACCAGCTGACATGGAGGGCCTGGGTGTCAAGTGGGCATGCGGATGCCGACTCGATGCGCGGGCATCAGCCCCAGTCGTGGTGGTGTGTGAGCCGGCGGGAGAGCGGGTGTGGTGAGGCGTGTCGGTCGAGGCGCGGCCAGACCGACATGCGCGGGTCCGGTACCGCATGACCGGTTGCACGTGGGGAGTGTTCCGCGGGTTCAGGGTCAGGCGTGGCCACGTCCGCGGTGCAGGTGACTGTTCACGGCTGTGCCGCGGATCCTCCTCGCGCTGCCGGTCCAGCGCCGGTCTCCCGCCGACTGGTTGTGGGTCGGCCGGGGTCAGGACGGCTCGTCCATGACAGTGAGGCCCCGGCACCATCCGGCCGGTTGGCGGGCGACGGCCATGCGGCGATGGCGGGCCGTTGGCCGCGGGTGTCGAATCCGTTCCCGCCGGAAGCGGTGCCGGGCGGGGTCGCGCGTCGGATGTCGTGCCTGACGATGCAGGGTTCCACGGGCCCGGGAACGCGCAGGCCTCCCCTGGATGCTTGGCCGAGCGGTCCGCCCTGGTCGGGTGCGGCAGGTGCAGCAGGCGGCAGATATTCAGACGGCTTCGACGATCTCGTCCGCCCACGGCCGGTCGTGGAGAATCATCAACCGGCGGCTGCACCGCCCGCGCACCAGCACGGCCGGCACATGCGGCATGCGGCATGCGGCATGCGCACCATCTTCGGTGTCGCTTTCGCCAACGCTCTGTCGCATGCCAGGAGTTTGACCTCAGTCCCGTACTACATCGGGGGACCGCCGCCACCAGGCCGAGGGCATCGAGGGTCCGCGTAGCCGCTCCAAGGCCCGAAGAGGTCGCCGAACGCGAGCTGAATCCGCTGCGCGACGACATCGATGTCCGGCACATCGCATCCGGGCACGGTAGGCACCGGGCACGGTAGGCATCCGCGCCTGGGCACCGGTTGGCCCCGCTCCACCCAGCGACCGGCTCGACCCCTCGAAAGACTGCCTGAAGGGATGTCCCATGTCCGAGATTCGGCACTACGACGCTGTTGTGGTCCACGGCGGGCCGGGAGGTTCGGGGACCACCTCACTGTCGGCCGAGCGAGGTCGCCAGGTGCTGGTGCCGGAACGCGAGCGCTTTCCGCGTTACCGCACCGGGGAGTCCATGATCACCGGCGTGATTCCCATGATGATCCTGGCTGTCCTCGAGCGCGAGGACGGCTGATGCACAGTCCGGCTTCCCAGTCCGAACTGACGCTGGCGACCGCGATGGCGGCTGTCGCGTTCATCCTCGTCCTCGGCACCCTTCTAGGCGCCGCGGCGCGACGGCTGCGGCAGCCCGCGGTGATCGGAGAGATCATCGCGGGCATCGCCCTGGGCCCGAGCCTGCTCGGGCAACTCCCCGGTGACCTCACCGACAAGCTGTTCCCGGCCGAGGTGCGGCCGATGCTCCACGCGATCGCGCAGGTCGGACTACTGTTGTTCATGTTCATGATCGGCTGGGAGTTCGAGAAGAGCCTGCTGCGCAATCGGCGGACGGCCGCGGCGGCGGTCTCACTCTCGTCCGTGGCGCTGTCCTTCGGGCTCGGCGTCTGTCTTGCCCTCGCGATCCACTCGCGCCACGCGCCGGACGGCCGGACGTCTTCCAGCACCGCGCTCGCCCTGTTCATGGGCGCCGCGATGTCGGTCACCGCCTTCCCCGTGCTCGCGCGCATCCTGACGGACAGCAAGCTGATGCGAACGCCGGTCGGAGCGCTGGCCCTCGCCGGCGCGGCGATCGATGACGTGCTCGCCTGGTGCATCCTCGCGGTCGTGTCGGCGACGGTGACCGCGAGCGGCACCACCGATCTGCTCCAGATCGCCGGGCTTTCCGTTGCCTACGTGGCGCTGATGTTCACGGTGGTCCGGCCCGCACTGGCGATACTGGTGCGCCGGCTCACGAAGCGACGTGCTCTGGCGCACCTGCTGGTGTTGCTGGCCGGCGGCGCGCTGCTGTCCGCCTACGTCACGACGTGGATCGGCATCCATGCGATCTTCGGCGCATTCCTTTTCGGACTCGTCATGCCGCGGGAGCCGGCCGATCTGCTGCGGGTGCATGTACGCAGGCCACTGGACATGATCAGCTCGCTGCTGATGCCGGCGTTCTTCATCGTCACCGGGCTCGCTGTGGACATCGGCGGACTCTCCGCCGCGAACTACCTGGAACTCGCCGCGATCATCGCGGTGGCCTGCGTGGGCAAGCTGCTCGGCGCCGGGCTCGCGGCCCGTGCGTGTGGCATGGGATGGCGGCCGGCCAGTACCCTCGCGCTCCTGATGAACACCCGGGGCCTCACCGAGTTGATCATTCTCAACGTCGGTGTCAGTCTCGGCATCCTGGACACATCGCTGTTCACCATGATGGTGATCATGGCGCTGGTCACCACCGCCATGGCCGGACCGCTGCTGCCGCGGAATGAGGATGCCTGGGAGATGAAGCCCACGCCCGCTCGTGTCGAACCGGTCGACGCACGCGGCTGAGACCTGTCTCAGGAGTGGCGCCGCGTCAGTGCGTAGACCCGCGGGACGAGTTCTGTGATCGCACGGCGGACGAGCGACGGGACGCGGTACTCGAGTCCCGTCGCCGCGCTACTTTTCACCTTCCGCCCGTATCGCCGCCGGGGCATCACCAACTCCAGGAACCGCAGTTCAAGGATTCCGGCGACCTGGTCCGGAGCGAGGAAGCCCGTGCGGGCCGTCGCGGCCCGCGGCGAAGCCACTGATGAACCCAGCTCCGCGCCCCCTTGGGGCAAAGTCCCGATGCTGGGTACGCAGGATCCGCCGATCAACGTTGGTGAAGTCCGCGCCCCCCGCTCTTGCGGCCCAGATGTCCCTCCCGGACAAGCCGCGTGAGCAGCGCGCACGGCTCGAAACGGTCGTCGCCCGTGAACTCGCGCAGCACATCAAGGGTGTCGACGATCGTGTCCAGGCCGATCAGGTCCGCGGTCCGCAACGGGCCCATCGGATGACCGAGGCAGTCCTGGAAGACAGCGTCGATGGTCGCGGCATCGGCCGTGCCCTGCTGCAGCACCGTGGCCGCCTCATTGACGGTCAGCATCAGCACCCGGTTGGAGACAAAGCCCGGCCCGTCCGAGACCACCAGGCCCTTCTTGCCCATCCTGGAGAGGAGTTGGGTGGCCTCGTGCAGCGTCGCCTCGGACGTCTGGTCCGTACGGATCACCTCCACCGCCTCCTTGAGCGGCGCGGGATTCATGAAGTGCATCCCCAGCACACGGTCCGGGCGCCGGGTACGGGCCGCGAGATGACCGATCGGAATCGCCGAGGTGCAGGACGCGAACACCGCGTCCGGCGCACAGTGCTCTTCCAGCAGCCGGAACGTCTCCTCCTTGACCGGCACCCGCTCCGGGCCGGCTTCGATCACAAACGAGGCCGTACCGAGGTCCGCCCACCGGTCCGTCCAACGGACGTCCTCCACTATCTCGTCCGGCTTGCGGCGGGCCCGCCGCAGCAGACCCGCGAGCCGGGCACCGTCGCGCAGCCGTCCGGGCCCCGACTCCCGCGCGCCCTCATCCGGTTCGAGCACCACGACCCGGCTGCCCGCGTCCGCGAGACACTGTGCGATACCGCATCCCATGGTGCCGCCGCCGACCACCCCGGTCAGCCTCTCCTGCTGCCCCTGCAACCCCTGCTGCTCGTACTGCATGGCTCCTCCTCCGCTGAGGCTCCGACTCAGAGCGTGACGACCCGCACATGCCCCGTCCGTACGGACGGCTCGTTCCGCAGCTCCAGCAGCAGCCGGTCTCCGGCCCGGTCCACCACCTCGAAACCGGCGAAGCGCAGGGTGACCAGCATGATCCGGTTCACGCTGGTCGGCACGAACTCGGCCCTCGGGCGACGGCCCGCCGCCAGGGCGCGCCGCACCAGGTGGTCGAGCAACACCGCGCCGGCTCCCCGCGACGTCACCCGGCAGGACATCAGCAACAGTTTCAGGACGCTCTCCGTCGCACCGATCTCGCTGATCGCCAGCCCGATGGTGCCGTACGGGCCGAACCGGTCGGTGAGGCTCGCGACCAGCACCTCGTGGTCGCCGGAGGCGCAGAGCCTGCGCAGCTCCACCATGTCGGCGGTCCAGCCGGTGGTGTTGAGCTGGTGCGTGCGTACCGTCAGTTCGTGGGCCCTGGCCAGGTCGTCGGGGGTGGCCGGGCGGAGGGTCAGGACCATGTCGAGGGAGGCGAGGAAATCCGTCGCGGGGCCCGAGTGGTCGTCCTCCGCGGCACGCCGCTCGGCCTCGACGCGGTACATCGTCCGCCGCTGCCGGGACTCGGCGGTGACGAACTCCGGCTGGAACTCCCCGTACTCCGGAAGCTGCCCCGCCTGCTCGGCCGGATAGCAGCGGACCATGGGCAGCGCCGCGGCGACTTCGGCGCGCTCAACGGGGTCGTTGTCCACGAAGGCGAGGGTGTCGAGGCCGATGCCCAGGGTCTCGGCGATACGGCGGACGGCCGCGCTCTTGGTACCCCAGCCCACCTCCAGCACGGTGAACAGGTCGTCCAGGCCGTGCCGTTGGAGATGCGCGGCCGCGACCTCGTACTCGCCGCGGCTGGCGACGGCGTGCAGGATGCCGCGCTTGTCGAGCACGGTCAAAGTCTCGACGGCGACGGGTACGGGCATGGGGTCGTCGCCCTCCAGGACCACGCCGTCCCACAGGGTGTCGTCCAGGTCCCACACCAGGCACTTGACGGTACTCACTCGCGAGGGCCCCCTTCTCCCGCTTCTCCGGCCGCGCGGCGCAGCAGATGCTCGGCGATGTGCAGTTCGGACACCTCGTCGGAACCCTCGATGATCCGCATCACCTGTGCGTCCCGGAAGAACCGTCCGGCCCTGCTGTCCGGCGCACACCCCGCCGAGCCCATCAGCTGCACGGCCTGCCGACTCACCGAGGCGGCGGCACCGGCCGCCGCGTACTTGGCCATCACGGTCCGGGAGATCGCTTCGGGATCCCCCTCCCGCCGCAGCCGCGCGGCGACCCGGCACAGCTCGCGCGCCGCCTCGGTGTCCACGGCGGCGCGGGCCAGCCCTGAGCGAACCAACTGGTGCTCGGCCAGGGCCACCCCGGCCTGGGTCCTGGCCACGGCGTGCGCGGTGGCGTCGGCGAGGCACGCCTCGGCCATGCCGAGGCACCCCCAGCCGACGGTGAACCGTCCGTGGTCCAGCGCCGTCCCCGCCACATGCGAAAGGCCGAAGCCCGCGGGTGCCAACAGATGGCCCCTCGGCACCCGCACCGCGTCGAACCGTACGTGCGCGATACGGGCCGCCCGCATGCCCAGTTGGCCGCTCACCGGCTCCCGCGTCACCCCGGGCCTGTCGGCCTCGACGAGGACCGTGGCTGGACGACCGTCCAGCCGGCCGAGGACCAGATAGACGGTCGCGAGCTCGCCGAAGGTGATCCACCGCTTGATTCCGGTGACCGTGAGCGAATCGCGCTCCGCGCTGATCCGCGTCCCGACGGCCGTCAGATCGCTGCCCGCCTCCAGTTCCGTAGCGGCGAACCCGGCGAGCTGGTCCCCGGCGGCGAGCCGCGGCAGCCACTGCGCGCGCTGCGCCGCGTTACCCCAGCGGGCCAGCGCGGCAGCGACCATGCCCTGCACCGTCACCAGACCGCGCAGCGCGCTGCATACGGAGCCGAGCCGCGCGCACAGTTCGCCGAGCTCCAGCGGGGTGGCTCCGCGGCCGCCGTAGCGCTCGGGCACATCGAGGCCGAGCAGCCCGGCCGCGGCCATGTCCCGCACGGTCCGCTCCGGCAGCGCGCCGCGCAGGTCCCAGGCCGCGGCCTCGTCCCGCAGTGCCGCGAGGTCCAGCAGCGTCCGCATCAGGCCGCCGTCTTGCGCAGCACGAAGTCGGTGAGCCGGCTGACCGTACGGAAGTGGTCCAGATCCAGATCCTCGACACCGACCTCCAGGCCGAACCGCCGCTCTACGAAAGTGACCAGCTCCAGCGCGAAGAGCGAGTTGACCAGGCCCAGGGCGAAGTAGTCGTCGTCGGGTCCGACGTGCTGCCCGGCCCCGGCCGTGAGGAACGCCGTCAGCTCGCCGCTCACCTCGCCCACCGCCGGCTGACCAGTCTCCGTGCCCATCCGTTCTCCTCCCTACGGTTCCGTGTCCCTGCGTGTCCCTACAGGTAGTGCGGCGTGCCGCCGCCGTCTCCGTGCTCGACCAGCAGCAGGCTCCAGGCCGCCACCGGGCTGACGTTGAGCAGCACCGCGCGCCGCCCCTCGTCCAGCGCGCCCGACTCGATGGCCGACATCAGGTTCAGCAGCACATCGTTGGGGCCGAGATGGCCGTAGCGGCGCAGATTGGCGGCGCACACGCCGGCCAGCTCGACGCCGAGCGTCTCCTCGGTGAAGCGGAAGGAGCCCAGCGACAGGTTCTGGCTGAGGTGGCAGCCGACGTCGGCGGGGCGCATGCCGTTTCGGTCGAGCAGCGCGCGGTGCAGGTCGCGCAGCTGGTTGCGGGTCTCGATGGCCAGTTTGAAGGAGTAGCTGTGGATGTCGGCGCAGTCCTCGCGCCAGTCGACGGAGGGGCGGTCACGGTAGTCGACTGTGAAGAGGTTCCAGTAGTCCCCGTTGGTGCGCTGGGCCACGTCGAGCAGCCGGAGCGGTCCGCGCCGGGACACCAGTACGGCCTGGCCGCCGTCGCCGCTCACGGTGACCGGGTGGCGGTAGCGGCGCGGCGTGGCGGGCTTGCTGCCGTGGGCGATGAGGACGTTGTCGAGCGTGTCGTCGGCGGCCAGCAGGCCTCGTGCGGCCAGCAGCGCCGGGCCGATCGATGCGCAGCCCAGGCCGCCCACGGAGAAGGTCACCGCGCGGCGGGCTCCGAGAAGGGTCTGCAGCCGGGTGGCCTCCGAGCTCATCAGAGTCTCGGGCGAGCGCGCGTCGATGACGATCAGCGCGTCGAGCTCGTGAGGGCTGAGACCCGCGTCGGCCAGGGCGCGCGAGGCGGCACCGGCCGCGAGCTCGGTGGCCGACAGGTCGTCGGCGCGGATCTCGTCGATGCCGAGCCGGAGACAGGTCTCCGCCTCGGCGGCGGGCAGCTCGTCCAGCTCCGGCAGGTCCGGGACCTTCAGCGTCCGTTCCGGCAGGTAGTGGGCCACGGCCCGCAGGGCTACGCTCGCGGTCACTTCACCCGTCCCGCTGTACGCCGGGCTGTACGGTCTGCACGCCGCTCAGCTCGCCGAACGCCTCGGCGAGGTGGTCGGCGAACGCTGCGACACTGGCGGCGTCGAAGCGCCCGTTGTGGACCACCGTGATCTCCAGGACGCTGTCCACGACCGCCGTGACGACCACGATCGGCTGGACCTCCAGTAGCGTCCGCTGCCGGGCGGGAAGCGGCGCCTGCCTGATCCGAACGGCCCCGTCACCGACCTTGATGGCGTGGACGCCGCCGACCTTGTGCTCCACGAGCACCATTGGCTCCGTCAGCTCCCGCAGCCGTGCGACCGCGGCGGTCCGCGGGCTCAGCGTGCGCAGGATGCCGAAGCCGACGCCGTCGTGCGGGACGGCGCGCAGCGCGTCGACGACGCCGGGCAGCGCGTCGGGGACGCGGGCGCCCGGCTCCACGGGGAGCAGCGCCGGGAAGGAGTTCGTGAACCAGCCCAGGGACCTGGACCGGTCCGACGGCCGGTACTGGTTCGGCGAGCCGTGGCCGACGGTGGACAGATAGGCGTATGGCTGGCCGCGCCACCGGGCCCATGCGCAGGCGACGGCGGCCAGCGCCGCCTCCCGGCTCTCCGGGCCCGAGACGGTGAGCGGGGCCGCGAACTCGTCGGCGGGCACCCGCCGGTAAATGACGCCGGGCTCGGCGGACGACTCCGTCTCCGGTAGGGCGTTCCCCTCCTGGCCCGCGCGGAGCACGCTCTCCCAGTAGGTGAGCTCGCCCGCGAGCTGGTCGGACTGGGCCATGGTCTGCAGCCGCTGGGCCCATGCGCGCCAGGCGGGCGGGCGGGTCTCGCGGCGCGGCGCGCCGGTGGCCGCGATGTCCGCCAGGGCCCCGTTGAGGTCCTCCAGCAGGGGGACGGTCGAGATCTCGTCGTAGGCGAAGTGGTGCACCACGAGCAGCAGTACGCCGGGGTGGTGCGGGCCCCGGCTGTAGAACTTGGCCTGGAGCAGCGGGCCGCGCGCGAGGTCCAGCTTGTCGATCAACTTGTCCATGTCGGCCTGCAGCAGGGCCAGTTCGTCCTCCGGGCCCATCGGCGGCAGCACGGTGGTCTCCAGCAGCTCGGCGTGCTCCGCCGGAGCGCACTCCGCGCGCCAGCCGAGGCCGTTGTGCAGGAAGCGGTACCGCAACGGCTCCTGCAGCGCTACGAGATGGGCCAGCGCCGTACGGACGGCCTCGGCCGCCACGCCGGGCGCGACCTCCAGGACCTCGACCGTGACGAAGTCCGTGGGCGCCTCGTCCCTGGCGTCCAGCATGCGGTGGATCAGGGGGGTGAGGGGAACAGGGCCGGAGGGGGCGGGGTCGTGCGGGGCAGTGTTCGTCGGGGCCCCGAGCTGTGCGCTGCCCGCCCCCAGGCCCTCCGCGCCCGCGTTCCCCGCCCCCGCACTCGCATTTGCCGCCTGGGCGAGGCCGCGCAGCGTCGGGTGGCGGAGCACGTCTTGGGGCGTGACCGAGACGCCGGCGCGGGCAGCCCTCGCGGCGACCCCCACGCTGAGGACGGAATCGCCGCCGATCTGGAAGAAGTTCTCATCCGGCCCGATGCCGTCGCGGCTGAGCAGCTCGGACCAAACCCGGGCCAGCACCCGCTCGGTCTCGGTCAAGGACAGGGCACGGGCAGGGAGTTCGGCAGGCGGCATGGTCGGCTCCTGGGATTCCTGGCTCAGGCTGCGGCGGTCTAGCTTGTTGCCGCCGGCGGTCTTGGGCAGGGCGGTGTGCGGAACGACTCGCGCGGGGACCATGTGCGGCGGCAGCCGCTCGGCCACGGCGGCGAGCAGCTCGGCCTCGCCCGGCGGCGCTTCCCCCGCGATATGGGCGACCAGCCGCAGCGAGCCGGACTCCTGTCGCTCGGACACGACGAGGGCCTCGCGCACACCCGTCTGCGCCACCAGGGCCCGTTCGATCTCGGCGGGTTCGATACGGAATCCGCGCAGGGAGATCTGGTCGTCGGCGCGGCCGTGCACGGCGAGGGTGCCGTCCGGCCTCCGGCTGGCCAGATCGCCGGTGCGGTACATCCGCGAGCCCGGCGCGCCGAACGGGTCGGCCACGAAGCGGGCCGCGGTGACTCCTGGCCGCCGGTGGTAGCCGCGCCCCACGGACGCGCCCGCGATATAGAGCTCGCCGGTGTCCGCCGGGCGGCCGCGCTCGTCGAGTACATAGGCGTCGGAGCCCGCGATCGGTCGGCCGATGTCCGGGGCCGTACTGCCCGATGCCGAGACTCGGGACCAGGTGCACAGGACGGTGCACTCGGTCGGCCCGTAGAGGTTCAGCAGCTCGAACGGCAGCTGCGCGGGCGGCCGTACGCGCAGCTGGTCCCCGCCGGTCCCCAGGGTGCGCAGCGCGAGTCCGGGGACGGGGGTGTACTCGGCGAGCAGCAGTTCCACCCTCGGCGTGGGCAGCATGAGCACGTTGATCCGGTGCTCCGCCAGCCAGCTCAGCAGCCGCGCGGGGGTCTGGTTCTCCGGGACGAAGTGGAGGGTGGCGCCGTGGTAGAGGGCGCCGAGGATTTCCATGACGGCCGCGTCGTATCCGGCGGCCGAGGACTGCGCCACCCGGTCCGAGGCGGACACCCGCAGCTGGTCTCCGTACCAGCGCAGCAGGTTGATGAGGCCGCGGTGCTCGATCTCGCAGCCGTGGGGCCGGCCCGTCGAGCCAGAGGTGTACGCGATGTATGCCAATCCCTCGGCGATCTCCGGCGAGGCGTTCGGGGCGTTTCCGCCCCAGTCCGGCAGTACGGTCACGGTGTCGCCCTCGACCAGTACCGGGGCCCGCAGTTCGGACAGGATCGTGGCCCTCCGTGTCTCGGGGGCCGAGGGGTCGAGGCAGACGAAGGCCGCGCCGAGGGCGTGTGCGGCGAGCCAGCCCACGGCCAGGTCCGGGCCGCGGGGTGTGCACACCGGGATCAGCCGTCCCGCGCCGGCTTGCCGCAGCCGCCTCGCGAGTTCCTCGGCGCGACCGATGAGCTCGCCGTAGGAGATGTGTGTCCCCGCGTCCACCAGGGCGGTCCGCTCGGGGGTGCGCTCGGCATGCCGTCTGATGACCTCCCACACTGGGACCGAGTGCGTCGTGGGAGCTGCGCCCCGTCGAGGCGCGGCCTTGCTGATCGGGCTGTCCGGGTCTGCCAGCGCTGCCCCGATGATGTCCTGGTGGAGTCGGCAGAGTTCGCGCATGGTGGACTCCTCGAACAGGTCGACCGCGTACTCCAGATAGCCGCGCATCGGCTCGTCGTCCTGGTCGCTGATACCGAGCGTCAGGTCGACCTTGGCGGTGCCGGGGGCGATGCCGTCGGTGCTGTCCTCGTCGAGGGGCGCGACCGTGACGCCCTCCAGTTCCGCCGGGTGGGTCGCGGTGTTCTGGTGCGAATAGGCCACGGTGAACAGCGGGTGCCGGGACGCGTCGCGCGGCGGCTTCAGCGCGGCCACGATGTCCGCGAACGGCACCTCCTCGTGGTCCAGCACCCCGGCGACGGTGGCTTTGCAGCGCCGGACCAGCTCGCGGAACGTCATCCCGCCGTGGACCCTCGTACGCAACGGCACCGCGTTGTTGAAGTAGCCGATCAGCTCGTGGGTCGCCGGGTTGAGCCGCCCGGAGGTGGCAGAGCCGACCACGACGTCCTCGTGGCCCGCCCACAGATGCAGCAGCGCGTCCATGACGGCCAGCATGGTGACGAAGGTCGTCACCCCCTCACGACGGCTGAACTCCCGTATGCCCTGGGTGTGTTCGGTGCTCAGCGTGAATTTGATCAGCGCCCCGGCGTGGGACTCCACCTCGGGGCGCGGCCGGTCCAGCGGCAGTTCGCGCGGGCGGAGTCCCGCGAGCTGCGCGCGCCAGAACTCCAGGCCGCGCTCCCGCATCCCGGAGTCCAGCCGGGTCCGCTGCCAGGCCGCGAAGTCGGCGTACTGCACGGGCAGTTCAGGCAGGCCGGGGGCCCGTCCGGCCAAGCGTGCGGCGTAGAACTCGGCCATGTCGCGGAAGAAGATCCGGGGCACCCAGCCGTCGAAGATGCTGTGGTGCCAGGTGCACAGCAGCAGATGGTCCTCGTCCGACACAGCGAAGAGGACGGCCCGCACCAGCGGGCCGCGCGCCAGGTCGAACGGCGTGGTCGCCTCCGCCTCCGCCAGCTCCCGCAGCCGCTCCTCCGGGTCCGCCACCCCGCTCAGGTCCACCACCTTCAGCTCCGGTTCCGGCACGTCGGCGTACACCCGGGGCACGCCGTCGGCGTCGGCGGCGATTCGACTGCGCATCACCTCGTGCCGCCGCGCCAGGTCGGCGATCGCGCCGCCCAGGGCCGTACGGTCCAGAGGGCCGTGCAGGCGCAGATCGAGGGGGATGTTGTAGAGGGGGGTGCCCGGGGCGAGCTGGTCGAGGTACCACAGCTGCTCCTGGCCCACGGACGGGGGCAGCGGGCTTTCGGGCTCGCGCGGCAGCGGCGCAATCACCCAGTCCGCGTTCGAGTCGACGGCGCCGCGCCGCCCTCCGATCAGGGCCGCCAACTCGCGCACCGTACGGTGCTCGTAGAGGTCGGTGAAGGTCAGCTTGACGGCGAATCTGCGCTCGACCTCGCGGAGGAGGCTGATGCCGGCTATGGAGGTGCCGCCCAGCGCGAAGTAGTCCGCGTCGGCCTGGACGTCCGGGGCCTTGAGCATGCGCTGCCACATTTCCGCGATGGCCTGCTCGATGTCCGGGTTGTCGGGTGCGTGGTGGCTGGTCGCGCCCCGCGGCGAAGCCGCTGTTGAACACTGTCCCGCGCCCTCGCGGGGCGCTTCCTTCGGGCCGTACCAGCAGGGGACGGGCTCGAACGGGTAGGTCGGGGCCTCGATGCGGCGGACGTCGGCGGCCGCGTGGTGCGCGCGCCAGTCGAAGGTCGCGCCCAGTTCGTACAGCCTCGCCATCGCGCCGAGGACCCCGCTGCCCGTGCCGTCGTCCGTCAGCAGCCGTACGAGCGGCAGCGACGGCTCCTCGGCCGCTGTCGCCCGCGACAGGGCTCCGTCCGCGCCCATCTCCAGCAGCACCGCGCCCTCGGCGAGGAAGCCGCGCACCGCGCGTCGCAGGCCCTCCTGGTCGACCTCGGCGGTCGGGGGCGCGTCGGCGGCCAGCCGGACCGCCTCGTCCTCGCTGATCCGGTCCCGGAGCAGCCGCACCACCAGGTTCCCCGGACCGGAGCCGACCATCCGGGGGCTCCTCAGGCCGAGCCCGCTGACCAGCCCGTGCAGCGCCCGGTGCCGGAGGAGTTGCCCCGCGAGCCCGGGGTCGAGCGAGGGGAACTCGGAGCAGAGCCGGCTCCAGGTCGCGTCGTCGAACTCCGTGTCGCCGGAAAACAGAAGTACCACCGGGACCTCGGGGGCGACGGGCCGATCCGGCAGTACGGCCGTGCGCAGGGCCTCGGCCAGTTCGCGGGTGTCGTGCGCGGTGCGCGCCCAGCGGAACGGGTGGTCGTCCCGGCCGGTGTTCAGCGCGAACGCGACCTCCGGCAGGCGGTGTTCGGTGTGCTCCAGGAACTCCGTGAGACGTGCGGCGTAGCGGCCGAGCGCGGCGGGGGTCTTCGCGGAGAGGGTGACCAGGTGCGGTGCGCCGCTGGATGTTTCCGTACTCGGCACGGGCTGCGGCGCCTCCTCGATGACGGCGTGCACATTGGTTCCCGTCAGCCCGAACGAGCTCAGCCCGGCCCGTCGGGGCCCCTCCTCCGGCGCCGGCCATGGCGCCGTCTCCGTCCGTACGTTCAGTTGGTCCGCGAACTCGATCAGCGGGTTCGGCGTGCTGAAGTGGACGGTCGGATAGAGCGCCGCGTGGCGCAGCGCGGCCAGGATCTTGAACAGCCCGGCCATCCCCGCCGCGTGGTCCAGATGCCCGAAGTTGCTTTTCACGGAACCGATCTCGAGCGGCGCACCGGGCCGCCCGCCGCTCGCCGCGAGGGCCTGGCGCAGCCCGTCCGCCTCGATGACGTCGCCGAGGGGGGTGCCGGAGCCGTGGCACTCGACACAGCCCGCCGTGCCGGGGTCGGCCCCGGCGTCCCGCCACGCCTCGGCGATGACGGCGGCCTGGGCGCTCGCGCTGGGGGCGCTCATGCTGGTGGCCCCGGCGCCGTTGTGGTTGACGGCGACGCCGCGCAGCACGGCGTGGATGTGGTCCCCGTCGGCGAGCGCCTCGGACAGCCGCTTGAGGACTACGTAGCCGCCGCCCTCCCCGAGCGTGGTGCCGTCGGCCTTCGCGTCGAACGGGCGGCACACGCCCTCCTGCGAGAACATGCCGAGCAGCGGGTCATGGGCCTGCTTGG
Organism: Streptomyces sp. 2A115; assembly: GCF_052245575.1. NCBI lineage: Bacteria > Bacillati > Actinomycetota > Actinomycetes > Kitasatosporales > Streptomycetaceae > Streptomyces > Streptomyces sp. 2A115. The sequence continues at coordinate 144,845 of NZ_JBQQCG010000013.1, read as the reverse complement.
GCCGCAGCACCGACTCGACCCTGAGCCCGCCGGAGACCGCGAGGTCGCACTGACCCTCGCGCAGCTTCTCAACAGCCAGCGTCAGCGCGCTCAGACTGCCGCTGCACGCGGTGTCGACGACCAGCGCGGGCCCCGCGAAGTCGAAGAGATACGAGATACGGGCGGCCAGCGCGGCCGGTATCGAGCCGAGGATCTGCTGGGGGTCGTCCTCCGCGTACAGCCGCGCGTATGACGGCTCCGGCGCGCTGACGATCACGGCGGTGCGGGAGCCGCGCAACGTGGCGGGGGCGTAGCAGGCGTTCTCCAGCGCCTGGTGCACCAGCTGCAGGGTCAGCCGCTGGTGGGGGTCCATCAGTTCGGCCTCGCCCAGCGAGATACCGAAGAAGGCGTGGTCGAACAGGTCCACCCGGTCCAGATACCCCAGGTCCTCGTAGTCGGTCCCCGGGCGGCCGCCCGCGTACTGGATCCGGTCGGCGTCCGGCGCCCGAACGCTGTCCCGGCCCGTGGCGAGGTTGCCGTGCAGCCGGTCCAGCGTGTCCGCTTCCGGCAGCGCGAACGCGGTCCCGATGATCGCGACAGCTTCTCGGCTCCCGCGGTTGTCCCGGCCCTCTCGGCCCATCCGATGCCCCCGTCTCACAGTTCGTAGTCGCGGTCGGAGTCGTGGTCGTTCCCGTACGGGGCGCCGTCGTGCTGGTCGCCGTCGTCCGCGTGCGTGGCGCGGCGCATGTCCAGGCGGGCCGCCATCTCTTCGACGGTCGAGTGCTCCAGCAACTCGGCCACGCTCAACGCGGGCAGCCGGTCGCGGAGTTGAATGAGGGTGAGCGAGGAGCCGCCCGCCTCGAAGAACTTCTCCCGGATCCCGACCCGCGCCCTGCCCAGCAGCCCGGTCCACGCCTCGGCCACGGCCCGCTCGCTGTCGGTGCGGGGCGGTAGATACGCGGGGCCCACCGGAGCCTCGGGCGAGGGCAGGGCCTGGCGGTCGACCTTGCCGTACAGGGTCAGAGGCAGCCGTTCCATGGGGACGAAAGCCGTCGGAATCATCTGCTCCGGCAGCCGCCCCGCCAGGTGCTCCCGCAACTCACCCGCCCCCGGGCCGGCCCCTTGGGCCGTCTCGGCCGCCTTGCTCACCACATACGCCACCAGGTGCCGCGCCGGGCCCTCCCCGGCGGCGACCACACATGCCTGCGCGACCTCGGGGTGCCCAATGAGCGCCGCCTCCACCTCGCCGAGTTCCACGCGCACGCCGCGCACCTTGACCTGGCCGTCGGGCCGGCCCACGAAGCAGAGAGTGCCGTCGGGGGCCCAGCGGACCAGGTCGCCCGTGCGGTACATCCGCTCGCCCGGCTCCCCGAACGGGCAGGCCACAAAGTGCCCGGCGGTCAGCCCGTGCCGGCCCAGATAGCCGCGCGCGAGGCAGTCCCCCGCGAGATAGAGCTCGCCGACGGCGCCCACCGGAACGGGCCGCAGCCGGGCGTCCAGCACAAAGCACCGGGTGCCCGCGGTGGGCCTGCCGAGCGGCGGGGTGGCGCGTCCGGACAGCGGCGCGCTCATCACGGTGCATACGGTCGCCTCGGTCGGCCCATAGCCGTTGAGCACCCGCCCCCTACGCGACCAGCTCTCCACCGTCTCACCGGGCAGCGCCTCGCCGGCCGCGAACACCGTCACCCCGGGTACGGAAGCGGCCGGCATAGTAGCCAGGACGGCGGGCGGCGCAACCAGATGCGTCACCCCGCGCTCCCTGATGAACCCGGCCAGTTCCGGCAGGGGCCCCGGCGGGGCCAGCACGACGGCGCCCCCGGTGAGCAGCGGCGCGGCGAGTTCGAAGAACGCGCTGTCCCAGCCGGCCGAGAGCCACTGCAGCACCCTGCTGCCGGCCCCGATGCCCCCGTTCCGCTCGCCGGTGGCGGCCAGATTCGCGACGCCGCGGTGGGTGACAACGGTGCCCTTGGGACGCCCTGTGGAGCCGGAGGTGTAGATCACGTAGGCGGCGTTGCCCGGGCGGGCCTGCACCTTCGGCGCTGCCGTATCCGGATGGCCGTCCCCCACGCCCGTTCCGTCGGAGTCGAGGGTGAGCACGGGCACACCCGGATCCCACCCGGCGCCCGCGGGCAGCAGCACCAGAGCGGCGCCCGCGTCGGCCAGCATCCACGCGCGCCGCTCGGCGGGATGCACCGGGTCGAGCGGCATCGTCGCCGCACCGGCCTTCCACACGGCCAGCTGGGCCGTCACCATGGCGACGCTGCGGGGTATGCACAGGCCGACGATCGATTCGGGCCCGATACCGCGAGCGGTGAGCGCGTGGGCCAACCGGTTGGCCCGTCGGTCCAGTTCCGCGTAGGTCACCTGCTCGACGCCGTCGCCGCTCAGCAGGGCGAGCGCGTCCGGGCTGCGGCGGGCCTGCTCGGCGAACAGGTCCTGGACGCAGCCGGGGGGAACGGGTGCGAGGGGGGAGCGCGTCCAGTCCCCGAGCACCTGCCGCCGCTCCTCGTCGGGCAGTACCGGCAGGTCGCCGACGCTCCGGTGCGGCTCTTCGGCCATCCCGCGCAGCACGGTCCGCAGCCGGCCCGCCAACCGCTCGATGGTGGCGGCGTCGAAGAGCTCCGGGTCATAGCCCAGTTGCAGCACCAGCTCATCGCCCGGGTACGCGATCAGGGCGAGCGGATAGTTGGTGTTGTCGTCGCCGTCCAGCTCGACCACGCGCATCTCGCCGTGGCGTACGTCCTCCGGTTCACCGGGGTAGTTCTCGAACGCGACTGTGCTGTCGAACAGCGGTGTCCCGGCGGGCACGCCGCTGTGGGCCTGCTGCCGCGCCAGCGGATAGTGGCCGAACTCCCGTGCCACCGCCTGCTCCTCCTGCAGCCGGGTCAGCCAGTCGAGGGTGTCGGCCGTGGAGTCGACGGCAACCCGTACCGGCAGGGTGTTGATCAGCGGCCCGCTGATCGTCTCCACGTCGGGGACGGCCGCCGGGCGGATGGACACCGCGGCACCGAACAGCACCTCGTCCACTCCGGCGTGCCGGGCCAGCAGCACCGCCCAGGCCGCCTGGACGACCGTGCTGACGGTCAGTCGGTGGCGCCGCGCGAAGTCACCGATGTCCGGGGTGCCCGGCAGCCGGAGGTCGAACGTCCGGATGTGACGGCCGACCGACCGCACGGGACGGTCGTACGGCAGCGGCGTGGGCGTGTCGAACCCGGCGAGCGCCTTCCGCCAGTACGCCTCGGCGGCCTCGCCGGCTGTGCCGTCCTGCCCGTGCAGCCACTCCACGTAGTCCCGGAACGGCCTGCAGACGAGGGGTACGGGCACTTCCCCCCTGGTGAGCGCGGCGCAGTCGGCGAGAGCCGCGTCCACCATCCGGGTCAGGCTCCAGCCGTCGAAGAAGAGATGATGAGTCGTCAGCAGCACGTGCGCCCTGCTGTCCGACAGCCGCGAGATCGTCACCCGGAAGGGGATCGGACTGCGCAGATCCAACCCCTCGGCGCGGTCCCCGTCCTCCAGTCGCCGAAGCCGCGCACGCTGCTCGCCCGGCGGCAGCGACCGCAGGTCGTGCTGCGTGATCCTGGGCTCCGCGCGGTGGACGACCTGCACCGGCTCGGCGAGCCCGGACCAGTGCACCGTGCTGCGCAGTACGGGATGCGCCGCCACCACCCGCCGCCAGGCGGCGGCCAGCGCCAGCGGGTCCGTGACCCCGTCGATGACGAGCGTGAACCGGCGGGCGTAGACATCGAGCCGGTCGCCGCCGCTCAGCGAGTGGTACAGCATCCCGGACTGGAGAGGCGTCAGCGGATACACGTCCTCGACCGCGCGGCCGTCGCCGACCAACTCGTCGACCTGTGCCTGGCTGAGCGTGGCGAGCGGATAGTCCGAGGGAGTACGCCCCCCGCTGCCGGGCGTCAGGCAGTATGCGGTGAGCGCACGCAGCGCGGCGAGCGTGCCGTCGGCGAGCCGCCGGATCTCCGGTTCGTCGTAGGCGTCGCGGGAGTAGTCCCAGGTGAAGATGAGTTCGCCGCCGGTGGTCTCGGCCGTCACCTCCAGTGCGAAGGGCCGGATCTCGTCCGGGTGAAGGGCGTCGGTGAGCGGGAACTCCCGTCCGCTGTAGAAGCCGCCGCGGGTGTCCAGGGGCGCGAACTGGCCGAGATAGTTGAAGTTGACGTGGGGCCGGGTCGCGTTCGGTGCGCCGTTCCGGCCCAGATACCGCAGCGCGTCGTGGCCCAGACCGTTCCGGGGCACGGCCCGTAGCTGCTCCTTGACGGCCTTGAGGGCGGGGCCCCAGTCGGCGATGTCCGCCATCTCCGGCAGCTCGACGGTTACCGGAAACTGAGTGGTGAACCAGCCCACCGTACGGGAGATGTCCACCCCGTCGAAGAGCTGCTCCCGGCCATGACCCTCCAGGTTGATCGCGACGGGCCCCGGGCCGAGCGCCCGCGCCAGCGCGGCCAGCAGCACATCGTTCGGCCGGGTGCGGTAGGCGACGGGCACCTGGCGCAGCAGCGCCGTGGTCTCGTCCCGGCTCAGCCGGGCGGTCACGACCGCGCCGGTGCTGACCTCGGCGGGGACGGATGGGGCCTGTGGCGGGATCCGGACGCCGCTCCAGTACGGCAGTTCGCCGTCGAGCCCGCCGGAGGCCACGTAGTCGTTCAGCCGACGCGCCCAGTCGGGGAACGACGTGGACTTCGGGCCGAGGTCGATCTCGGTGCCCTCGACGGCCTGGATGTAGGCGGTGCGCAGATCGTCCAGCAGGATCCGCCAGGACACGCCATCGACGACGAAGTGATGGACCATCAGCAGCAGTCGGGGGCTGCGCTCAGGGCCGAGGTCGATATGCACGGCCCTGAGGAGCGGCCCCGCGCGCAGATCGAGCGCGGCCTCCGCGTGTGCGATGACGGCGGACATATCAGGAGACGGGGACGCGTCGTCGGCCAACTCGTCGTAGATCTCGAAGACTTCGCCGGCCTCCTCGTCCCCCTGGTCCTCCACCGGCGCGATCCGCAGCCGCCAGGCACCCTCTTCATCGTCGCGTTCGGCCCGCGTCCGCAGCGCGTCATGGTGCGCGACGACCGCGTGCACTGCTGCCCGTACGGCCGCCACGTCCACCCCGGCGGCCAGCTCGACGCAGCGGGGCATGGTGAAGCGGTCGGGGCACGCGGTGATGTTCTCGAAGAACCAGTGCTGGATGGGGGTGAGCGGGAACGGCCCGGACACGGAGTCGTCGGACGCATCCGCGGCCACGGACGTATCACCGGAGGTATCGGGCGCCACGGACCCGACGGACACCACCTCGGCCAGCTCGCGGATCGTCTGCCGCTGAAAGATGTCCCGCGACGCGATTTGCAGCCCTTCCCGGTCCAGTGCGGCGACGACCTGGACGCTGAGGATCGAGTCGCCGCCGAGGTCGAAGAAGTTGTCGTCGATCCCGGCCCGTTCGACGCCGAGGACCGCCGTCCACGCCTGGGCCAGCGTCCTTTCCGTGCGGGTACGCGGCGCAGCGAAGCGGGTTCGGGCGGCGGGCAGCGCCGGATCCGGGAGGGCGTGGCGGTCGACCTTGCCGTTCCGGTTGACGGGGAGCTCGTCCAGCACCACGAAGGCGGACGGCACCATGGGCGCGGGCAGCACCTCCGCGACAAGGCGCCGCAGGGCCTCGGGCGTCGGCGCCTCGACGGCATGGCCGTCGGCCCGCTGCCCGTCGCCCCGCTGTCCATCGGCGGCGACATACGCCACGAGCCGCTCGCCCCTGGCCACCACCGCGACGCCAGCCACCCCGGGGTGGGTGGCCAGCACCGCCTCGATCTCGCCCGGTTCGATCCGGAAGCCCCGTATCTTCACCTGCTGGTCGACCCGGCCCCGGAACTCCAGCACCCCGTCGGCCCGCCGGCGAACCAGGTCCCCCGTGCGGTAGAGCCGCTCACCGGGGACGTACGGATCGGCCACAAAACGTTCGGCGGTACGGCCGGGACTGCCCACATACCCCCGCCCGACCCCGTGCCCGCCGATGTACAGTTCCCCGTCCATCCCGACCGGCACGGGCCGCAGATAGGCGTCGAGCACCTCGATGCGGGCGCCGTTGACGGGCCCGCCGATCGGCACGGCCCTGCCGACCGTGCCCGGGTCGCTGCCCGCGGGCAGCAGGTGCGCGGTGGACATGACGGTCGTCTCCGTGGGCCCGTACGCATTGACGAACGTGCGCCCTGGCAGCCAGCCCGCCGCCAGCTCGGGCGGGCAGACGTCGCCGCAGGCGAGGACCGTTTCAAGGGCCGGGACCTCGTCCGGGGCGACCGTGGCGAGCAGCGCGGGCGTCAGCAGCAGCAGCGTCACGCCGTCGCGGCGCAGCTGCTCGGTGAGGCCGAGGGTGCCGTCCCGTTCGCCCGCCTCGCTCAGGCACAGGGTCGCGCCGGAGAACAGCGGCGTCAGGGCCTGCCACAGCCCGCAGTCGAAGCAGATCGACAGATGCAGCAGTGTCCTGGTGGCCGGGCCGAAGCCGAACATGCGGCGGGCGTCCTCGGCGGCGAGCGCCAGGGAGCCGTGGGTGATCATCACGCCCTTGGGGCGGCCTGTCGAGCCCGAGGTGTAGAGGACGTACGCCAGATTCGCCGGCCCCACACCGGTGCGCGGAGGCACGGCCGCCCGTGCCTCCGGCCCGGCCCCGCCCGGATCCAGGCAGGTCACGGTCGTATCGCCGGGCAGCACATCGTGGAGCGGCTCGCGGGTCAGCACCACCCGCGTGCCGGTGTCCGCGAGCAGCAGCGCGAGGCGCTCGCGCGGGTACCCGGGGTCCAGTGGCACCATCACGCCCCCGGCCTTGAGCACGGCGAGCAGCGCCACGATCAGGTCCGGGGAGCGCTCCAGACAGATTCCGACGGGTGTCTCGGGGCCGACCCCGCAAGCCACCAGCCGGTGGGCCAGCCCGTTGGCGCGTTCGTCCAGCTCGCGGTAGGTCAGCTCCGTCCCGCCGTGCAGGACGGCGAGCTGCTCGGGTGCCCGCCGCGCCCACTCCTCGAACTGCTCATGGGCACCCTCGAACGGCCGTTCCCGGGACGGGGGCAGGGGCGGCGCGGAGAGCGCGGACGGCTCCCGGTCGTCCCCGCCCATCGGCAGCAGTCGCAACGGCCGTTCGGGATCGGCGGCGATCTCCGCCAGCAGTGCGGTCAACTGACCGGTGAGCCGTCGCACCGTCGCACCGTCGTAGAGGTCGGTGTTGTAGTTGGCATACAGCCGCAGCTCATCACCCCGTTCGCGGAACTCCAGGAACAGGTCGAAGTTGGCCGCGACCGTGGGCAGTTCGAGGTCCTCCACAGTCAGCCCGGCGAAGTCCGGCTCTCCGGCGGGCGCGTTCTGCATCACCACCAGGGCGCTGATCAGCGGCGATCGGGCCGGGTCGCGCTCCGGCGCCAGCGCACGCACCACCTGCTCGAACGGTACGTCCGCGTGCGCGACGGCATCCAGCAGCGTGTCCCGGACCTGGCCGAGGAAGTCGCCGAAGGCCTGCCGCTCGTCCACCGTCGAGCGGATCACGATCGTATTGACGAAGTCCCCGACGAGATCGGCCCACTCGGCGCGACCCCGCCCCGACTCGGCGGTGCCGACAGCCACATCGGCCTGGCGGCAGTGCCGGGAGAGGAGGAGCTGACCCGCCGCCATCAGCGTCGTGAACAAGCTCACCCGCCGCGCCCTGCTGAGCTCCTTCAGCCGGCCGGTCACATCGGCCGGAACCGTGGCCCACTCCGCGGCACCCGCGGTGCTGCGGGTGGCTGGGCGCGGGCGGTCCGTAGGCAGCTCGGTGGGCGTCAGCCCGTCCAGCCGCGCACGCCAGTAGTCGAGCCGGCGATCGGCATCGGCGCCGACCAGGTGTTCGCGCTGCCAGCGCGTGAAGTCCGCGTAGCGGGCGGCGAGCGGGGGCAGCGCGGAGGACTCGCCGTGCACGGCGGCGGAGTAGCAGCGGGCGAGCTCCGAGAGCAGGACCTCGTTGGCCCAGCCGTCGGTGATGAGGTGATGCATCGTCAGCGCGAGGACGTGCTCCTTCGCGCCGAGCCGTACGAGCAGGGCGCGCAGCGGCGGCGCCGCCCGTAGGTCGAAGACCTTGCGGCGCTCTTCGCGCAGCACCTGCTCCAGCGCGTCTTCCACGGGTGAACCGGCATCGGCGCCCCGCAGGTCGACGGAGTCCAGCGCCACCGCACCCGGCTCCACCACCACCTGCACACCCTGCCCGTCGACCTTCTGGAAGGTCGTACGGAGGGCGTCCTGCCGCGCGACCACCTCGGTCAGCGCGTGCCGCAGCGCCGCGACATCCAGCGGGCCGGTCAGCCGAAGGGCCTTGCCGATGTTGTACTCGGCGCCCGGTGCGTAGTCGTGCAGAAACCACAGTGGCTGCTGCGCGAACGACAGCGGCAGCCGCTCGTCGGCGCCCCCCTCGGGCGGCGGCGCGCTCCGTACGAGCGGCCCGGCAGGCTCGGCGGGCGCCAGCACGGCAGCCAGCTCCGCCAGTGTCGGCCTGTCGAACAGTGCGCGGTACGGCCACACCACGCCGAGCCGGGACCGGGCGAGGGCCGCGGCCTGGATGCCGATGACGGAATCGCCACCCAGGTTGAAGAAGTTGTCCTCGGCGCTCACCCGTTCGACGCCGAGCACCTCGGCCCAGATCTCGGCGAGCTCCCGCTCGGCAGCGGTGCGCGGCGGAACATACGCCGCCCCCCGCTCCGGCGCGGGCAGCGCACGCCGGTCCAGCTTGCCGTTGGGCAGCGCCGGAAGCCGGTCGAGCACGACGAACGCCGCGGGGACCATGTGCGCGGGCAGGCTGTCGGCGAGAAAGGCCCGCAACTCGTCGCCGCCCGGCCGTACGGGCGCGCCTTCGCCCGTCTCCGGCTCGACGTATCCGACGAGCCCCTGCCTGCCCTCCTCCCCCGCGGTCACGGCGGCGCGCCGCACTCCGGGATGCCGCAGCAGCGCGGCTTCGATCTCACCGGGCTCGATCCGGAAACCGCGGATACTCAACTGCTCGTCCGTACGGCCCAGATACTCCAGATTTCCGTCGTCCCCCCACCGCACCCGGTCCCCGGTCCGGTACATCCGGGACCCGTCCGCCTCGAACGGATCGGCGACAAAGCGCCCGGCGGTCAGCGCTCCGCGTCCGTGATAACCACGTGCGACCCCGCTCCCGCCCAGATACAGCTCGCCTCCCTCTCCGTCCCGCACCGGTCGCAGCCCGGAGTCCAGTACATAGGCGGCCGTACGCGGGACGGGCCGCCCAATCGGCACGAACGGACCCTGTACGGCCACGGCCTCAGATGTGGGGCGAGTGCGCAGCATGCAGGAGTCAATGGTCGTCTCGGTGGTCCCATACGCGTTGACCACGACCGTGTCCGGATGCAGCCGCCCGGCGAGCTCCCGGAAGTCCCGGGCAGCCCAGCCCTCCGAGCCGACCGACAGCAGCCGCAGAGGCGGCATACCGCGCCCCGCCCTTCCCGCCTCCCGCACCAACTCCGTGGCGAGCCCCGGCATCGTCTCCACGGCCGTGCCCCCGTGCCGCTCGACCAGCTCCAGCAGCCGCGCCGGCTCGGTGACCGCCTCATCGGGAGCGATCACCAGACAGCCACCGGCGAAGACGGACCGCAGCATGTCCGCGAAGAACAGGTCGACGGACAGGCTGGTGACCGACACGAAGCGCAGCGGCTCCGCGTGCAGCCCGTACGACTCGTCCCAGGCCGCCCGGATATGGGCCAGTTGACGGTGTTCGACGGCGACGCCCTTGGGCGGTCCCGTGCTGCCGGACGTATAGATGACGTAGGCGAGATTCTCGGGGGCGGGACGTGCCGGCGACGACTCCTCGGCATCTCCGTCGTCCTGGGCACCAGACCTGTGATCGATCACCGTCAGCCCGGCCAGCCCGTCGAACAGCTCCGCCGGCCCCGGCTCGGTCACCACGACCTCCACGCCCGCGTCCTCGGCCATCCACCGCAGCCGGGTCCTCGGGTGTGCGGGGTCGAGCGGCACATAGGCCGCGCCGGACTTGAGTACGCCCAGCACGCCGACGGCCATCGCGGCGCCGCGCCGTACGCTGAGGCCCACCAGCCGCTCGGGACCGGCTCCGCGCTCGGTCAGGGCGTGGGCGAGGGCGCTGGACCGCCGGTCGAGCGCGGCGAAGGACAGCTGCTCGTCCTCCGCGATGACCGCAAGGGCATCCGGCGTCCGTGCCACCCATTCCGCGAACAGTTCGAGCGGCTCCCGCACAGGATCTCCCCCGTCGCCTCACCGGCCGTTGGACGGACCCCATGTTTCCGCACGGCGAGAGGCCGTAGAAGACCTTTCAGTCGTACGGAAAACAGCCAGGTCAACGCACCCGCACGGCATGGAACCCGCTCCGGGGCGCCGATGCGCTCGGACCCGCGCTCCTCCGCCACGTTCGCTTCACCGTAGGCACCGCACCGAGGGCCTGCTCCAGGCTCGGAGGCGGATCAGCGCCATCGCTCCGATAGGCATCACGCCGCTGGCGGCCGCGTCCAGCCCGTTGGCCGTGATCACCGAGCGCAGCAGGGTTGTGGGGGCCGCCGCCGTCGACAGCGACTCGCGGCCCGTAGCAGCGCACGCGTTCCCGCAGGATTGAACAGCTCGCCATCGTGCCGTCCAGCAATCCCTCGAGTCAGCCCGACAGGACTGCCCGAGCCGTGCGCCGGGTGGCTGTGACGCCCGCGTCGGCCATCCGCCGCAGGTCGCGTGTCACACTCACCCGCTTCAGCCAACGATCCGTACCGTCGAATCGCGGCCGGAAGGACCTGCGTCCATGTACGCAACGCTGGTTGTCCAGGAACAGGTAGTCCCCTGCCTCCAGAGCCAGGTCGTCGAGCCGCCGGCCGATCTCCTCCTTCAGCTCGTCCAGCGCCGCCTGCGCCTCGGGATCGTCCCCGGAGACGACAGTGAAGTCGGCGTCGACGCACAGCGACTGGTTACCCTCCGGCCCTGACAGGATCCGCGCCGGCGCCGGATCCGCCCATGCGCCGACGTCGTCGCCGCCGGTGGGGCTGTGCGAGGTGTCGGGCAGGTGGTGGAAGCGCGGCATGCTCAGCAGGGACCGGGTCCGCTCGGTCAGCCGCAGCGAGCGCAGCTCGGTGAACGTGGTCGGCACCCGGTCCGGATTGCGCAGGCAGGCCAGCCCCAGGTAGTGGGCCCGGTACGGGTGGAAGGCGTCCTCCGTGTGCCAGCCGAGTTCGACGGTGCTGCTCGCGCTGGTCTGCGAGCTCTGCGCGTACGCACTGGGCACCACGTCGTGCACCAGGCGCCCGGCCTGCTGGGTCTCCCAGCCGAACACGTCGCCGAGCAGCACGCCGAACAGCACCAGGCAGATCTCCGGCGCCATCGCCGGCTCCCGCGGCTCGGGTTCGAACTCCGGTGGAGTGGTGCCGAGTTCGCCGTCGCGCAGCCGGTGCCCGCGGATACGGAACGCACCGATGTCGTCATTGAGCCGGACCCGTTCCAGCCATTCGCGAAGGCCGTACGGCAGCCGCTGCGCGTGCAGGCGCGCGTTGGCGATGAAGCGCGGGTCCTCCACGCTGTCATAGGTTCCCGCGACCTCGGCGGCCGCCTTGTCCAGCAGCTCGCTTTCGGCCTCGTCGAGACGGTAGACATCGCTCGCGTCGTCGACGGTCCCCTCTCTCGGCTGCGCCTCCAGGTCCGTGCTCCGCACGTCAGTCCCGCCCGTTCGGGCCGACGGTCCAGACCTCGTCGACGTGGGCGGAGCGTTCCTCGACGGTGCCGGCGAAGTCGAGGCGCTCCCAGCCGAGCGGCACCTCCCCGTTCTCCAACCAGAGGGAAGGTTCACTCTTCTCGTGGCGCAGCACGGTGAAAGTACCAGCGTCCCTGTCCGGGCTGTTGCGCATGGCTTCCTCTTCTCCCTGCTTTCGTGTGGACTTCTCGCTTGCGCGAAATCACGTGCGGCTGCCCGGTTTCACAGGTGCCGGAGCCGGGCGCGCAGGGCTCGGGCGGTGCCGTGTGCGGCGTCCCGCGACATCGATCCCCCGGCATCGATGAGGCATGACCGGCGGCCACGTGTACCTCCGTGGTCTCTCCGGTCAGCACAGGAGCCCACGGCCCGAGTGGTCGTGGACTCGGTACGAGGGCTGCCGTCTTCCTCCAGGTCGGCGACGAACAGCACCACGGGTCCTTCGTATGCGGCCGGCTCGTATGCCTGACAGGCGGCGGGCGAGCCGCCGGACCGGCGCGGAGGCCCGCCGGGGCGTCGAGCAGTGCTCGGCCACCGGGTGTCGGTTCGGGTTTCCGGCGTGGCGGCCGGGGCGGGCGGCACGGTGGTGTCCAGCAGGACGAACAGCGGTGTTTCGGGCCCGACGGTGCGCAGTCGCCGCGCCATCTCCAGGGCCGCCCGGACGGTCCGGTCGTCGCCGAGTTCGCGTGCTCCGGGGTCGGAGCCCGTGTACGCGCGCTGGCCGGAGCGGGCCGGGAGCGCGGAAGTGTGCCCGATTCAGCCGGGCCGGGACTCCCGGCCCGGCGGACCACGGCACGTGTGACGCCCTCGCCGAGCAGGTGAATGCCTGGCTCGAAAAGGTGGCACCGCACCGTGCCTGTGACCGGGCTTCGACCACCTGCGTACGGAAGGCCCCCGAAGGGTCCGTCAAGCACTCGAAGGGTCCGTCGGGCACTCGTCCACAGGATCTCCGACACCAGACGGCACAGCTTCAGCGATGCAGGCGATTCCCGACGCCCCGTCATCACCGCGGAAGCCGTGCCCGCCGCCGATCAGGCGGGACGCCCGAGCAGGGCGCAGCCGACCGTACCGTCCCGATCGATGCCGGTGACCAGGGCCAGGTCCTCGCGCTCGGACCAGTACTGCCCGGCAGCCAGCGCCGCCGACAGCTGCAGCCCAGCGGACGCGGCGAACGCGTCGCCCAGCAGTGGGCGGCAATGCAGCCAGTGCATTGCGGAGTCGCCGGTCACCGCGCGGATTCCGGCCTCCTCCTGCCCGGAGTGCTCGCCCAGCGGCGCCACCAGCCGGATTTGGTCGGCGGTGGCGCCGGCCTTGGCGAGCGCGGCACGCACGCACGCGGCAAGCTCGACGCCACCCGTCGCGGGCTCCGGGGTCGCCCGGAAGTGCGTCGCCGGCACCGTGGCCACCGGGACGCGTCCAGCCGCCGCCGCATCGGCTGCCGACTCCATCAGCGCGACCACACAGCCCTCACCCAGCGGCGCAGGCGTGTCGCGCGGCCCGCTTGCCGCATCCACCAGGAGAGCCCGCGCCTGCGAATACTCCTCGGTGGCGCCGACCAGCAGCCGTCGGCAGTGCCCGCCACGGCACAGGCGGGCCGCGTAGCCAATCGCCAGCAGCGCGGACAGCCTGCCACCAGCGATGGTCGTGTTCGGGCCTTTGAGGTGATGCCAGATCGCACTCTGCCCGGCGGCCCGGTTGAGGAATGTGTCCGGGAACCGCATCGCGTCCACGTGGTAGGGCCTGGATGCGGTGAGCGCCCCCCGCGTGAAGTCCATGGCGGCCTGCACGTTGCCCTGGCCGACGCCGAGCACCAGCCCGATCCCTTCCGGCTCCTCGGTGACTTCGGGGCCGAGCTCGCGCAACAGCACATCGATGGCCGTCACCGCGAACGCCGTGGAGCGGCTCATCGTGCGAGTCCCCTTGCGGCCCAGGTGGTCCGCCGCCTTGAACCCCGGCACGACCGCGGACCGGGCGTCCCCGCGGAACTCGGCCGCTTCCGGATCCATCACCGCCGAGCGACCGGACAGCACGCCGTCGCGCAGGGCGTCGCGGCCCACGCCGTAGCCGGTCACGGCGGACCATCCCGACAGCACCAGGGTCTGGTTGTCCGGATCCACCCCGCGCGGGGCCAGCGGCCCGGTTGCCTCGATCGTCGTCACATCGCCTCCCGGTGCCGACCGAGCAGCAGAACCACGTTGTTGCCCGCGAATGCGAGAGCGTTGTTCTGCACCACATTCAGCACGGCGGGGCGCGCCTGGTTCGGCACGCAGTCCAGCCCGCAGTCCGGGTCGGTGTTCATATGGTTGATGGTGGGCGGGATGAAGCCCTCGCGGATGGCGAGCGCGCATGCGACCGCGGCCAGCGCGCTCGCCGCGCCCATCGCGTGCCCGATCATGCTCTTCACCGACACCGTCGGCGGTGGGGCGGCGAACACCTGACGGATCGCGCTGGTCTCGACCACGTCGTTGGTCGGGGTGCCGGTGCCGTGCGCCGAAATCAGGTCCACGTCCTCGGGCTTGATGCCGGCGTTGCGGTGCGCCAGCCGGATACACCGGGCCAGGCTGTCCCGGTCCGGCGCGACCGCGTGCTTCGCGTCGCAGTTGAGCCCGTAGCCGAGCACCTCGGCGTAGATCCGCGCGCCGCGGGCCCGCGCCGAGCGCAGGCTCTCCAGGACCAGTACTCCGCTGCCCTCGCTGGCGAGCAGGCCCTTGCGGTCCCTGTCGAAGGGCTGGCACTTCTCGGGGGCGATCGTGCCGAATCGGTAGAAGCCGGTGAACGTCTTGCGGCACACGGCGTCCGCGCCACCGCACAGCGCGAACTCGACGTCGCCGGCGCGCAATGCGTCGAACGCGCTGCCGATCGCGTAGTTGCCCGCCGCGCAGGCCGTCCCGATCGTCATCGTCTCCACGTCACGGAGCCCGAGTTCCCGGACCACGCCCGAGGTGAGCCGGTTCGCGTCGGCACGCTTGGCCAGCGCGGGGTCGAGTGCCCCGGCACCGTCCGCCAGGTGTTGCTCGGTCAGCGTGTCCAGGTCACCTGTCTCGCCATCGCTGGTGCCCACGGACACGAGAACCCGACGGCGCCGCAGTTCCTCGACGTCCAGGCCGGCGTCCGCGAGCGCCATCCGGGTGCCCGCGACCGCGAACTGGGTGGCCCGACCGATGTCCTCCGGTTCCAGTCGGTCCAGCCACTCCTGTGGGTCGAACCCGGTCACCTCGCACCCGATCGAGTGTGAGAAGCCAGTGGTGTCGAAGGTCGTGATCGGCTTCGCCCCGCTGCGCCCTTCACGCAGACCGGCGCAGAAGTCGTCAACCCCGGTGCCGATGCTGCTGACCACGCCCAGACCCGTGATCACCACTCTCTCCATGTCTCCGTCCGCGTTCACTTTGCCCTCCTCGCGCCGTGAAACCGGATCAGCGACTCGCGGTGAGGGCCTCGCCCACCACCACGAACACGTTCTCGAGATCGTCCATCAGATCCACCTTCCAGTTCTCGATCTCGATGTCGAAGGTTCGCTCCAGCGTGGCGCCGAGTGCCACCAGCGCCATCGAGTCGGCGCCGTAGGCCTCGATGAACGACCCGGTCGGGGTGATCTCCTCGGGTTCGATGTCGAGGACCTCGCACACCACGTCCTTGATGCGGGCCCGTTCCTCGTCGGCCAGGGCGGTCTCGGGCACAGGTGCAGTCATGACGTTTCCTCCAGTGGTGTCGGTCGGGGCGCGGGCGAGATCCCACGCCACGGGTGGTCGTCGGTCCGGCCGCCGCTCAGAGAACGGCGAATCCCGGCAATGACAAGCGGCCGACGCCGGCCGGCGAGCGCTCGCGGACCGGGCCGAGCAACTTCGGATCGGAGTTGAGGATCGCGAGCATGACCTCGCGCAGCAGCGCGCCGGGGTCTACGCCCAGCGAGCCCGTCAGCATCCTCCTGCCCTGCTCGTAGAGGGCAAGGGCGTCGGCCTGGCGGTCGCAGCGGTACAGGGCCGTCATCAACTGCGCGCGGAACCGCTCCTGGAGCGGGTACTCGCGGACCAGCTGAGTCAGCCTCGGGACCAGCGAGGCGTGCCTGCCGAGCGCGAGTTCAGCCTCGAACCGGCCGGTGAGCGCCGTGATCCGGGCCTCCTCCAGCTGCGGTCGCACCGCTTCGGCGAGATGCGAGGACACGTTCGCGAGCGCGGGCCCGCGCCACAGCGACAGCGCCGAGGACAGCAGTGAAACCGCCTGCTCGTAGTCGCCCGCGTCCAGCGCCTCGTGCCCGCGCTGCGACTGGTCGGTGAACTCGTCCAGGTCGAACGACGAGGACCCGATCTGCATCAGGTAGCCCGGCGAATGACGCATGATCCGCGCGTGCGGACCGAGCATCTTCCGCAGCCGAGAGATGTAGGTGCATATCTGAGCGTTCATGGTGGCGGGCGCCTTCTCACCCCACAGGTACTCACCCAACTGCGAGTCGTACACCACCAGATCGCCGGCCAAGAGCAAGGCGCTCAGCACGGTGCGCTGTTTGGCGCCGTGGAGCGGCAACTGCTTCCCCTCGTGCCGCACCTCGACTTGTCCCAGAATCCGATATTCCATGCACCCCTCCGGTGTTCTGGCGCTGTCGCCTCAGCCGGACTCCAGGCCCCCCTGGAGATCCAGCCGGATCGATCGCGCACCCGCGGGGCACGCCGAATGGCCGACCACAACCCGGCACCCGGACGACGACTCGCGAGCAGCACTACCGGTTACGCAGCACACACCCCACGTGAAACCAGCGGAAGACTACGAAGGCTCGATGACACACCAGTGACTGCGGACTGACGGCGTGTTGTTCTGTCAACGGTCATTGCCCGGATGGGCGGTCACCGGGTTCTGAGGTTCCCCGTTGCGGGTCCGGCCTCCGGCTCTTCGGAGACTTTCGTAGCCGTTGGCCCTTGTGGGCGGGTGTCAACTGGGCCGGATGCGCCGACGCGGAGGCGGTGTCCGGCGCGACCGTACGTCTGCCGCTTGCTCCAGGAGGTTCGGGCGGTGCTGTACGTGGCGCGGGCCCCGGCGGAGGTGCCTCCGAGGTGCTCGTCGCCCGGCGTGGGCGACACCGCCCGGCGGGCGTCCGGCCACCATCCGCCGGCCGTACGGGATTCCCGCCTCCCCGTGGCCGGCGGGCAGCGCCTGAACCGCCGCCAGGCCCGTTCGGTCCTCGACGCCCAGCGGGCGCCCGGCACCTTCCTCCACCACGCGGGCCACAGTCGCTCACCAAGCGGACCGTCCTGGCGCAGGCTCCGCACGTCACGCCAGTGTCCCGGCCGCGAATGGGGCGAGCGCAGCCGCGGGGTGGCCGGCGGTCCGTGGCCCTGCCACGCCGTCGGCCGCCCGGTCACCGACCACCGACCACCGACCACCGACCACCGACCACGACAGCATGACCGCCCACCACCTGTCCGGCATCGGCCAGGATCGGCCAGGTTCGGCCTCGGGCCACGGGGTCGGCGGTTCCCTGCCGCGCCCCACCCTCGAGCTGGCCTGACGGGCCATCAGGTCACCCACGTCACCGTCCGGTTGACGCCGAGCCCCGCCAGATCCCGTACTCCGATTCCATCCACGCCAAGAGATCCAGCCAACGCGCGTACATCGGATCTATCTTCGGCGCATTGCATATATTGACGCGCAATGCGGCCAGTCCTACTCTGCGTCAGGCGATAGATCCGATGAATTGCCGCCCGTGATCCACACGCTCGGACCGATCAACATGACGCCAACATGACGCCAACAGGAAGGGATTGTCATGCCTCTATCAAGACGCACCGTTCTCGCAGCCGGCGGCTTACTCGCCGGAGGCGCCGCCTGGGCGATGACCCCCTCGACGTCCTCCGCCGCAGCCGCGTCACCCACGGACGGCTGGAACAAGACCGCGTTCACCTACAGCATGCAGAAGCCGTGGAACCTGGACCTGAGCGACCGTCACAGCAACAGCGGCGGCGTCCACCGCATGTGGGTGTACAGCACCGACGAGCCCATGTCGCAAGGCAGTTCCACCGACCCGCGCACCGAGATGCGCTGGAAGCAGCAGTACACGTCCGGGCAGCACATGTGGGACGCCGACGTGTACCTCCCGTCCGGCACGAACGGCGCGACCTTCGTGCAGATCCTCCGCGTGATCCACCCCGAGGGCACACCCGCCACGGACTTCATGCTCAACGCCTACAGCGCGAGCGGCGGCACGGTGAGGGCGTACGACCGCACGGTCCTGAAGACGAACGCCTATGACACATGGTTCAACGTCAAGCTCGCGCACAACGCCTCGAGCGGCAGCGTCAAGGTCTACTTCGACGACGAGCTGGTCCTGACGACGGAAGACCGGGGACCTGCCACCCGGCACTTCAAGAACGGCGTCTACCACCACGGCAGCGGCCGCGCCGAGGCACGCTTCCGCAACATCACGTACTGGACGCGGTGAGCCGTGCGGAGACGAAGGGCACTCACCGCGCTCGGCGGACTCGGTCTCGCCGGGGCCGCCTCCGCCATCCTGCCGGGACGGGCAGCCGCCGCCGACGAGGTCTCCTTCCAGAACCGCGGCAGCGTCGAGGGCTGGGACCACGCCTACGCGCAGAAGGACGGCGTGATCGAGACCGTCGACTCGCCCACCTACAAGGGCGCTCACGCCCTCGCCGCCACCCAGACCTACATCGGCGAGACCGGGGGCTACCACTCCGAGGTCATCAAGCGCGGCGCCCAGAGCGTCGGCGAGGACCGTTACTACGGCCAGGCGATCCGTCTCGCCCCCGACTGGACGTTCCACAACCAGAACGTCACCTTCCAGCAGTGGTCGCCCGAAGACCCCGAAGGGCCCTGGCTGTTGATGTTCGTCATCGGGTCCACTATCCAGTTCGGCGGTTCCGGTGGCATCAAGGGCACGGCCGGCTCGATCAGCGGGCTGCGGGGCACCTGGATCAGGATCGTCACCCGGCTGAAGCTCGCAGGCGACGGCCAGGGCGCCTTCGAAGTGTGGCTGAACGGAACGAAGACGGTGAGCCGCACCGGCATCACCGTGCTGCCGTCCACCTCGCGGACGATCCGCTGGTCCAACGGGATCTACTGCACCGCCTGGCGCGACGGTACGCCCAGCGGCCCGCGGAAGCTGACGATCCTGCACGACAACCACCGGATCGCCTCGACCTACGCCCTTGCCGAGCCGGCGAACTGGGCGTGACCGGCGTGTCGATCGAGGAACCCCAGGAACTGTCGCACCTTGGAGGCACCCGCAATGACCTCTAGAAGAGCTGTGCTCGGATCGGTGCTGGGCGGCACGACGGCCGCCGCCCTGCCCGCGGTCGCCGAGGCCGCTCCCATCCGTACCCCTGACAACGCTGCCGGGGACCGAGGCCTCGCGGCCGGTCCTGACGGCGCCCGCTGGAAGCTCCGCAACCGCATGGACTCGGACGGCGCCTGGTCCGGTTTTCTGCGCCGACAGGACCTCGTGTGGCGCAAACCGCCCACGCTGTGGCACGAAGGCCCGTTCCTGGGAGACGGGCGGCTGGGCAGCATGGTGTACAAGGAGCCGGGTGCGAACAGCATCCGCTTCACCGTCCAGCACGGCGAAGTGCAGGACCACCGCCCCGAGTTCGGCAGTGGCTGGGGCACCTGTCGGCTGCCCGTGGGGCATCTGACCCTCGACCCGGTCGGCACCATCGGCACGGTCGACTGGCGGTTGAGCCTGTGGAACGCCGAGCTCACCGGCACGATCACCACGGACAAGGGCACCCTCACACTCTCCGCCCTCATCCACGACGGAATCCTCGCCGCGCGCGTGACGGCCGACGGCGAGGAGGAGGTCCGCTGGACATTCCACCCCGAGGAGGCCATCAGCCCCCGGAAGGTCAGCGAGGCACCTCCGAGCGGATACGTCCCCAACCCGCCCTGGACCACCCGGACCACCGGCGACGTCGAACAGGTCCTCCAGCCGCTCATCGACGGCGGCCAGACGGCGACGGCCTACCGCCGCTCCGGCGACACCCTGCTGCTCAGCGTCGCCCACAGCCATCCCTCGGACACCCGGGCCGGGGAAGCCTCACTCAGGAAGATCCAGCGCGCCGCCCCGTACGGGATGCTCCGCGGGCAGCACACCCGCTGGTGGCACGCGTTCTACCGCAAGAGCTTCGTCTCGATCCCCGACGAGCGGTTGCAGAGCTTCCACTGGATCCAGCTCTACAAGATCGCGTCGGCCAGCCGCGAGGGCGGCCCCGTGATGGCCACCTGCGGGCCCTGGCTGGAGCCCACTCCCTGGCCCGCCGTGTGGTGGAACCTCAACGTGCAGCTCGAGTACTGGCTCATCCACGGCTCCAACCACCTGGAACTCGACTCGCTCGCCACCACCCTCCGGCAGAACCAGGAGCAGCTGATCGCGAACGTGCCCGCCGCCTACCGGACGGACAGCGCGGGCGTCGGCCGCAGCTCCGACATGTTCGCGAACCGGAGTGCCCCCGTCCCGGGCAGCGGGGGCGAGGCGGGCAACCTGACCTGGGCCCTGCACAACGTCTGGCTGAGCTACCGCCACACCATGGACGAGGCCCTGCTGCGCGACACGATCTATCCGCTGCTGCGCCGCGCGGTCAACTACTACCTGCACTTCCTTCAGCCGGGGGACGACGGCAAGCTGCACCTTCCGTCGACACTCTCCCCGGAGTATCCGGTGGTTCCCCCGAAGGACACCAACTACGACCTGGCGCTGATCCGTTGGGGCTGCACCGCTCTCCTGGAGGCGTCGGACCGGCTGAACGTCGACGATCCGCTGAAGGGGCGTTGGCAGGAAGTGCTGGCCAAGCTGACCCCGTATCCGGTCGACGCCAACGGCTTCATGATCGGTGCGGACACCCCGTACGCCCAGTCCCACCGCCACTACTCCCACCTGCTGATGGTCTATCCGCTGTACCTCGTGAACTGGGACCAGCCGGAGCAGCGCGAGCTGATCGAGAAGTCGGTCGTCCACTGGCACGCGCTGACCGGCTCCCACCGCGGCTACAGCTATACGGGCGCCGCGTCGCTGTACGCGATGATGGGCCGCGGCGAGGTGGCCCTCACGTACCTGAAGAAGTTCTTCGACCCCACCACGCGTTACCCGTGCCGGGCCAACACCCACTACACCGAGGCCGGGCCGGTCATCGAGACGCCGCTGTCGGCGTCGCAGTCCCTGCACGACATGCTCTGCCAGAGCTGGGACGGCGTGGTGCGGGTCTTTCCCGCCGTTCCGGACTCCTGGGCCGATGTCACCCTGCACGACTTCCGCACCCAGGGTGCCTTCCTCGTGACCGCGGTCCGTACCGGCGGCGTCACGCGCTTCGTGCGGGTACGGAGCCTGGCGGGCGAGCCGCTGCGGCTCCGGCACGGTCTGACCGGCGGCCCGGTGACCGCGGTCCTCGACGACGGCACCCCGGCCCGCACCCACGCGCTCGACGACGGCACTCTCACGATCGAGTTGGCCAAGGGGCGCGAGGTGCTGCTGTACGCGGGTGAGAGGCCCGACCTCGTCGTCGCCCCGGTGGCCACGAGCGAGCCGGGCGAGCCCTGGGGACTGCCGTAGACCGGCGTTGTCGAACAGATCGGGATGCGTGCCGGAGGGTCGGCACGCATCCCGCGTGTTCCGGTGAGGCGGTGTCCGTCGAGGGGTGGTTCGTCGTTCGGCCTGAGCCGTCAGTCGCCCTTCAGAAGCCGATGCCCATCAGTAGCCGACGGAGAAGGTCGCGTCGGCCTTCTCGGTGGCGGTGGAGATCGGGTCGATACGCAGAACGTAGTCGGTGTGCCGGATGTAGCGCGTCGGGAAGTTGTGCGAGCGGAAGGACGACCAGGAGGAGTCGGCCAGCCCGGCGGTCTTGTGGAACGTGGCGTCCGCGGCGAACGTCGAGGTGCCGTCGTTCTCTTCCAGCCGCAGGTTGTAGCTGTAGTGCCGCAGGTAGCGGGTCGGGTAGTTGACCGACTGGAAGGACACGCCCGCGCTGTCTGCCAGGCCGGGCACGAGCTTCCACTGCGAGTCGGGGTACGGGTCGAACGGGTAGGCATCGATACGGCCGACGGAGTTGGCGTGGCGGACGTACCGGGCCGGGTAGTTGTAGGACTTCAGCCGGTTCCAGGCGGGAGAGCCCCATTTCGCCACGAGGTTGTTGTACTCGGTCGTGCTGATCGTCTCGATGGTGCAGTGCTTGGAGTTGAGCGGCTGGGTGTAGAGGCGCTGGTCCAGCGCGGTCCAGGTGCCGGCGGCGAGGTCACTGCTCTGCCAGACGTAGAAGACACCGTTGGGCGAATAGGTGTCGCCCCACATGTACCAGGTGCCGGAAGTCAGGGACTTCACCAGGGTCGGGGCCTCGGTACCGCCGTGGGAGACCGGCGTGCTGAACGGCGTGAAGCTGCCCGGGGCCAGGGTGGTGGACCGCGCGCCGACCAGGGTCTGGTTCCTCTTGTAGTACAGGTAGTTGACGCCGTTCACGCCCACGGCGAGGTCGCCGTCGATGATGTCGTAGCCGGGGTCGAAAAAGACCTGCGGGGACGTCACCGTCTGGAAGTCGGTGGTGTAGTTCACCATGAGCACGTTGTGGCCGCTGGAGTTGACGGACGAGTAGATGATTCCGTACTGACCGCGGCCGGCGTCCCAGAACGCCTCGGGTGCCCAGCTGTGGGTGACCATGTCGTGCAGCTTCAGTCGGCGGTAGCCGGTGAGGGTACGCAGGTCCGCGGAGTCCCAGACGTGGATGTACTGGCTGTTGTAGTTCCAGTCGGTGCCCTTGAGGTCGGTGGCGAGTACGACGAAGGTGCCGTCCTGCTTGCGCATGATGAACGGGTCGCGCAGACCGCCCGCGCCCGCGGTGGGGGTGACCACGGGGTTGTTCTGGTTCAGTGGCATCCATCGCAGGCCGTCGGTGCTGACAGCCAGGTGCAGGCCGTAGTCGGCCTCCAGCATGGTCGTGGACTCCGTGAAGTAGCCCATGACATAGGCCGAGTCCGCGGCGTAGGCGGGCAGGGCGCCGACGGTCAGCGTTCCGGTCACGGCCAGCGGTACGGTCGCGGCCATACCGAGGAACAGTCGGCGTGACGGGTGGGAGCCGGGGCTGGGTCTTGCGCTCATCTGCTCTCCAAGGTGCGTGCGGGGGCGGGTGCAGCTGCGGGCGAACGGCCGTCGAGCGGGGAGGGCGTGTTGCAAGGGACCCTCGACACACGACCACTCTGATCGAAATACCGAACGAGGTTCGGTGAATCGATCAGAAGGTAAAGGTGAGGCGAGTGCGCGTCAATTGTTCTGACGTTGTTCATTGATTCCTGTGGGTCTCCCCTGGCCCCATGAGCGGAGAAACCGTTGGCCGTCGCACGGCGGCTCGGCCCAGCGGGCCGCCGCGTCGGCATCGACATCGCCGAACCAATGATCACCGCCGCCCGGGCCCGCGCCGAGCGGGAGGGTAGCTCTGCGTCCTTCGTCCGCGCCGACGCACAGGATCACACCTTCGAACGGTCCGCGCCGCGTTCGACACCTACGTGCAGGGCACGGAAGTCCGCTTCACCGCAGCCTGCTGGATGGTCGGCGCCCGAGCATCGACCGCGTCGGCGGGGCCGAAGGGCACGGTCCGTACCTGAGCGGCGGGTTATCGCCTCCCAGCGTGGATGGCCACTCACCGGAGCGGTCCTGGCACCGCGCGGTCGAGATGGCCGCGGTCGCCTGTCGGCTGCTGTGCGAGTCCGCCATGGACCTGAAACCGTCGTCCACCGCGTCGGATACCGAGCCCAGCCCGCCCATGCCCGGCCGCGAAAACTTTCCGAAATCCGACAACCCTTTCCCGTGCGCGGGCGACTGACGGATCCTGTGGTCCGCGGTGCCGCCCACCATCAGGCCCGTGAACACCATGATGGCGCTGCTCGCCGCCGTCGAAACGAGGACCTCGAACGAAGACCTCCGACCAGACCGGGGCGACGACCCCACGAAGGGACAAGATGACACGGAAGAAGGCCCTGGTGGTCCGAGGCGGATGGGAGGGACACCAGCCGATCCAGGCCACGGAGCTGTTCCTGCCGTTCCTCCGAAGCAGCGGATACACCGTCCGGATCGAGGAGTCGACCGATGTCTACGCCGACGCCGCCGAGATGGCCGCCACCGACCTTGTGATGCAGTGCGTCACGATGTCGGAGATCACCGCCGAGCAGTTGTCGGGGCTGAGCGCGGCGGTCGTGGCCGGCACCGGCTTCACCGGCTGGCACGGCGGCATCGCCGATTCGTTCCGCGCTTCCTCCGACTATCTCCACCTGGTGGGAGGCCAGTTCGCCACCCACCCGGGCAAGGAGCCGTGTGAACGTCAGGGGGGCGCGGAGGACAACTTCCTGCCGCACGCCGTCAACATCACCGAGCTCGGCCGCGAGCACCCCATCACCGCGGGCATCGAGGACTTCGAGCTGCACACAGAGCAGTACTGGGTGCTCCACGACGACCTGTGCGACGTGCTGGCCACCACCACCCATCCCGTCCGGCCGTGGCAGCCCTGGCATCGGCCGGTCAGCTCGCCGGCGGTCTGGACCCGTCGGTGGGGCGCCGGCCGCGTCGTGGTGACGACACCGGGGCACAGCCTCGACGTACTGGAGAACCCGAACGTCCGCACCATCATCGAGAGGGGCATGCTGTGGGCGACACGCACCGCATCGGCGTCGTAGGTCTCGGAGTGATCTCCCGCGCGTACCTGGACACGCTTCACGGCCATCCCGCCGTGCGCGTCACCGCGGTCGCCGACCTCGACACCTCTCGGGCGGCCGCGGTCGCCGCCGAGCTGCCCGGCGTCGAGGCACTGACCGTCGAGGAGTTGCTGAGCAGCCCGGACGTGGACACGGTGCTGAACCTCACCGTCCCCGCGGCCCACGCCGAGATCGCCTTGGGCGCCATCGGCCACGGGAAGAACGTCTACGGAGAGAAGCCGCTGGCCGCCACCCTCTCCGACGCCCACGCCGTAATGGAGGCCGCCGCTCAGGCGGCGGTTGGTGTGGGGTGCGCTCCGGACACCGTCCTGGGCACCGGAATCCAGACGGCGCGGTCGGCCGTGGAGGCGGGCAGCATCGGACGCCCGCTGTCCGCCTCGGCCGTGATGGTCACCCCGGGACACGAACGCTGGCACCCTCACCCCGACTTCTACTACACCGCCGGGGGCGGCCCTCTGCTGGACATGGGGCCGTACTACCTCGCGTCCCTGGTCCACCTGCTGGGTCCGGTGCGGGCCGTGATCGGGGCGTCCAGCCGACTGCGTGCCGAGCGCGTCATCGGTTCCGGACCGCGCGCGGGCGAGCGGATACCGGTCGAGGTGGACAGCCACGTCTCCGGTGTGCTCGAGCATGTGGGCGGGACCCTGACGACGATCACGACGAGCTTCGACGGCGTGGCCACCACAGCCGCGCCGATCGAGGTCCATGGCGAGGCGGGGAGCCTCGCGGTTCCGGATCCCAACCGCTTCGACGGCGAAGTGCGGCTCTTCGAACTCGGCGACACGCAGTGGCGCACGCTCCCGCCGTCGGCGGGCTACATCGGCGGCGCACGGGGCGTCGGTCTGCTCGACTTCGTCTCCGCCGACGGACAACGGGCGCCTCGCGCGAGCGGTGATCTCGCGCTGCACGTGCTGGAGGCGATGAGCGCCCTCCTCGACTCGGCGGGCACGGGGCGACGTATCGAGCTGACGACGTCGACAGCCCCGACCGCCCCCGTTCCGCTCACGGCCGCCGAGGAGTGGAGAGGTGACGCCACCCGTCGGCCCACATCGCCGTAAGCGGGTACGCCACCGTCATCCCATGGTCGTCGTCGGACAACACCAACTCTCGTCAGGCAGAGCCTGAGCCGGCCGCATCGCAGACACGATGGATCCGGCTCAGTCTCGCCACCCTGCCTACCGCACCCAGTTGGGCCTGGAGGACCTGGGGTCGGCCCTGGAGTCGGCCGACCGGACCAAGGCCCAGCGCAACCGTGACCGCATGATCGAGCGCCTCGCCGCTCTCACGTCCATGCCCACACTGGAGGCGATGGTCGAGCACAAGCGCTCCCTCCACCGCTGACTCACCCGCCGCCGCCCATTTACACCGGCAACAACCGTGCTGTGGCCTCGGCGGCAGCAGCAAGCACAAGCAGGCCGGGAAACACGCACATCGCTCAGTCCCTCCCTGCCGCGGCCTGCCGGCTCGGCGCGACGAGAGCCCGCTTCCTGTAGGCGCCATGGTCGAAGTGGTGCGTCCTGCACCCGGTACTCAAGTCGGCCGCCTCGTCGCATCGCGTTCCGCCTCCCCGGTCGCCGTGGTCACCGCCATGGACGGCCGACGCCCGCACGGCACCACGGTCAGCGCCTTCGCATGCCTGTCCATGACGCCGCCCATGGTGGGTGGTGTCGCCGGCGAACGCTCACACCTGCTGACGCTCATCCGCCGCACCGGCCGCTTAAGGCCTCAACATCCGACCCGTCAACGGAGGCCGAAGTGCCCCGGGGAAGGCGCTTCGGCTCCTCCTCGTTGGGTTCAGACCCCGACGGGAACCGGCTTTTCGGCCTCCGTCGGCACGTCGGTCTCCTTGATGCCGTACCGGTCGTAGACGCGGGCCAGCGGGCCCGGAGCCCACCAGGCCGCCCTGCCCAGCAGCCTCATGACCGCTGTTCCCAGCAGGACCCTCACCACCAGCACGTCCGCCAGGACCGCGAACACCATGCCGACGCCGAAGAGTTTGATGGTCAGCACATCGCTCATCCCGATCGCCGCCAGCGGCACGCACATCAGCACCGCGGCGCTCACGACCAGGCGGCCGATGGACTGCAAGCCGGTCGCCACGGCCTCCGTGCTGTCGCCCTGCTTGTCGTACTGCTCCCGCATCCGGGACACCAGGAACACCTCGTAGTCCATGGAGAGTCCGAAGATCAGCGCGAACAGCATGATCGGCATGTTGGGCTCGATGTTGCCCGTCGGATCGAACCCGAGCAGGCCGTTCAGATGGCCGTCCTGGAAGATCCAGACCAGGACCCCGAAGGTCGCGGTCAGGGACAGCAGGTTCATCGCGATCGCCTTCAGTGGCAGCAGCACCGAGCCGAACGCGAGGAACAGCAGGATGTACGTCATCACCGCGATGTAGAGCAGCATCCACGGCAGGGTCTCGCCGAGAGCGTCCAGAGTGTCGTCGAACACCGCTGACTCGCCGCCGATGTAGGCCTGGGCGCCCGGTGGTGCCGGTACCTCCTTGACCCGGTTCACCAGGTCCCGCGCATGGGTCGAGATGGGGTTGCCGTCATAGGTGACCGACACCCGGGCCGTCGTGCCCTCCACGCCGCTGATCCGGGCGCTCGTGGCACCCTCGGTGGCGCCGAGCCGCTCGGCGTACGTCTGGAGCGCCGCGCCCTGCTCCTTCGAGGTCCCGTCGGACTTCAGCACGAGCAGCGAGTCGATGGACTTCACCGCGTCGCCGTCGAAGTCGTGCTCCATGGCGTTGAAGACCTGGCGGCCCTCGGAACTGCTGGGCAGCTGCTGCGCGTTGATGGAGCCGAACTCGATCTTCGAGAACGGCAGGGCGAGTGCCAGCAGCAGGCCCACCGCACCCACCACCACGACCCACCGCCGCCGCATCAGGCCGTGTCCGAACCGGTACCAGGAACCCCCGCCCGCCGCCGCCGGGCGCTCGGCCTTCTTGCGGCGCAGCGGGAAGGCATTGACCTTCGGGCCCAGCACGGCGAGCAGCGCGGGCAGTGCGACCAGCGAGAAGAGCACCGACAGCACGACCGCGGCCACACCGCCGTACGACATCGACTTCAGGAACGTCGACGGGAAGAGGGTCAGGCCGGCCAGCGCCGCCGCGACCGTGGTGCCGGAGATCACCACGGTGCGCCCGGCCGTGGCGATGGTGCGCCCGATCGCCTCTTCGCCGGTGTAGCCGGCCTCCAGTTCCTCTCGGTAGCGGCTCACGATCAGCAGGCCGTAGTCGATGGCGACCGCGAGACCCAGGATCGTGACCAGGCTCATGGAGAACACGGACACGTCGGTGATGTTCGCGATGGTCCGTAGGACGGCCATCGACCCGAGGATGGAGAGCACGCCGACGAGCAGTGGGAGGAAGGACGCGGCCAGACCGCCGAACACGACCAGCAGGAGCAGGAAGAGCACGGGGGCTGAGATGATCTCCGCGGTTCTCAGGTCATGTTCGATCTTCTCACTGGCCTGATGACCAGTGGGCACCGTCCCGCCCTGCAGGGTCTCCAGGCCGGGTGCCGGGATCTTGTCCTTGATCGCCTCGTACGCGTCCTCCTTGGCCTTCTCGCTGCCGCCATGGAGGTTCAGTGCGACGTAGGTGGCATGCCGGTCGTAGCTGACCTGCGCCGGCATCTTGGTCTGCCAGTAGTGCATGTAGCTGGTCACGTCCGCCTTCGGCAGGGACTCCACCTGCTTGACGACCGCCTGCTGGAACGACGGGTCGTCGACGGTGCGGTCCTCGTCGCGGTAGACGATCACGGCATCGGGTGTCCGCTGCGGGAACGCCTTCTCGGCGATCTTGGCCGCGCGAGAGCTGTCGGAGCCGGGATCCTGGAAACCGAGCGGCGTCAAGGAGCCGAAGACACCGGCACCGTAGGCCCCGGACAGGACGGCGAACAGCAAAGTCAGTACCAGCAGAGGCTTTCGTCTCCGGTGAAGCAGACGCCCAAATCCTTCAAACATGAGTAACTCCTAGATCGTCAGCAAGCGCCGGGCAGGACTGCCCGAAGGTCGGCACCGAAGCAACCGTAACAGTGTTTTGATTGCTCGCGACAACCCTGCCCTGCACAGCACCCAGCCGGAGGGAGGTCGAGTCACTCACGCTGACCTGCCACTATGCGATAGGAACCCGTTCACGGCGGCAGGGTCCGAGGCCTGCGCGCGCCAATTTCCCGAAGCATGACCTGCACGCCAAGAGGCATTCGTAACAGTGTTGGAATATGATGGCGCCATGGCCAAGCCCAAGACACATGACGAAGCGCTCCGGCTCAGGCTCCTGCATCGCGCGGCCGCCACGGTCTTCGACCGCGGCACGGCCGCGCTGAGCCTGCGCCAGCTCGCGGCGGACGTGAAGACCTCGACCACGGCGGTCTACTCGTTGTTCGGCAACAAGGCCGGTCTGCTCAGCAGCCTGTACCAGGAGGCTGTGCGGCTCTTCATCGCGCGACTGGCCACCGTTCGTCCTACGGACGACCCGGCCGGCGACGTGATCCGCATCGGGCTCGCCTATCGCGAATACGCCGTCGCCAACCCGCACCTCTACGCGATCCTGTTCTCCGACCGCAGCCTCCAGTGCCCGTCCGATGCGGACAGGCCGCGTGAGGTCATCGAGACCTACCAGCCCCTCGTCGACGCCGTGAGCCGCGGACAACGGGCCGGGCAGTTCAGTTCTGATTCCACCCCCGAGGTCATCGCCCTGTCGGTGTGGGGAATGGCCCACGGCCTGGTGTCCCTGGTGCTTTCCGGCAACGAGCCGCCGGGGCTCGCGGTCGCCGACTGCTATGAGCGGACACTGCAGGCGGTGGTGACGGGGTGGCGAGAAGCTGAAGAAAGGGTTCCGGAGTTCGCGGGTGCGCCGTGAGCCCGGGGCGGATTCCCGCTTCCGGACCTGGACGTACCTTGTCGCCCATGACTGCGGTACGCCACTACGTCGGCCTTCCGCGGAGCGACAGCACCACCTAGGCCGTCCACGACCCGCCGCGTCGGCCGGAAGGTCCGTGAAAGCCTGAAGCGGCGCGAGGAACCCACCGCGGTTGTGCTGGACAGCCGACCGTGCGCGCCTCGACGAATGCGCCGAAGGAACGACGGAACTGGATCTGGGCGAGGAGACCCCGGGCGCGTCAGAGGTACCGCGCCGACGTGCCCGGCCTGATCTCGCCGTGGTCATGAGGGCCGGGAGCGCGCACGGCTACGCGATCGGTAGTGCGCTGCCGGACGAGGTGGCCGGCAGCGCGCCCACGAGCGGGCCTTCGGCGCCATGATGCCGCGCCGCGCCTGGTGCGCGATGCCGAGAAGAAGCCGACCATCTCCATGGCGGTGATCCACTGGCCGATGTCCGACGTCATGCTCCACCGACGCACCCGCACCGCCGCACACCTGGCGCGGTCGCCGGCCCGGCGCACGGCGCTCGTGCGCGGGGTCCTGGCCACCACTGAGCACGCAGGGGAAGAGACTCCGCGCCAAAGACGTCTCCCGGACACCGCCGGACGGCGAAACAGCACAGCGAAGTGGCCGGAGCCGAACCCGCGGAGCCCATGTGCGTGGCCCGGTGGGACATGCCCTTGTGCCGACCACGTTGGGTCTGGAGCGTGTTGGGTTCGCGGTTCCAGTCACCCATCACGGTCCAGGTGCGGATTCCGGCTGGCGGTGGGCCGCGGCCCGGTCATCCGATCCCGCGCTGGATCAGAGGTCGAGGACCAGGCGGTCGCCCTTGGCTCGGGAGACGCAGATCATCATTGTGTTGCCTGCGGCTCGCTCCTGTTCGTTCAGGACCGAGTCGCGGTGGTCGATCTCCCCGGACAACACCGTCGTCTCGCAGGTTCCGCAGATTCCCTCCTCGCACGAGGACATCATCGACACACCGGCTTCTTCGACTGCCTCGAGAACGGACATGTCCTCAGAGACCAGCAGAGTCCTGCCGGACTGGGCGAGCTCGACGTCGAAGGTCGTGCGCGGCCCGTCGGTGACGTCGTTCTTCGGGGCGAAGCGCTCCACGTGCAGGGCTCCGCTCGACCACTTCTCGCAGCCGGATTCGACCGCCGCGAGCAGCGGTTCCGGGCCACAGGAGTAGACGGCTGTCCGCCGCTGCGGTCGGCCGAGCAGCGAAGACAGGTCCAGCAGCCCGTATTCATCCTGCGGTCGCAGGCTCACCCGTTCTCCGTAAGCCCGCTGCAGAGTCTCGCGGAACGCCATCGACGCTCGGGTACGACCTCCGTAGACGAGGCGCCAGTCGGCACCGCGGGCGTCGACGGCCGCCACCATGGGCAGGATCGGGGTGATCCCGATCCCGCCTGCGATGAACAGGTAGCGCTTGGCCGTCACCAGCGGAAAGTTGTTGCGGGGCCCGCGAACGCGCACCGACTCACCTTCGGAGAGCACGTCGTGCACATAGCTCGACCCACCCCGGCCTGTCGGTTCACGCAGCACCGCGACCTGAAGACGGGACCGATCCCCCGGGTCCCCGCACAGTGAATACTGCCTGACCAGGTCCGCTCGCAGCATCAGATCGACGTGTGCTCCCGGCTCCCATTCCGGCAGCGGCCGGCCTTCCGCGTCGCGCAACGTCAGCAGCGCGACACCTTCGGCCACCGTTTCCTTGCGCTCCAACACGAGGTCGCGCTCGACCTCGGCGCGGAGAGTGCTCATGATCGGCCTTCCATTTTCGCGGTGATGACCGGCGGTCCGGTACGTCAAGAACGATCAGGACGGGAAGCAGCGGCCGAAGGCGCGCAGGAGCTTCGGCGAGCCGTGCAGCTTGATCCGGCCGCGCAGCAGCGCCCACGGCAGCACTGACTGCTTGGTGAGGAAACGCAGCCAGGTGCGGGCGTCGGCGGTGATCCTGAGATCCGGCTTGCCCTGATGCCCCTCGGCGATGTCGAGTTCGCGGTCGCGGATGGTCACGGTGATCTGGCGGGACTCGGCGCCGGTGAAAGTGAAATGGTAGATCGCGGACAGCCCTTCGGCCTGCTCGCGCTGGAAGACCACAGGCATGCCTTCCACCAGACCCTCGATGCTGCTCGCTCGCAGGCTCTGCCCTACTTGTTTCGTGCGTTTGTGCGGGAACCGGCGGGCCACGTGCTGCTCGGCGTCGGAACCCGAGACGACGTAGATGGTCTCTTCCTTGTTCTGCAGTGGGCGGACGACGTCGGTCAGGTGTGACTTGCGATCGTCCAACCAGGGACCGATGACGTCCTCGCCCGCCGGGCAGACCGACATGCAGTAGGCCGCCTTGTAGTTGGCGCCGAAGGACAGGCTCTGCCACAGGGACGCGGTCTCGTTGTCATCCATTCGCGAGCGGTAGTCGGCGGCGTCGCGGCTGTCAGCCACCTGTTCGACCCAGTCACCGAAGCCACCCATGAACTCGCGGTAGTTGTGCGTGTAGCAGGCGGAGAAGTCGAAGTGACCGTCGGAGGCGATCGCCCCGGTCGGGCAGGCGGTCACACACAGCTTGCATTCCAGACAGGGATTGAACTCGATAGGCCGGGACTGGTCGCTGATCTCGGCGTCGATCAACACGGTGCCCAGCAGGACGAAGTTGCCGAACTTGGGATGGATGACGTTGCGGTGGATGCCCATCTTGCCGAGTCCGGCCGCCACGGCGACCGGCTTGTGTCCGACGACCCACGTCTTCCTGGGGAACTTGTCCATCTCCATCGGAAAACCCATCGCGGGGTTGAGGGCGCGCACACCCATCGCCTCCAACTCGGCCACCACTCGCCGGCCCACCTCGTTGGTGTGGTCACCACTGTGGTGGAACTCCAGGTTGGCCACCGAGCGCGCCGGAGTGCGGATGTTCTCCCGGTTCATTCGGACAACGAAGCTGATCAACGTTCGGACACCCGGCAACGCGGCGCCCAGGTCCGCTCGCTGGTCGACGATTTCGGGCCGGTCGATCTCGACGAAACCAACGTCGTCCGCACCCGCGTCGAGACACAGCTGCCGCAACCATGCCGCATCCAGCGGCTCGGCGGGCCGGGCGGAGTCGCGGTCGCGCCGCTGGCGGACCTGGATGACGGTGGGATGGTCGTCCAGCTTGTTCTGTTTGGCCATCGGGCATCACCTCACGGGAGCGGGAAGAGCAAGTTTCATGAAGCAACTCACACTCTAGCGTTGCGAGTTGCGTGAAACAACTACTGAGGTTGTCGACGCGATGTCGCGGGGTTGACACGGTTTGGTCGTCGCCATACGTCCCGATGCATGAGGTATCCGCAAGGTGGTGAGCCGACCGCGGAACGGCGGGAGTTCGGCGAGGACATGGCGAGGACATCAGGACGCAGGCGGCCGAGTTGTCCGGTCAGAGCCAGAGGAGCACTGCACTCGCCAAGCAGTTATGGGCCATCGTGCGGTCGGTGCGGCCGTGACACCGGGGATGAAAGCGGAGCGGGGCGGGCGCGGGTCTTGCGGTCCAAGGGCTGGCATCGACGCCCCGCTGAGCGAGGCGTGGTCAGTGGTGCAGGAGCAGGTACCGGCCAAGGCTCCGGTGGGTACGCGACGGGTGTGGCATCGTCCCGCGCGCCGACGAGCCCACCGGGCCCCGCTCGGCACCAGCGGCGGCTGGATGCACGGCCGGCCGGAGCAGACCCGAAGGCCCGCGCGGGTCAGGACGCCGATCGGGCGCCGGTTCCGCCAAGAGCCTGACGGCTCGCGGCCCGTCGGGCAGATGCCGCATGCCGTGCGGAGTCGCTTCACCGGACCACTCGGCGTCGCATCAGCAGTTTCTGCGCGGCAGGTTCCCGAAGTCGACACATACGTCAATCACCCCGTGTCGCACCTGGGATCGACCGACCAAGTTTCGGGTCTCCCCTCCTGGACGCCACCCCGTGACAACTGAGCGCTGCCCGTGGCAAAACGTGCGCGTCGCGGCGAACTCGCCGAGGTCGGACGCCGACGCCATCGCCCGCCCCAGCAAGTGATCTGCGGAGACGCCCACCTCAGCGTGTGCAGGCGCTCGGCGATGGTCGCATTCGCGAGCAAGGGCACGACTTACAGCCGGGGCACCAGAGGTGGCAAGTCCATCTAGGAACGTTTGGGATGTCAGGCCGGGGAGTCGGTAAGCGCCGGGCCGGGAAGCAGGAGAACGGCGTCCGGCCTCACCGCTTGTCCGCACTCGGTGCACACAAGCTGGTCCCGAACGTTGCCCCCGCATCCCACATGGCTGGTGATCCGCGGCGGGCCGGCCGGATCCTCGGCGTGCTCATCGCCCCAGTGCATCAAGGCAAGCACGGCGGTGAGCAAGTCCTTGGCCTTGGCCGTCGGCCGGTACTCATAGCGGGCGGGCCGCTCCTGATAGCAGACCCGCTCCAGCAAACCCTCGTCGACCAGCTTGGAGAGGCGGTTGGTAAGCACATTGCGGGCAATACCCAGGCTGTCCTGAAATTCCTCGAACCGGCGCAGGCCAAGCTGCGCATCGCGAATGATCAGCAAGGTCCAGCGCTCGCCGACAACCTCAAGGGTCCGAGCGATGGAGCACAGCTGATTTTCGTAGGTCCGGCCCAACATGCTTTAAAACTAGCACGTTGCACCAAGCAACTGACGACCTCAGACGTCGGACGCCGGGCAGTCCGGCCGGGCCCATCCCAAGCTCCCCTCCGCCGGTGCGGCTGGAGGATGCCCGGGAAGTCCCGTTGAAGGCAGGCGAGTTGACTGGTCCTGTGACTGTCTTCTGCCTTCCGCGCCCGCCCGGTGGCCCCGAGGTCGGCGGAAGGCTCCGAGCCCCGACGGCCCACTGCGGGACCGGCTCGAACCCGACGACGCCCTTCGCCAATGAGCTCGACCCCGTCGTCGTGGACGGCCCCGGTGATCGACGAACCGAAGGGCAGGGTCGCCCCGGGCGAGATGACGTCGTCCGTGTTTGGATCTCCCACGCCACCTGTCAGGCCGGCACCACGGGCAGGACGATGCGGGACGGTCGGTCGGGATCGTGGAAGACCTGCTGCCGGGCCACTCGGGCCGTGGTCGCGCTCTCCTCGGGCTCGCCCGTGTTGAGGTTGCGGTCCCAGCGGGGGAAGTTGCTGGAGGTGACCTGGACCCGTATCCGGTGGCCCGTCCGGAAGACGATGCTGGTCGACCACAGGTCCACGGCGTGCTCGGCCGCCTCGCCCGGTGTCGCCACGCGCACCCGCACGATGCCGTCGGCCACATTGCGGGAGACACCGTTCTCGTCGACGTCGCACAGGCGTGCCACCCAGTCGGTCGAGGGTCCGTCCGTGGCAGCGAAGAGCACCGCCCGGACGCGGCCGGTCACCTCGACGTCCTCGGTGAGCGGTTCGGTGGTGAAGACCAAAACGTCCTCGCGCCTCTCCACGGCCGTCTGGTCGAGGGGCCCGGGGCGGAACTCGTCGGACATCAGGAGCGCGCCGCCGGTCGTGGGCACCGGGTCCATGGGGTCGTAGGTGAACTCCTGGGCCGGCTCGGCGGTGGACGGCGGCTCCTGCGTCAGGCGTCCGTCCGTGCGCAGGTGGAAGTCCGTGTCCACCGCCCGCGACAGGGGCCATTCCGTCTCCTCGCGCCACTGGTTGATCCCCATCACGAACAGCAGCACCGTGCCCATGTCCGGCTCGGGCTCGGGCACCTCGCCGTCGCCTTCGCCGAGCGTGCGCTCGAACCAGTCGAGCTGCATGTCGTGCACGCGTCCCCGCATGCCCATGAAGTCGGAGTGGGCGCCGAACCCGAAGTTGACGTCACCGACCACGTGCCGCCAGTTGGTGTGGGTCCACGGGCCCATGATCAGCGTGGCGGAGCGGCCGGCTCGACGCATCGCGGTGAAATTGTCGAGCGTGCCCTGGGCGAAGATGTCGTACCAGCCGCCGAGTTGGAAGGTGGGCAGGTCGACCTCGTCGTGCCGGCCCGCGACATTGCAGGACCGCGCCCAGTCGGGCTCCCGCCGGGAACGCTCGTAGCCCAGCTCGGGGAGATCATGCCGGGCGAACGCGGCAAACCGCCCGGCGGGCAGCTCCCCGTAACCACCGCTCGCCAGGCCGTCCAGATCCTGTACGAGCCTGGTGATACTGCTCACGAGTCCGTCCGGGTCGGTGCGGTGACGGCGCATCAGGGTGTCGGCGCCCTGCATCAGGGACCACGGCGCGGTGATGCCGAGCTCGATCGCGCCGCCGCGCGTCCACAAGCCGTCGTCCGGATCGGACCACGTGATCAACGGGGCGATCGCCTTCAGCTCCGGCGGCTTCGCCAGCGCCGCCATCCACTGGGTGTTGCCGAAGTAGCTGCCGCCGCACATGCCGACGGAACCGTTCGAACCGGGCAGGGCGGCGGCCCACCGTACGGTGTCGTAACCGTCGCTCTCCTCGTACGTCCAGGGCTCCCACTCCCCCTCGGAGGCGAACCGGCCCCGGGTGTCCTGTACGACGACCAAGAAGCCGCGCCGGGCCGCCGCCAGGGGATCGAGCCCGATGGCCGCCACGGGCGTCTGCTTGCCGTACGGCAGCCGGCTCAGCAGTACCGGCCACGGTCCCGTACCGCCAGGCCGGTAGACATCCGCGCGCAGCACCGTGCCGTCACGCATCTCCGCCGGAACATCGAACTCGATCAGCATCTCCGTCATGTGCCGCTCCTTTGCCTGCCACGACGTCATCCGGACGACATGGTGGAGTCGACCTCCTTCACGCACCACCCCCGAATGGGTGTGGTCACAGGGACCTCGGGCTTGTCACGGCACCGAGTCCAACAAGTCGGCCGACACGTCGGACCAGGCGTGGGCGGTGGTGAATCGCGTTCCCGCGCCGCAACCGCTGCTCGGAAGGTGCTCGCCCTCAAGTACCAGGGCGGATTCCAGGGATCGTTGCAACAGGCGCGAGTTGATCAAGCCACCGAGGCCAGCAGGTCGGCCACTATCTCCGGCCTCTCGAGTGAGATGAAGTGGTCCGCTCCCGGCACCTGCGTGAAGTCGGCGGTCGGCAGCAGCTTCTTGTTGGCTTCCCGGTCCGAGGGCCGGGACCAGTCCCTCTCCCCGTAGACGAGGTGGATGGGGGCCTTGACCTCGGGGTAGCGCGAGCGGGCCGCGATGAGGCTGGGCATGTTCCGGTACAGGGCCCGGGCGACGGTCGGGTAACCAGGACGCCTGCCTACCTGGAGAAGCTCGTCCAGGTAGTCATCCCGCAAAGCGGTCTTGTCGCCCACGCCGCCCCGCAGGATCCTGCGAAGGACCGGTTTTGGCTCCTGCCGGGCGATCACCGGGCCCACCCCCGGGGCGATGATGCCGCCGATCACCATGCGGGCGAGGAGACCGGACCGGGCGATCCCGTCACGGTAGTCGTACGCGTTCACCGCGACGACGCGCCGTACCCGCTCCGGCAGATCGGCCGCGGTGGTCAGGGCGAGCACCGCCCCCAGGGACTCACCGACCAACGTCACATCCTGGAGGTCGAGTTCGGTGAGGAGCCGTTCGACGCCCACGCGCATCTCCGGCTCCTGGTACGACGCACCGGGCACGATCTCGGAGTACCCCATCCCCGGGAGATCGAGGGCGTACACGGTGTAGTGGTCCGAGATCAACGGGATGAGGAAGCGGAAGTGCTCGGCCTGCGTGCGCACGGTGTGCAGCAGGACCAGCGGAGCACCGGTGCCCGCCTTGAGGTAGCGCAGCGTTCCCTCGTGACTGTGGCGTCTTCCGCGCGAGGCGATGGTGTGGCTGGTGGTCCCCGGAATGTGAATCGTGGGCCGTGACTCCGGGCTGGGCATCTCGCCGACTCCTTGTGTGTGAACTGCGGTTGGGAGACTCACGTACGTCCGGCGGGAAGGGTGGCGACGCCATGGCCCGAGGGCGGCCCCCTCGCTCCGTTCTCGGTCTTACTTCGACAGCTGGGGGTACAGTCCTGCCAGGTCCCCGGCCAGGCCCACCTTGACGTCCCGTGAGATGTCGTCGGCGAGCACCTCGTGCGCTCCCGCCTCGACGCCGTCGAGGGCGAGTACGGCGACGTCACGCGGGTGGGACTTGGGGGAGTCGACGCCGGCCGCCAGGTCCGTGTCCACGTATCCCACGTGGAGTCCGGTGACAGCGATGCCGCGCGGCTGCAGCTCCAGGCGCAGGGAGTTGGTCTGCGACCACAGAGCGGCCTTGGAGGCACTGTAGGAGCCGCCGAGGGCCAGCCAGGACAGCACGGAGTGCACGTTGAGGATGTGGCCACCGCCGTTGCGCTCGATGACCGGCACGAAGGCCCGGGCGACCAGCAGCGGGCCGTAGAAATTGGTCTCGAACTCCCGGCGCACGTCGTCGACCGGCGACTCGAGGAAGGACGCACCCACCGACGCGCCGGCGTTGTTGATCAGGACGGTGACGTCTTGCGCCTGCGCTGCCGCCGCCGCCACGGAAGCCGGGTCGGTGACCTCCAGCGCCACCGGGACCGCGTCGGGATGCGTCACGCTGCGCGGGTCGCGGGCCGTGGCGTACACCTTGCCGGCGCCGCGCGCGTAGAGCTCCTCCACCAGTGCCTTGCCTATACCGCGGCTGCCTCCGGTGACGAAGACGCTCGCGCCCTTCAGTGCTGTCATGACTACCTCCACAGCGAGAAAGCGATCGGTTTCCACCACCGTAAACCGATCGGTTTCCAAGCGCAAGCTCAAGCATGGAACCAATCGCGGGGCCAGGCCGGCGGCCACCTACCGGCCGATCCGCCATCCGATCTTCCGACGGCACGGGAGAGAGCCTTGCTCCGAAGCGCACCGGCAACCATAGTAAGTTTGGAAATCGGACTCACAAACAGGTCGGCTGATTGCCGCGCGCGACGTCGAAGGGCAGTCGGCGGAGCCCGGGCTTTCGGCGGAGCCAACCGCGCACCCATCGGTGCGGCCGTCTCGCCCGGCGCAGGGCCGGTGACGTCACGAGCCCGCGGCGGTGATCGACGCGGCCTGGCCGCGCCAGCTGTACCTGGCGGACGACGCGGCCGCGGTCGGCCTGTACCACCCCGTCCTGGCCGGCGAGCGCGAACACGCACAGTCCGCACTGCCCGGCACCCGCCCCCTGATCGCGATGGCGGTCCGGCTGAACCGCGACAACTGCCGCTCCCCCGCCCGCAGCCGCCAGCCAGGAGTTCCAGCAGACCGACGAGCAGGCCAACCACGCCGCCCGCAGCTTCGGCCCGGGCACTGCGACGGCGGCTACCGCGCACTCAATCGGGCGGCTTTCCCCAGGAGACGGACCGCTTCCCCAATGAGCGGATCTCGGTGGTGGCGCACAAGACGGTCGCGGTGACCGCGGGACTCGGCGTGATGGCCTGCACCGCAACGCCATCCACCCGAAGCTCGGCAACTTCATACTGCCGGTGACCGTCCTGGTGGACGCCGAGGTGAGCGAGTACGGGCAGCCGGCGAGCGCCTCTCTGGCCGGACGGACCGCAGCCGACGCTCCATTTCGGCGCACATCCGTCTCCCCCAGGCTGCGCGACAGGCGATGTGTCAGCGAACGCCTGCCGCATCGAGCAGGGTGGCCGCGGTGGGCTCGATGAGCCCTGTCAGGTTGTCGGCGCCGATCCCGGCACGGGCACTGGCGCCGTCGAAGACCAGGATCAGTTGACGGGCCAGCAAGTCGGGATCGCTCGCACCGCCCTGTTCGGCCTCGGCACGGAAAAAGCCCTCAAGGTTCCTCTTGGTCCGGCTTGCCACCCGGCTCGCCGGGTGGCTCTGATCCTTGAGCTCGATCTGTACAGCCAGGTACCGACAGCCTCGGAACTCGGGCGCGCCCGCCTGCGACTCCAACCGCTCGAAGACGTACAGGATCCGCTCGCGGGGTGACCGGCCATCGCCCGCCGCCGGCAGGAGCCAGGCCGCGTAGGAACCGGCTCGTCGCTCCAGACTCGCCGCCAGCAGTTCGTCCTTGCTCTCGAACAGCTGGTACATCGAGCGCTTGGACACCCCCGCCGCCTTGCACAACGCCTCGACGCCGATACTCACGCCCTCGCGATAGGCGAGCGTGGCCGCCGCCTCCAGCAGCCGCTCTCGGGAGGTCGGCTTCGCCTGTGTGGTCATACTGTGAGGCTAACTCGGATTTCTCGAAATTGAAACCGATCAGTTTAC
This sequence comes from Streptomyces sp. 2A115, assembly GCF_052245575.1. NCBI lineage: Bacteria > Bacillati > Actinomycetota > Actinomycetes > Kitasatosporales > Streptomycetaceae > Streptomyces > Streptomyces sp. 2A115. The sequence continues at coordinate 105,418 of NZ_JBQQCG010000013.1, read as the reverse complement.
CGATTGCGGCCACGTCTCCGCTACACCGCGACAGCAGTCTCCTCAGGCTTCTTCTCGGCGGGGATACGGTGCAGCCCCTTGCGGTCGTACCAGCCCGTCACCCCGAAGCCGAACAGCACGGCCACCACGAGGCCGACGGCCATCATCACCCAGCCCCGAGCGAGGCCCGCGTCGGCCTGGGCGTCGTAGTAGAGGATCGAGCGGAGACCGCCGGTGATCTGCCGCAGCGGCTCGAACTCCGCGAGGAAGCGGTAGAAGCCGGGGAGTGCCTCGATGGGGGTGGTGGCGCCGGCAGTCGGCACCGCCATCCCGATGAAGACCAGCGTGACCATCAGCATGCCGGGCGTGCCGAAGACGGCAAGGAGGGTGAGCGCACCGATCCCGGAGACCGCGATGGCGCACACCGAGAACAGCCACAGCATCGGCAGATGGGCGGCGTCCATACCCATGACGCCGACCGCACCCGCCATGACCAGGGTCCCCATCAGCAGAGACAGAGCGACCATGAGGGTGCTGCTGATGGCGAGGGTCTGCACCCGGGTCGCCCGGATGAGCGGGCGGTGCAGGCGCAGAGGGCCCATGTCGTTGTGGGTGTAGCCGAGGGCGTGGTCCACCTGGCCGCTGATGACATTGGCGGAGAGCATGCCGCAGACCACCAGGACGAGCGCGTAGTAGAAGGCCGTCAGACCCAGACCGCTGTGCGAGTCGAGTGGATGCCCGTCCTTGACCGTGACGGCGGCCGGGTCGGCGAGCAGGACGCGCGCCGCGGCGGGCAGCTTCGCCTGCCCGGACCCGTTCTGCGCGGTCAGCTCCTTGCCCACTTGGAGCGAGGCGCTCTCGGCCGCCTCCGTCGTCGCCGCCCGCGCCAGGCTGGAACCCAGGCTGCCGGCGGACTGGTTGGTCAGCACCGTCAGCGTCGGACGGACCGGGGTCCCGGTGGCCGATGCGTCGGCCAGTGCGGTGACGGAGGAGGTGAAGTCGGCGGGCACGACGAGCGCGCCGAACACCTTGCCCTCGCCGAGCTCGGCCCTCACCTCCTTCTCGTCCATCACCTTCCAGTCGATCTTGTCCCCGCCCACGGTGGACTTCTCGATCGACTCGGTGATCTGCCTGCCCAGGTTGACCTGCTTACCACCGGCGTCGACCCCCTTGTCGGCGTTGACCAGCCCGACGGGCAGCTTCTTCATGTGATCGACCGGGTCGATGCTGGCGCCGACATAGAACACGGTGAACAACAGCGCCAGGACACCCGTGATGACACCGTTGGCGATCCACAGCGGTTTCGCGCGCAGGACGCGGAAGGGGTGAGTTTCATGCATAGCCTACTCCGATCTCGACAACACGACTGCATCAGAGGAAGGCCGGACGGCACCGTTGCGGGCCGAGCTCCTCGGTACGTTCAACGCTCGGCGCGTGAGCGCCCCGGAAGAGCGGTGGACCTCTCGACTCGGCTCACCCCTCCGAGGATCACTGGCGTTTCCAGACATGCAGACACTTGGAAACCGATCGGTTTCGACTACATCGTAAACTGGTCGGTTTCTCGGGTCAAAGTCGAGGCGGTCCCGGCCACTGACGGTTCGACAATTGCCGTGGGCCGCACGCCAGTGGCGAGTGAGGGATCCACGATGCCGACGAACCGGCCGGTGGCGCTCGTGCCGGGAGCGTCATCCGGCGCGGACGGATATCACTGATCGCGCTGCGCAGGTGCTGGCGACCCATTCCGCAGTGACGAGTTCGACGTGACGTCAGGAATCCAGTTGGCGTCATGCAGATCAAGCAGGACGATCACAGCGCTGAAGCGACCCCGACCCACACCGATCGCGGTCGGCATCTGTCGCCGACAACCCGGTCGCTGCCCGGACGGCAGCTGACAGGTCGACTTGGGGGTAGGTCCGTGATCGGACTCCGGCCCGGTTCGTGTCTTTCCGCAGTCGCGTGACGATGGAAGCCAGGCTCGGCGGCATGTGCCTCGACGGTTCGGCCGAGACGGGTTACCGCCCCACTGCTGCAAAAAGTCCGGCAAGCAGACCCTCCGGTGACTGCATCATGGCCGAGGCCAGCCCCACGGGAGTCACCTCACAGACGCGGCACGGCAGCCCGAACAACAACGCGCAATGACTTGCCCGGGTGCAGGTGCCAGCAATCACCACGATGGCGACCGGCAGCCTGAAACCAAACAACTCGACTCCACCCAACTCGGGACAGTCCGGAGCCTCCATCGGACCCGGAGCGCTTCAAGGCTCTACGGCGGAGGCTTGCCATCCCGCAGAGAGCCCTTCGCCCCAAGGGCCCCGCGCCCATGAATGCCGGTCCGGACGGCCCGAGGACGATTGGATACAGTGCGCGAGACGGCAGCCTGGTCAGAGAGGGAAGCGTGACCGACACCAGCGACACCCGACCCACCGACAGCGAGGTGCAAGCTCCGCGGCAGAGCCGACTGCACCGCCTGATGCGCTACATCCCCCTGATCGCCCCCGTCCTGCTGTGGGCCGTGCCCTGCTGGGTGCTCCTGCACGCCGGCCAGCACTGGCCGCTGCCCGTCGCGCTGGTCGGCACCGCCCTGTTCGCCCTCGGCCTCGTTGGTATGCCGCTCGCGATGGGACGCGGCCACGGCCGGCGCCAGCAGGACCGGGCGGCGATCGTCGGTGACACCCTGCTGGGCGCCAGCTGGGTTCTGTTCACCTGGTCCGTTCTGCTCGGCGTCCTCTTGCGATTCGCCCTGACCATGGCCGGCGTCGGCGAGAGTCAGGACCGGGCCCGAATCGTCACATGGGCCGTCCTCGGCATCACCGCCGTACTGCTCGCCTGGGGATACGCCGAGGCCCGCCGCGTGCCACGCGTGCGCCGCCTCGACGTACAACTCCCGCGGCTGGGTGCCGGGTTGGACGGCACCCGCGTCGTCCTCATCACCGACACCCACTACGGCCCGCTCGATCGCGCTCGCTGGTCGGCACGGGTGTGCGAGACGGTGAACACGCTGGAAGCCGACCTGGTCTGCCACACCGGCGACATCGCGGACGGCACGGCCGAACGCCGCCGCGCCCAGGCCGCCCCACTCGCCACGGTGCGGGCCACCCGGGCCCGGGTCTACGTCACCGGCAACCACGAGTACTACAGCGAGGCCCAGGGCTGGGTCGACCTGATGGACGAACTGGGCTGGGAGCCGCTGCGCAACCGCCATCTGCTGCTCGAACGCGGAGGCGACACCCTCGTGGTAGCCGGCGTGGACGATGTCACCGCCGAGTCCTCCGGCCTGGCAGGCCACCGCGCCCACCTCGCCGGAGCCCTGAACGGCGCCGACCCCGACCTACCCGTCCTGCTCCTGGCACACCAGCCCAAGTTCGTCGACCGGGCGGCAGCCGACGGCATCGACCTCCAACTCTCCGGCCACACCCACGGCGGCCAGATATGGCCCTTCCACCACCTGGTCCGCATCGACCAGCCCGCCCTCGCCGGCCTCAGCCACCACGGCACCCGCACCCTCCTCTACACCAGCCGCGGCACCGGCTTCTGGGGCCCGCCGTTCCGCGTCTTCGCCCCCAGCGAGATCACCCTGCTCGTGCTCCGTTCCCCGCACCTTTCCACCTCGCCGTAGCACTGGACGGGCCAACACGTCCGCTTGGAGCAGTCCACGCGCCGAGGGATGCGGCGTCTACAGATGACCAGTCCCGTCTCACTGAGGACAAGATCCGGACCATTCCCGCGCTGAAGGCGGCCTGAGCGGTCTCAGGGACCTGCCGCCCGAACGGGCGGGGCGGCGCGTCGGCCACGCCGACGAGTCCTTCGTCGGTGTGGATCCTGCCGAGCACGTGCTCGGCACTGTGTACCTCGCCGCTCGCGAAGCGCGGGGGTTGTGACGTACGGGATCGCGTACGGGACGGTCTCGAAGGCGGTGATCCTCATTGGATGGCCTCCTCGACGGCGCGCGCCACGCCCAGCAGCCGACCCACACGGTCGGGGTGACCGATGAGCTGGAGGCCGAGCGGCATGCCGTACGGGTCACGGTGCCCGGGGACGGTCACCACGGGCAGGCCGAGCAGCTGCCAAGGGCGGCTGAGGACGGGGGTGCCGGTGGCGTCGAGACCGTACGGGGCGGGGCCGGGTGCGGCGGGGCCGAGGATCGCGTCGGCGCGGGTGAGGAGCTCCAGGACGGCGATGCGCGCCGTGCGGGCGAGGGCGAGCGCGGCGCGGTGATCGCCGTCGGTGGTCCTGCGGCCGCGCTCCAGGAGTTCGTTCAGCTGCCCGCTGAGCGACTCGGGGTGCTCGGCCTCGGCGGCGAGCGCGAGGGCGGCCTCGTATGCCATGACGACGGCATGCGCTTCAGCCAGTCGGTACGTGCCGACGGCACGGCCCAGGTCGGTGGCCCCCAGCGTGCCGGCGGTGCGCTCCAGGGCATCGAGCATCGCCGGCTCGACGTCGGCCAGTTCGGTGCCGGGCCATGCCAACACCCGTATGGATCGCGGGTCTTCGGCCGTGGTGCCGTCGACCGCCTCGATCACCGGGGCCAGGTCGGCGACGCGGGCGGTGAGCAGTCCCGGCGCGTCCAGGCTCGGGCTGAGTCCGGTGAAGCCCCGCGTCGGCCAGGCGCCCACAGGGGCGACGTACCCGGCGACCCCGCAGAACGAGGCGGGTCTGGTGAGCGAGCCGGCGGTCTGCGATCCGAGCGCGAGGGGCACCACGCCCGCGGCGACGGCGGCGGCCGAGCCGCTGGAGGAGCCTCCCGGGGTGCGGCCGTGGTCGTGGGGGTTGCGGGTCGGGCCTGGATGGAAGTACGCGAACTCGGTGGTGACCGTCTTGCCCAGCGGTACGGCGCCGGCCAGGCGCAGCCGCTCCACCAGCCAGGCGTCGCTCGTGGCCGTCCGGCCGCGGCGCAGCGGGGAGCCGCACTCGGTGGGGAGTCCAGTGACGTCGATGATGTCCTTCACCCCGAACGGTATGCCGTGCAGGGGCCCGGCCGGTGCCCGCAGTGCGGCCGCGCGGGCACCGTCGGCGTCCACCCGGACCCAGGCCCGGATCTCCGGTTCGGTCAGCGCCACCTGCCGCAGCGCGTCCTCGACCGTGGCCGTGCGGGGGCCGGTCACGATTGCGCGCCTTCGGGTACGAGTGGTGTGGCTCCGAGCCGGTGGAACGCCCGGTTGAAGTAGACGAGGCTCTGGCCGCCGGAGCGGGCGCGGATCTGCCCGATGTCGACGAACAGCACACTGTGGGAGCCCATGGGGACCGTGTGCTTGATCGTGCCGACCGCCGTGACCAGGGCGTCCTTGAGTACCGGTACCTCCTGGGTGCGGTCCCAGACGTCCCAGGCGAAGCGGTCGGCCATGGCCACGTCGGTGGCTCCGGCGAAGTGCAGGGCGAGTTCCTGCTGGTCCCCGCCGAGGACGTTGAGCCCCACCCGCCCGTTCGCCTTGAAGACGTCGTGCATGGCGCTGGCGCGGTTCACGCACACCAGGACGGTCGGCGGATCGTCGGTCACCGAGCAGACGGCGCTGAGGGTGATGCCGCAACGGCCGTTCGGCCCGTCTGTGGTGAGGATGTTGACGGCGGCCGGGAGGTGGGCCATCGCCTCCCGGAAGTCGGTTCGGCTGGGGGGCACCGTTTCGCCCTTCCTGTCGTTTTCGTACCTCGGAGTGTTGGGTGTGCTCGGTGTGCTCGGGATATCCGGTGTGCTCGGGACGCCTGGCGCGCTCGGGACGCCGGATGCGCTCCGGTTGTTCACCACAGCTCCACGACCAGCCGCGGTGACCTCGCCCGTGACACACAGGCGGCGATCTGGTCACCGGCCGCCTTCTCCTTGGCGGACAGGCAGTGGTCGCGGTGGTCGGGTTCGCCCTCGATCACCCGCAGGACGCAGGTCCCGCAGATGCCCTCGCGGCAGGAGGTCTCCAGCGGGACGCCTTGCTCCTCCAGCACCTCCGCGATGCTCCTGTCGGGCGGAACCGCGTAGACCTCGCCGGTGTCGAGCTCGACCTCGAAGCCGGTGTCCGCTCCCGAGGCCTCCTGCGGCGCTGCCTGGAACAGCTCCGAGTGGATCTGCTCCTCGGGCACGTGGCGAGCGGCGACTTCACCGACGTACGTCATGAAGTCGTGCGGTCCGCAGGTGTAGACGTGTGCGGTCGCCGGCAGACCGGTCAGCGCGCGGGCGAGCACCTCACGTGCCGCGGGCCGGCCGAGCCCGAAGTGGCGGATCACACGCCCGGCGAAGGCGGTCTCCTCCAGCAGGTGGGCGAAGGCCGCTTCCGCCCGGCTCCTGGCGACGTAGTGGAGCGTGAACTCCGCTCCCCTGCCGTGCAGTTCGTACGCCATCGCCAACAGGGGCGTAATCCCGACACCGGCCGCGACGAGATGGTGCTCGGCCGCTTGTGGGGCGAGGCCGAACAGTTGCCGGGGGGTGCCGACGGTCAGTTCCATGCCGGGTTCGACCTTGTCGTGCAGGGCCTGGGACCCGCCACGCGAGTTCTCCTCGCGTTTGACGGCGATGGTGTAGGCGCCGGTGTCGTCCGGCGGGCCGCACAGCGAGTAGGGCCGTGTGACCCCCGTGGGCCCGGTCACGTCGAGGTGTGCGCCCGCCGGGTAGGGGGCGAGGGCGACGCCGTCGGAGCGGACGAGCCGGAGGACCTTGATCGTGGCGGTTTCGTCGTGGGTGTCGGTGACGGTGACAGTGAACATCCGTCCGCCTTATGTTTTCGGGTCGGGAGCTGACGGCGCTGTCAGCGCATGTACAGGCCGCCGTTGGCGTCCCAGCAGGCCCCGGTGACTGTGTCCGCGTGCTCGGCGGCGAGCAGGACGACCATGTCGGCGATGAACCTCGGGCGGCCCAACCGCCGTACGGGAATGGACTGTTCGATCGCGGCGAGGCGATCGGCGGGGACCGTCTCGCGGACGACCGGCAGGTCCTGCGGGCCCGGGGAAACGGCGTTGACCGTCACTCCGTGCCCGCCGAGTTCGCGGGCGAAGACCTTCGTCAGGGTGGTCACTCCGCCCTTCGCCGCCGCGTAGTGGGCGCCGGTGGCCGTGCCGCCGTTCTGGCCGGCGAGCGAGGAGATGTTGACGATGCGTCCGTAGCCTCGGGCGGCGAAGTAGGCGCCGAAGACCTGGCAGCCGAAGAAGGTGCCGTTGAGGTTGGTCGCCACGACCGCGTCGAAACTCTCGGGGCCGATGTCCATCAAGGACTCGACCTTGGAGTGCCCGGCGTTGTTGACCAGCACGTCGACGGCGCCCCAGCGTTCGTCGAGCTGATCGCGGACTCGCGCGAAGGCGTCCTTGTCCCGTACGTCCAGGGCGAGCCCGACGGCGTAGCGGCCCTCCGGGTCGAGTTCCGCCGCGGTCTTCGCCGCGGCCTCCTCGTCCAGGTCGGTCACCGCGACGCGGTAGCCCCGGTCGTACAGCCGCCCGGCGATGCAGGCCCCCAGGCCACCCGCCCCGCCCGTGACCAACGCGACGCGACGGACGTCCTCCTCGTGCGGGCTCACAGCAGGAATCCCGACGCCGTGACGCTGTCCTCGGAGTTGACGAGCCGCACGATCTTCCGGGCGATGAGCGGGCCGTCCGCGCCGAACACGACACGGTGGGTGACGTCGGCGGCGAGCACGAAGGTCTCCTCGCGCTTGTAGCCGACCAGAACCTGCGCCGAGCAGACCTCGATCGCGTCCTGGGCGCGCCCGGTCACGACGAAGCGGGAGACGGAACGGACCGTACGGGCAGCCGCGGCGGCCGAGATGGAGTGTCCGCCGGTGAGGCGCTCGATGCGCATCCGCCGCATCCGGTCGTCGTCGTAGACGAGGTTGAGACGGGAGGCGAATTCGGTCGCGTCACGGTCGATGGGGACGACGTACTCGCCGCCCTCGGCCCACAGTTCGTCCCACTCCGCGTAGCGGCGGGCGTCCAGGAGGTGGGCCTCGCGCCAGATCAGCGAGACGGCGGACAGGGCGCGGGGGTCGTCCAGCGGGAGGTCCGCGACCATCGCCGTGGAGGCCGTGGGGGATTCAGTCGCCATCGGTCATCATCCTGTTCCACATCGCGTACGCCTCCCGCATCCCGGTCTCGTCCGTCGCGTGGGAGGTGGGCTGTCCGAGGTCGTTCGGCTTCTCGCGGCCGAGACCGCGGTTGACCAGGATCGGCATGTCCACGCCGCCGGCCACCCCGCGCTGGACGCGGTTCCACGCCTCGGCGTCGTCCGGACTGCCGAAGCCGAACGGGCCCTGGAAGTGCTCGTGGATGCGCAGCCGTTCGCGGTTGACGATCTCCGGACCGCCCTGCAGGCCGAGGGCGACATGCCGGATCTCCGTCTCGGTGACCGAGACCGGCCGCAGGACCCGGAAGAAGGCCATCGACATGGCGACGTTCGGGAACAGGTTCAGGTTGAACCCGGCGCCGTGCAGGGACCGGACGATGCGCCGCACCTTCTCCGGCGGCATGTCCCTGGACAACTCCTCGACGATGTGACGGAAACGGTCCTGGAGTTTCTCCGTGCCGTCGTCGACGTCGAGATCGGCGTGTCCGGCAACGGAGACCGACACACTGTGGCCGTTGCCGAGGGCGTGGGTGACCGCACTCTCGTCGGTCATGATCGACAGCATGCTCGCGGTCTCCGCGTCGACCGAGGACATCCAGGAGCGGTGCACGATCGGGAAGTGGTACCAGTCGGTGGTGTTCTCCAGCTGGATCTTCCAGTTGCCGTTGAAGCGGAATTTGTGCTCGCCCTGCACCTTGATCGGGTAGCCGGCACCCTGCTTCATGAAGCGGTCGATCCACAGCCGGGCCCCGCCGAGGAAGTCCTCCAGCGGCTCGATGTCGTCGCTGAAGCTGGCGAAGACCATGCCCGCGTACGTGCCGACCTTGAGCCGTTGCAGCGGCAGGTCCTTCTTCTCCACGACGTCCTCGTAGCCCTCGGGGTACGGGATGCCGCGCAGGCTGCCGTCCAGGGCGTACGACCAGGCGTGGTACGGGCAGGTGAAGCCGTTGCCGTTGCCCTTCGGCGTCTCGCAGACGCTGGCGCCGCGGTGCCGGCAGCGGTTGAGCAGGACGTTGATCCCGCCGCGGCGGTCACGGCTGACGATGACCGGCCGCCGACCCACCCAGGCCGTCTTGAAGTCGCCCGCCCTGGCGATCTCGCTCTCGTGCGCGACCCACACCCAGGTGCGGTGGAAGATCCGGTCCATCTCCTGTTCGAAGAGGTCCGGGTCGGTGTAGAGGGTTCCGGCGACGCGGTCGGACGCGACCAGGGAGGCAGCGCCGGTGGAGGCGGCTCGCGGGGTCATCGGGCGGCCTCCGGTTCCGGGAGCGGGCGGCCGAGGCGCGCCTCGATCTTCATGTAGCGCCACAGGCCGTGCTCGCCGACCTGGACGGTGCGCAGGAGGTTGCAGGCCGCGGTGACGGTCGGCTGGTCGACGACGTCGGCGAGGACGTAACACGTCCAGGGCCAGGAGTCGGACGGCCCGACCATGTGCTGGTCGTCGTCGATCGTGCCGAGGACAGTGACGCCCGGTAGCTCGTGGAGCCGGCCGAGCATGGTCGTGAATCCGTCCCAGACGGTCTTGCCCTGACCGGTGGGCAGGTCGAAGAAGTTCTGGTTGACGCCGATGCAGAAGAGGACGCGCAGGGGTGTGTTCGCGGGGTCGGGCATGGGGGTTCCTGTCCGTCAGAGGTGGCCGGATCTGTCAGAGGTAGCCGGGGAAGGGCGGCACGCCCATGAGGACCGCGCCGGCACCGTCGTACATGCCCTCCTGGAGGAAGGCGTGCTGCGGTGGGACCGAGGCGTCGCGCAGGTGGCGCTCCAGAGGGCTGCCGGTGGCGATGGCGGCTATGCCGCCGAGCTGGTAGGCGCCCCGGACGACCTCGAAGGAGATCTTGGCGAGGTGTGCGGAGGACAGCCGCAGCAGGCTGGCCTGTTCGGGGGTCGCGGGATCGCCTGCCTCCACCGTCTGCCAGACCTCCTCCGTGGCCTCGTAGAAGAAGGCGCGTGCGGACCGGAGTTGGGCCTCCGCCTGGCCGACCGCGATGCGGTAGGTGGCACGTTCGGCGGGCTTGGGGGCACCGGTGTAGCCCGAGCGGCCCCCCTGGGCAATGACGTGGTCCAGCGCGGCACGGGCCACACCGAGGCCGACAACGGCCAGGACCTGGGCGGCGTAGGGAACGGTCGGATAGCGGTACAGCGGTTCGTCGACGGTGGGTTCGCCGCCGCGGACGAACGTCCACTCCTCGGGCACGATCGCGCCGTCGACCACCAGGTCGTGGCTACCGGTGCCGCGCATGCCGATGACGTCCCAGTTCTCGGCGATCTCCACCTGCTCGGGCCGCAGCACGGCGGTACGGGGCCGGCCCGTCCTGTCCTCGCCCGCCTTGATACCGACACCCAGGACGTCCGCGCCCTTGCAACCGCTCGCGAACTTCCAGCGACCCGAGATCCGGTAGCCGCCGTCGACTCGTTCCGCGGGCTGTACGGGGAAGAGGCCGCCCGCGAAGGCCACATCGGGCCCGTCCCCGTACAGTTCGGCCTGTGTCCGGAGGGGAAGCGCCGCCAGATAGACGGCGGACGACCCGAAGCTCGCGACCCAGCCGGCCGAACCGTCGACCGACGATATCCGCTCGACGAGACGCAGGAACTCCGCGGGCGGCAGGGCGTCTCCGCCGAAACGCTTCGGAACACCGGCGCGATAGATTCCGGCCCGCTTGAATTCGGCGATCACATCCGACGGAACATGCTGTTTCTCCTCGAATTCGGCGCGCCGTGCGGCCACCACTTCCAGGACTCGATCAATTTGCGTCATAAGGATTCTCCTCGCACTGCCGGAAGGCGGTCCGCCGCGCCGTGGCACCACGTTATGCGCGGTAATCGGGCTGCTGCCATTGGGACTTGACCGCATCGGGCAGGTGATTTCCCCTACCGGACGTGGTCACAGAAGCTTCTTCCGTACGACACCCCACTGCGCGACGAGGAGAATGTTCTCCGGTCGCCCGAGTACGGCGATGTCGTGCACCGGATTCCCGTCGACCACCACGAAATCGGCCTCCTTTCCGGCCTCCAAGGAGCCGAGCCGGTCGTCAAGACGCAGCAGCCGGGCGGCGTTCAGGGGTCATGCACAGGTGCGCGTGCGCGTCGATGAAGCCGGGAAGCACCGTCCGGCCCCCCAGATCCACGGTGGTCGCGCCTGGCGTGGGCGGCGGCGCGCCGGCCGCGGGGCCCGCATGGACGATGCGTCCGTCGTCGTCGACGACGAGCATCGCGTCGGCCACGGGGGCCGCTCCGGTGCCGTCGACGAGAACGGCGTGCTGGTATCGGGTGGTCATGACAGTTCCGTTCGGGTCGGGTCCTGCGGGTGTCGGGCGGCCGGCAGCGCGAAGCGGAAGACCGCGCCGCGTGGCTCGTTCGCCTGTACGTCGATGCGTCCGCCGTGGCGGGTGAGGATGCGGTGGCTGAGGGCGAGGCCGATGCCGCTGCCGTTCGCCTTGGCGGTGAAGACGCCGTCGAAGATCCGCTCGTCGGGTGGCGGGCTGTGTCCCCGGTCCCGGACGGCGAGTTCGGCGCAGCCGTCCTCGGCGCGCCGGGTGACGATCTCCACCCGGCGTTCCGGTCGCGGGCAACGGGCCATCTCGTCCACCGCGTTGAAGGCCAGGTTCATGACGACCTGCCCGATGAGCACGTGCTCGCACAGGACCGGGAGCGGCTCGGTCGTGAGGTCGAAGTCGACGTCCACCTGGTGTTCCCGGGCCCGCAGTCCGATGAAGTACGCGCAGTCGCGCACGATCGCGTTGAGGTCGGTCGGCCGGGCGAACTGTTCCAGGCGGCCGACGTAGGCGCGCAGGCTGCCCAGGATCCGCCGGGCCCGTTCGATCTGCCGTACGGCGTTGTCCAGCCCCCAGGCCACGGACTCGTCGCGGGAGCCGGTGTCCCGGTCGAGCCGGCCGCGGGCGCCCTCGACGAAGTTGTACGCGGCCGCCAGCGGCTGGCTCACCTCGTGGGCGATGGCCATCGCCATGTCGCCCATGGCGTTGTAGCGGGCCAGGTGGTCGACGTGCTGGGTGTCGCGGCGGTGCTGCTCCTCCTCGCGTACCCGGTCGGTGATGTCGTAGAAGAGGAGCATCCGGCCGCGCAGGTCGCTCTCGATCTCGATGTGCTGGCAGGTCGCGGCGTACCAGCTGGGTTCGCGGCCCGGCGCCGCGAAGCGGTAGCGGCCCTCGCGCTCGGGTACCGGCCCGTCGCAGCAGTAGGCGGCGAAGTCCGCGCCGTCCAGTCCCCGGCCGAGCAGCCGGACGGCCGACTCGCTGGCGAAGAGCACGCGGTGCGTGTCGTCGAGGACCACGATCCCCTCGGCCAGGCCGCTGAGGAAGGCGCGCAGTCTGCTCTCGGTGCGCCGCAGGTCCTGTCGCACCGCCTTCTCCTCGGCGATGTCCCGGAACTGGACCATCACCGCGGTGCGGGTGGCGAGTTCGACGCGGATCGCGATCGCCTCGGTGAGGATCTCCTCACCGTTCTTGGCGCGATAACACCACTCGGTGGCGCTGACGCCGTGTTCCACGGCCTGGCCCAGCCAGCGGTGGCCGAGTTCCCGGCTGTACTGGCGGGCGTTCTTGCTCATGTCCGGGGCCTTGAGCGGCTTCAGCTCGTCGAGCGGCCGGCCGAGCAGTTCGCAGGCCGCCGGGTTGGCCCAGAGGATCTCGAAGGTGTGGGCGTCGTGAAGCAGTACGCAGTGTTTCAGGGCCCGGGTCAGTGCCCGGAAGTCCGAGGGGGTGAGGTCGTCCACGGGTGTTCTCCTAGTCACCGGGCCTCAAGGTCACCGGGCCTCCAGCCGGAGTACGTCCCGGACCAGGGCGGCCATGCTCTCGGCTTCGGTCTTCTCCCGGATCCGGGCCCGGTGGACGTCGACGGTCTTGGTGCTGATGCCGAGCCGCCCGGCGATCTGCTTGTTGGGGACCCCCTCGACGGACAGCGCGAGGACTTCCCTCTCGCGTGCGGTCAGTGACTCGAGCTTGGCGCGCAGGCCGGCCTGTCGCGTCTCGCGCGCGAAGCGCTCGCGGGCCGTGCGCCGGGCGTTCTGCACGACGTCGAGCAGGTGCTGGGGGTCGTAGGGCTTCTCCAGGAAGTCGACGGCGCCGCCTTGCAGCGCGCGCACGGACATCCGGATGTCGCCGTGCGCGGAGACGAAGACGACCGGCAGCGGCGCCCCCGTCTCGTTCAGCAGTTCCTGGACGTCGAAGCCGCTGAGTTCGGGCATCCGGACGTCGAGGACCAGACAGGCCGGACGTCCGCGGTCGTAGGAGCGCAGAAAGGTCCGCGCGTCCCGGAAGCGCTCCGAGGGGATACCGACCGACTCCAGGAGCCAGGCGAGCGACTCGCTCAGCTCCTCGTCGTCGTCGAGGATGTAGACGAGGCACATCTCAGTCGCCCCAGGATGCCTGTGCGGTCCAGTACTCGCTCCCGTCGGCGCTGACCCCGTGCCGCCAGTCGCTGGTGCGGCGCAGGGCGGGTTCGACGCGGGCGGTCGCCCTGTCGGCGCCTTCGGGGCCGTCCTCGTCGACGGTCCAGTGCACCCAGTTGACCTCGCGGCCCGTGCTGTCGTGGGTGAACAGGTCCACGTGGTGCCAGCCGTAGCGGTGGGTGTCGGCATAGCAGGTCAGGAGCATCGTGCGGTCGTTCATCGCTCCTCCGTCAGCGGTGCGCTGAACAGTCGTTCGGTACGGAAGACGGAGATACGGGCCCGGTCCGGGTCGAGCCGGAAGGTCACGTCGAGCTGGGCGACCATGACCTCCGTGTCCCCCGACTCGTAGCGTGAGAGCTGCTGCATCGGCCAACTCCCGTACACCGTGGAACCCGTGGTGGTGCACGTGCCGGGGAGGAGCAGGTGCACGTTCGTGCGGAGGTGGGGGTTGGGCGGGAGATACGCCGACAGCATCGCGACGATCGCCTCGCGGCCCTCGGTTCGTCCGAACCGCTCCCCGTACACGGCGCCGCCGCCCTCCCAGACGGCGTCCTCGGTGAACAGCTCCTCCAACTCGCCCTCCGCGCGCCTGGGGACGTCGCACAGGGCGAGGTAGCGGGTGAGGGTGTCCAGGGCGCCGGTCACGAGGCGGCCGACTTCAGCCGTTCCGCCCGGCGTTGCGCCTGGCGCTCCGGGTCCGGTACCGGGGCGGCGAGCAACAGCCGTTCGGTGTAGGGGTGTTCCGGGCGCTCGGTGACCTGGGCGGCGTCGCCCGTCTCCACGATCTCGCCGCGGTACAGCACGGCCACCCGGTGGCTGATGTGCCGTACGACGGACAGGTCGTGGGTGACGAAGAGGTACGCCACCCCGGTCGCCTCCTGGATCTCGATGAACAGGTCGAGCACCCGGGCCTGGGTCGTCAGATCGAGTGCGCTGACCGGTTCGTCGCAGACGATCAGCCTGGGGTCCCGGCACAGGGCACGGGCGATGGCGATGCGCTGGCGCTGGCCGCCGGAGAACTCGCGGGGCAGTCGGTGGGCCGCGTCCGGGGGGAGGTGGACGTGATCCAGCAGTTCCTGTACGCGGCGTTCCGCCTCTGCGCGGGCGACACCGGTGACGAGCAGCGGCTCGGCGAGGATGTCCATGACCGTCATCGCCGGGTTCAACGAGGTGAAGGGGTCCTGGAAGACGACCTGGATGTCCTTGCTCAGAGCTCGGCGTTCCCGCTTGCCGAGCCGGGAGACGGGCCGTCCCGCGTAGCGGATCTCCCCGCCGGTGACGGGAGCGAGGCCGAGGACCGCCCGCCCCAGGGTCGTCTTGCCGGAGCCGGACTCGCCGACCAGGCCGAGCGTCTCACCGGGCGCGATGGACAGCGAGACCGCGTGCAGCACGCGGAAGGGCTTCTTGCGCCGGCCTTTGCCGGGGTACTCCACGACGACGTCGTCGAGTTCGAGGAGCGGGGACGCCTCGGACGTCATGACGTCACCTCCTTCAGGGGCTTGGCGGGAGCGGGCAGTTCACCACGTGCCGGGCCGCCTTCGAGTGTCGAGTCGAGCAGCATCCGTGTGTAGGGGTGCTCCGGTGCCACGAAGATCTGCCCGGCCGGCGCGGTCTCCACGATGCGGCCGTGCTGCATCACGGCGACCCGGTCGCAGATGTCGGCCACCACACCGAAGTCGTGGGTGACGAGGATCATGCCCATCTCGCGTTCCTGCTGGAGCGAGCGCATCAGGTCGAGCACCTCGGCCTGGACGGTGACGTCGAGCGCGGTGGTGGGTTCGTCGGCGATCAGCAGCCGTGGGTCGCAGGAGACGGCGCCGGCGATGAGGACCCGCTGGGCCATGCCTCCGGAGATCTGGTGCGGGTAGGACCGGAACACCCGTTCCGGGTCCGGGATGCCGACCCGGGCGAGGAGTTCGAGGGCCTTGGCGCGGGCCTCGGCCCGGGACAGCCCCAGGTGCCCCCGCATGGGCTCCATCAGCTGGAACCCGATACGGAAGGAGGGATCCAGGTTGGACATGGGCTCCTGGGGGATGTACGCGATGCCGCGCCCCCGCAGGGCGTTGAGCGCCTTGAGGTCCAGACTCAGCAACTCCGTGCCGTCGAAGACGAGTTGCTCGGCGCTCACCTCGGCCTCGTTCGGCAGCAGTCCGAGGACGGAGAACGCCGTCTGGCTCTTGCCGGAGCCGGACTCGCCCACCAGGCCGAGGACTTCGCCGCGTTCGACGGTGATGCTCACTCCGTCGACGACCCTCTTCTCGCCGTAGGCGACCCGCAGACCGGACACCGTGAGGAGGCGGTCCGGAGCGGGCGCGGAGGCCGTGCCCGCCTTGCGCCCCACCGGTGTGCGGCGTTTGGCCGTCCGGGGCTCGGCCGGGCCCAGTGCGTCCCGCACCGCGTTGCCCACGAGGCTCGACGCGAGGATGGTCAGGCCCATCGCCGCACCGGGCCAGACCAGCAGCGCGGGCGCGTTGTAGACGTTGGTGAAGGCGTCGCCCAGCATCGCGCCCCAGCTGGCCTGGGACGCCTTGCCCAGACCGAGGAAGGCGAGGCCCGCCTGGATGCCGATCGCCACGGCGAACACCTGGGTCGCCTGGATGACGGACGGCGCGATGACCACGGGCAGGATGTGCCGGCGCATGATCCGCGCGTCGCCGAGGCCGGAGACGCGGGCGGCGTCGACGTACAGTTCCTCGCGCACCGCGAGCACCGAGGCCCGGATGAGGCGGAAGACCATCGGGGCCATGATGACGCCGAGGACGATCATGGCGACATTGAGGTCCTGCGAGACGGCCGCCATGACCACGAGCATCACGATGATCGCGGGTACGGCCATCACGACGTTGGTGATCCAGCCGGCCGTCGCGTCGAACCAGCCCCGGTAGTAGCCGCTGACCAGTCCGAGCGGGCCGCCCACCGCGAAGGCGACGAGGACGGCGAGGGTGCCGCCCACGAGACTGGTGCGGCCGCCGTACAGCAGCCGGGACAGCACGTCCCGGCCGACGCCGTCCCCGCCGAGCGGGTGGGTGCCCGACATGGGGGCGAGCGTGTCCGCGAGAACGCTGTGGTCCGGGGCGTGGCCGGTGAGCAGTGGCGCCGCGAGGCTCGCGGCGATCACCAGGGCCAGGACGACCAGGCAGACGACTGCCAGCGGGTCGCGCAGTGCCCGGCGCAGGAGGCGGTCGCGCCCCGGGGCCGGAATCTGGGCCACATCGGTCATGAGACACGCACCTTGGGGTTGAGCCAGCCGTACGCGATGTCCAGCAGCAGGTTCACGGCGACGACGATCACGACGGTGACCACGACCGTGCCGAGCAGCACGGGTGCGTCACCCCGTACGGCGGCCGAGTTGGCGAGGGAGCCGATGCCGGGCAGACCGAACACCTTCTCCACCACGACGGCGCCGCCGATCAGGCCGATGAACTGCAGGGCGAGTACGGTCAGGGCCGGCGGTGCCGCGTTGCGCAACGCGTGCCGGAACACGACACTGCGGGTGGCCAGCCCGCGGCTGCGCAGGGTGCGTACGAAGTCGGCCCGAAGGACGTCGATCAGGGCGCCGCGCACCTGCATCGCGGTGGCGGCGGTCGCGCCGACGGCCAGGGACAGGGCGGGCAGGGTGATGGAGCGAAGCCAGCCGCCGGGCGAGGCGGCGAGGTCGACGTAGCCAGTGGCCGGGAGCCAGTCCAGCCGGACGGCCAGTGTGACGGCGAGGACGAGGGCGATCAGGAAGCTCGGCACCGCGGTGCCGAGCACCGAGGCGAACTGCACGAGGCGGTCCACCCAGCCGCCGCGCAGGGCCGCCACGGTGCCCAGCACCACGCTGAGCACCGCCGCGACCAGCATTCCGGCGATCACCACGGAGAGGGTGACGGGCAGGGTGTCCGTCAGGGACTGGTTCACCGGGTCGCCGGTGAACCACGAACTGCCCAGGTTTCCCCGCAGGGCCTGTTCGGCCCAGTGCCAGTAGCGCTCCACCAGAGGCTGGTCCAGTCCGAGTTCGTGGCTCTTGGCGGCCACCGCGGACCGCGATGCCGTCTCGCCCAGTACGTTGCGGGCGACATCGGTACCCGTGAGGCTGAGCAGCAGGAATGTCGCGGTGGCCACGACGACCACCAGGACGGCGCCGGCGGCGATGCGCCGGAACAGGAAGACGAGCACGGTCGGTTCCTCCTTCCGCGTGCCGGAACGGACCGGCGACTACTTCGCCGGCGTGTAGTTGTAGATCGGCGGGTACTGGGTGCCGGGCTGCGGAGTCACCTTGACGTCCTTCGCGGTCGCGTAGGCGTTGGCGATGACACTCCAGGGGGCGTTCCACGCCTGGTCGACGACGTAGGTGTTGAGCTCCGTGAAGAGCGCCTCGCGCTCGGCCCCGGTCGTCCTGCCGATCCGGGCGACGAGGTCGTCGGCCTGGGCATCGCCGTACTTGAAGGGGTTCCAGGTCGACTTCTTCGTCAGCTGCAACTGGACCTTGTCCCAGGCGGTGGGCGCGCCGAGCTTGAAGTACGACATCGGGTACTTGCCGGACAGCATGGCGCTGAAGACCTGGTCGCCGGGCACGGTGTCCAGCTTGACCTTGATGCCGATGTCCTTGAGGGACTGGGTGAGCGCGGCCTGCTCCTGCGGGAAGTTCGCCGAGAGGTCCGGGAGGGTGACGGCGAAGCCGTTGGGGTAGCCGGCCTGCGCGAGCAGTGCCTTGGCCTTCGCCGGGTCGTATGGGTACTTGTCGTTGAGCTCGGCCTGGTAGCCGTCCTCACCCTTGGCGAACATCTGCGTCGTGGAGGTGCCCAGGCCGGTCTTGGCCGACTTGATGATCGCTTGCCTGTCGAACGCGTGGTTCAGCGCCTGACGCACCTTCAACTTGCCGAGGGCGGGCACCTTCTTGCCGCCTCGGTCCCAGATGTAGAGGCCCTCGATGTCGCCGGGTTGGTAGGTGACCACGTTCAGACCCCGGCCCTGGACCGTCTTGACCCGGTTGAGGTTGAGCGTGGCACCGTCGAGCTGGCCGGACATCAGGGCGTTGGTGCGTGCGGTCGGATCGCCCAGGTACTTGATGACGATCTTGTCGTAGGGGAAGGCCTTCGCGTTCCAGTAGTCGGGATTGCGGGCGTAGGTGTAGGTCTGCCCGGCGGTGGAGGCGCCCGTGTCCAGCTTGTACGGTCCCGAGCCGACCGGGGTCCTGGGGTTGTCCAGCGCCTTGGGGCCGGCGATCATGCCGGAGACCTGGCCGAGCGCGGGCAGCAGGGCCGCGGTGGGGTGGCTCAGCCTGATGGCGACGGTCTGGGCGTCGACGACGTCGACTCCCGCGATGTCCTGGATCTCGCCGGCGGCGCTGGCCGTGCCGCTCTTGGTGTGCAGCAGGCTCTTCTTGACCGCGTCGGCGTCGAGCGGGGTGCCGTCGGTGAATTTGACCCCCTTGCGCAGCTTCAGCGTCAGGGTCGTCTGGGCCTTGTCGTACGACCAGGACGTGGCCAGGTTGGGGGTCGGCTCCCCCTTGGTGTTCAGCCGGATCAGGGTGTCGTACACGGGCTGGTAGTACTGGGACTCGGGTCCCATGCTCGCCTTGGCCAGGTCCCACGGCGTGGCCGTGACCGACTCGGCGAGGGTGAGGGTCTTGTCCGTGCCGGCGGCCTGGGTACCGCCGCCGCAGGCCGTGATCGTCGCTGTCAGAAGTCCGGCGCCGACGAACGCCATTGTCTTGCGCATGTTCTCTCCACCTGTCTCAAAACCTTCGGCTCCTGTGTGTCCCCCGGGTCGCCCCGCTGCCGGCCGTGCACTGCCGGTACCACTCGTGTGTCGCGTAAGCCGGTCATGGCTACGCCTGCCGCTCCGTCCACTCCCCGCAGAGCCGCACGCTCTCCTCCGCCGTCGGCCGGGCGCCCCGGTCGACCTCGACGATCAGCCAGCCGTCGAAGTCGTCGGGCAGCGCGCCGACGAAGCCCTCGATGTCGGCGTTTCCGTGGCCCGGCTCCGACCACAGCCCCGCCAGTACCGTCTTGCGGTAGTCCCAGCCCGCCTCCCGCGCCTGGGCGGCGAGGCCGAGGTCCAGGTCCTTGATGTGGACGCTCGCCACCCGGTCCGCGTAGTCGCGGACGAGCTGCGCGGGGTCGGCACCCGCCCAGGCCAGATGGCCCATGTCGGGTCCGAAGCCGAGGACGGAGGCGTCGACGGTGTCGAGGATGAAACGGGTCTCCTCGTCCGTCTCGGCCCAGGTGCCCACGTGCGGGTGGAAGGCCGGGGTGATTCCCTCCGCGCGGATGATCGTGGCGATCTCGGCCAGGAGGTCCCGCACCCGTTCCAGCCGGTCACGTTCGGCGAGGTGGCCGACGGCCGGGCGGGCCACGCGTTCGGCGTCCTTGGCCATCCCCATGGCGAGGAAGACGGTGGGCACACCGAGTGCCGCGTGCTGTGCGGCGACACGGGCGGCGGTGTCGCGGAAGGTCTGCCGTTCGGTCGCGTCGTCGGTGAGACGGACCGGGATGTAGCCGGGTGCCGGGCTGATGCCGTACTCGGCGAGCCGTGCGGCGTACTCCTTCGGTGTCAGGTCGGCGGGGACGGCGCTGTGCAGCGCCCTGATGCCCGCGTCGCGAATGACTTCGAGCTGCCGTTCGAGCGGCGGGGCGAGTGTGGGGTCGATCCAGCCGTCGGCGCTCGCGACCCACTGCAGGGGGTTGATGGCGAGGCGGTCCTGCCTGGGCTTCACGGTGTGCTGTCCTCTCGGTGGGTGGCAAGGGTGGTGGGGCGGGGCTCGGGGCGCTCACAGCTGCTCGTCAGGTCGACGAAACGCCTCTCCCGCTGGGAGGTCTCGAAGCTCGCCAGCACCTCGAGCGTGTGGAAGGCGAACCGCGGGTTCGCACGGTGCGGGCCGCCCTCGATCGCGTCGGCGAGGTCGCGCACTCCGAGTCCGCGGCGGTGCTGTTCGGACGTGCCCACGGCGCCGAAGAGCTCGGTGACCGGAGTGAGTACCTGCCACTCCTCGTCCCCGTGGCGCTTGAGGCGCACATCACCGTCGAAGAAGTTCGGGTTGGGCAGGGCGAGGGTGCCCTCGGTGCCGTAGATCTCGATGCGCGGGAGTTCGGTGTCCCAGACGTCGAAGCTCATCAGGGTGGTGACAAGGGCTCCGGAGGCGAGGGTCAGGGTGGCCGAGGCATGGGTGGGGACCTCGACGGTGACCTCGTCGACCACACGCCCGGGGCTGGTGACCCTGCGCGTCGGCGATCCGACACGGGTGGCAGCGGACACCTGTGCGACCGGGCCGAGACAGTTGACTAGCGCGGCCAGGTAGTAGGGGCCCATGTCGAGCACGGGGCCGCCGCCGGGGCCGTAGAAGGCGCGCGGGTCCGGGTGCCAGGTCTCGGCTCGGCTGGACCGTACGAAGGCGGTGGCGCCGACGGCCTCGCCGATGCGGCCGGTGTCGATCGCGTGCCGGGCGGTCTGCACGGCGCTGCCGAGGAAGGTGTCAGGAGCCGACCCGAGCAGCGCCGTACTGCTCGTGGCGGCGTCGAGGACCTCGCGGGCCTCCTCGACGGTGGCCGCGAGCGGCTTCTCGACGTAGACGTGCTTGCCGTTCTCCAGCGCGGCGATGACGGTCTTGGCGTGGAACTGCGGCGGGGTGATGTTGACGACGATGTCCACGGACGGGTCCCCGAGCAGTTCGTCGCCGTCGCCCCAGGCCGGTATGCCGTACTCGGCCGCGACCTGCCGGGCGCGCGCCGTGTCGACGTCGGCCACACGGACCACTTCGAGCTCCGGGAAGAGCCTCAGGCCCTCGGCGTAGCGGCCGAAGATGTTGCCGGCGCCCAGGATCCCGATGCGGTGCCGTGCTGCTTGCCGATCCATGAATGTCCCGCAATCCGTTGAAGGTTGACGATGCGTCAGGCAACGATGAGAGGCCGCAGCGTCCGGTGCGCGATCTCCAGCCCGGTCTTGACCCGGTCCTCGGAGCCGCCCCAGACGGGGTCCTCGTGCTCGACGGACAGGGTGCCGGTGAAGCCGTTCTCGTACAGGGCGTCGACGACGGCGTTCCAGTCGACGTCGCCGCGGCCCGGTACGCGGTAGCGCCACCAGCCCGTGTCCCAGGGGTCCTGGCGGCGGACCGCCTTGCCGAAGAAGCCGTAGCGGCCGACCCTGCCGGGCAGGACCTGCAGGTCCTTGGCCTGGGCGTGGACGATCCGGTCGGCGTACGGCGCGATCGTGGTGACCGGGTCGATGCCGATCCAGGTGAGGTGGGAGGGGTCCCAGTTGAGGTAGAGGCCGAGGGAGAACATCCACTCCCACAGCTCGGGCGAGTACGCGAGGTTGCCCGGGTAGCCGTCGGGGTGCCAGCCCTCCATCACACAGTTCTCGATGATGATCCGGACGCCCTTCTCCCCCGCGTACTCGACGAGGTCGGGGAAGACCTTCTCGGCCTCTTCGAGGTTCGCCGCCACCGGGCGGGTCCAGTCGCGGCCGACGAAGGTGCCCACGTAAGGGACATCGAGCAGGGCCGCCGTGTCCACGACCGCCTTGAGGTGGTCGTGGATGTCGGATCGCCGGTCCGGGTCGGGGTGGAGGTTGTTCTCGTAGTAGGCGAGGGCGGAGATACCGAGGCCATGGCGCTGCATGAGGGCCCGGGTCTCGTCGGCCGCGCGGTCGTCGAAGCCGGTCACCGGGAGATGTGCCGCCTCGAAGTCGCGGCCTCCGGTGATCGGCCAGGCGGCGACCTCCAGGGCCTCGTACCCTGCCTCGCCCGCCCAGGCGGCGATCTCGGCGAGGGAGAGCCCGGGCAGGCAGGCGGTGAGCATGCCGAGTTTCATGCGGTGACCTCCGGTCCAACGCGTGTGGTGGTGACGTCTGTCCAGGCGAGCGATGCGGCGGAGCTCAGCGCGGCCTCGACGATGTGGGCCGAGCGGACCCCGTCGGCACCGGTGGGCAGGCCGTCGGGCGTCGCACCACGGACGGCCGCGTAGGCGTCGGCGACGAAGGAGCTGAAGCAGTCGGCGTAGCCCTGCGCATGACCGGCGGGCAGGCGGGAGAGCCGGCGCTGCTCGGGTGAGCCGTGGTTCGGGTCCCGGAACAGCACGCGGGCTCCGTCCGGCGCGCCGAGCCAGACGGTCTCGGGGTTCTCCTGGTCGAAGACGGCGCTCGCGGCCGAACCATCGAGCTCGAACCAGAGCCGGTTCTTGCGGCCGGCCGACACCTGGGACACCGTCAGCGTGCCAAGGACACCGTCTCCGGTACGCAGCAGTACGGTCGCGACGTCCTCGGTGCGAACCTCGACACGCGGCCCGCCGACGGCGGTGCTGAAACTCGTGTCGGTACCGGCGGGCCGGGTGGCGACCGTGGTGCCGAGTCGCGCGGACACCTCTGTGAAGCGCACTCCGGCGACCCACTCGACGAGATCGCACCAGTGCGAGCCGATGTCCGCGAACGCCCGGGAGGGGCCGCCGACGGCCGGGTCGACACGCCAGGACATGGCGTTCTCGGACAGCATCCAGTCCTGCAGGTAACTGCCGTGGATCAGCTGCCAGGCGCCGAACTCGCCGCGCAGCCGACGCTCACGTATCTCCCGGACGAGCGGGTGATAGCGGTAGACGAAGGGGACCGCCAGCATCAGGCCCGCTTCCTCGGCCCGTCGAGTCAGGCGTTCCGCTTCGGCGGCCGACGTGGCGAGCGGCTTCTCACAGATCACGTGCTTGCCCGCGGCGAGGGCTGCCTCCACCTGCCGCACGTGCAGGGCGTTGGGTGTGCAGACGTGCACCACGTCGACACCGTCATCAGCGAGGACGGACTCGAAGTCCGGGTGACGGGCGGGCACATGCCAGGCCTTGGCGACCTGCGCGCCTCGCTCGGGGGTCGAGGCCACCACTCCGGCCAGTTCGCCGCCGGCGGCACGGACGGCGGCAACGTGCACGGCACCGATCATCCCGGTCCCCACCACTACAGCCCGGATCGAACCCGGCATCGGCGCACCTCCATCGTTCAACCTTCTGCTGCGGCTGGAGAGCCGCGTTGCGCATCACCATGGTTTAGTTCGGCTGAAGAGCACAAGAGGGGGCATTTAATTTTCTTTCAGGCCTAATGGAGGTAGAAATACGACCAACATGCCCAGTTCATGCGCCTATGGATCTACCTTCCGAGGCCCTCATTGACGGGCATAAGGCGGCACCATTACGTTCATGGGAATGCATAAAGATGATGGTTACACCGAGGAACATGTGGCGTCGGCGTCCGCGGCGGTGCCCTTGGCGCTGCGCCGGGTGCTGGGACTCGTGGTGTCCGGGGCGGCAACCAACCGGGCGGAGATCGCCCGGCGCAGTGGCCTGGCCCGCTCGACCGTGGGTCAGCAGGTCGACCATCTCGTCGGCACCGGCATCCTGGAGGAGGTCGAGTCCAGGCGGTCCGTCCGGGGCCGACCACCCCGTGTGCTGACCATCAGCCCGCAGGCCGGGACGGTCGCTGTGGTGGACGTCGACACCGCGGAGTCACAGGTCGCCATCGCCGATCTGACTCGGCGGATGATCGCGCGAGACACTGTGGGTGTCCGAATCGACGCCGGTCCCCAAGCGGTGTTGAACGCGGTGGCGGAACGGCTCCAAAGCCTGCTGGAATCGAACCACCGCGATCCCGGCCGCGTGCGTGCGGTCGTCGTCGGCCTGCCCGGTCCGGTGGACTTCGAACAGGGCTGCGCGGTTCAACCCACCGGGATGCCGGGCTGGGACGGCTACCCGGTGGCGGAACACCTGCGGGAGCGCTTCCATTGTCCCGTCGTCGTGGACAACGACGTCAACCTGATGGCTATGGGCGAGGTCACCCAGGCTCGGCTCGAGACCCCGTTGCTCTGCCTCAAGATCGCGACCGGCATCGGCGCGGGGCTCATCACCGCCGACGGTGACGTGTACCGCGGCGCCGACGGGGCGGCCGGCGACATCGGGCACATCAGAGCCGTAGGCGGCGGCAACGTCCTGTGCGCCTGCGGGAACGTCGGCTGCGTCGGCGCCCTGGCCTCCCACCGCGCGGTGCTGCGGGGCCTCGGCATCCCGGAAGTGACCACCGACGACCCACTCTTCGGCACCCGCGAGCTCGCCCGGCGCATCGCCGACAGCGATCCGACCGCGCTGCATGCCGTACGCCAGGCAGCCACGGAGATCGGAGAGGTGGTGGCCATGCTGGTGCACATGTTCAATCCCCGCACCGTGGTGCTCGCCGGCCCACTCAGTGAACTCCGGGACGACCTCGTCTCGGCCGTACGCGCCGCCGTGTACCAGCGCGCCCTGCCCTTGGCCACCCGCAAGCTGACCATCACCGCGACCCAGCTGAAGGGGAACTCAGGACTGCACGGCGGTGTCGCCCTCGGCACACAGGACGTGTTCAGTCCCGCGGGGATCGCACGGTTGCTTTCCGACGAGCCGGGACCGGATCGATAGGCACCGGCAACGCCCGTGGCCGACCGCGGCCCTCAGCGGCCGGAGAACTGAGCCCTCGCCCAGGTTTGAAGACCCTGCGGCCCATGGACAGCCGACCAGCGCCATGGTGACTCAGCGGGGCACTCACCAGTGTGGGCGATATCGGCGCCGAAGGGCGGGGCATCCGAAGGTTTGCGTGGGCCTTGCGTTCCCGGCCACGCGGTGTCCGCCTGCGGGATTACCGCGAGCGAGTTCCCCCTTGCGTGCCGGCGAACCCGCTTCTCATCCGGCCCGCCCTCAGATGCCGCCCGTGGGCGCCAGCCAGTAGGGACTGGTTCGGTGGTAGACGCGCGTGTGGTCGTCGTGGCCGGGGGCCGGGGTGGCCGGGTCGAGGATGCCCCGGAATCCGTGGTTGCGGGCCTGTTTGGCGAGGGTGCACAGGGAGTGCGGGCCGGCACCGAGGTCGCCGGCATCGCCGTACAGGTGGCGGCTGTTGCTGGCACCGCCCACGGCACTGTTGCAGGTGTACAACCGGAAGCCGCTGGTGACGGTGATCGGCTGGTCGCCGAGTGCGTGCCGCATGGCCTTCTGCACCACCGCGAACCGGTCCGGCACCCGGCCCGCGACCACACTGCGACCACCAGCCCTCCAGACACACGAAAAACCGCCCTCCCGAAATCGAGAGAACGGCCTCCGACCTGCATCAAAGCTGGTCGGGACGACAGGATTTGAACCTGCGACCCCTTGCCCCCCAGTCAGGTGGGGTCTGAGCGGCGTGCGAAGGATCGTTCTTCGAGGTCACTGTCCAGCGTACTCAGCCGAGTAAAGGACTCTGTGCACTCAGGCCTCCGCCGGGCCGCCTCGTCGCCTCACGCACCGCCTTCCGCCCGTCGAGGGGAACGCAACGAACTCTGACTTTTCGCATCGTCTCGCTTCGGCCAAGAGCCAGCAAGTTGGAACATGCATGCGGGCCTTGCGCTCTGAGGCCACTCTGGCCGACGTGCCGTCGAGACCCCCGTTTAGCGGTGCGAGTCGTTCAAAGGAACGTCTTCGTCGAGCCCCCTACCCTCCCAGCGCCGCGTGCCCTCGACACCCCTCTCAGGTGAATCGATCCCGGACTGGTGGCCGCTCTACGCGTCGACTTCAGCCCCGAGTTGGGGCTACTGAACGGAGAGGTCGGCTTCGCGGGCGGATATCACCGATCGCGATGCGCAGGCGCTGGTAGTTGAACCAGGCGATCCGTTCCGCAGTGGCGAGCGTGACCTCGGCGAACTCGATCCGTGCGCAGCGAGATGCTGTTTTCCAAGGGCGGTCATCGCGGAGAACCGGCTGATCCGGCCGGTCGGCACTCAGCAAATCCGAGCGTGCAGCGCCGGGGCCACCTTCGCTCTTGAGCAGGCCGAGGCCTGCACGCCGACACGGCCCACGACTGCCGGGGCCTATTGAAGATGGTTGCGCGGCGGGCGCGTTGGAATCCGGATCGCCCGCGCGGTCATCGAGTCCGGTCAGCGACCGGTCCGCCGCAGGAGGGTGATCGAGCAGACCATGTCCTGACTGTCCGGCTATCGTCGGCTGAACCCTCGCTACGAGCACCAGTAACTACCTGGCGTCCTCGGACTTGCCCCGGCGAGGGCACTGCGAGTGACGCGACGCGGTCAAAAGCGGCCAGCCCGCCACACGGTCCGGCCGGCACAAGACGGTTGCCGATGTCGAGCAACGAACACTTCCCGCCACGGGGCGATGAATCGCTCGTCGTCCAGGTACGCATCGATCTGGGCCAGCTCGACCGGTAGCTGCCGGGCTTGCTCCGGCAGCACCTCCCACCACGTGTCCTGTACTCCCGCGACACGCAACACCGCCACCACCCCCGGCCGCCGACGACCCAGCTCAACTGTCGCGGCCGCCGACAGCCCGGACCAGCTCTCCCCATAGGCCAACGCAACGGCACCAACGACTTCTTCAGGGGCAAGTAGCTAGGCGGCACTCGATGTCAAGCACACTTGACATCACGGCGAGGCACCTTGTAGCGTGTCAAGTGTGTTTGACAATCGTGCCGAGGGAGCACCCGTGAAAGCACGCAACGAGATCAAGGCGACCGCTCGGCTTGCCCTCTGGACGCTCGCCTGGGTGGCAACCCTTGCCTTGGCCAGCTTCCCCAGCCTGTGGGATTCGCAGCCGGTGGCGAGCTGGGCTGCAGTTGCCGCCAGCCTTGCCGTTGGCATCGGAATGATCGTCGCGCACGCCCGCCTTCTCCGAGAAATGGATGAGTTGCAGCGAAAGATCATGCTGGATGCGCTGGCGATCTCCCTCGGAGCGGGGTTTGTCGGCGGAATGGCCTATGTCGTCGCTGACGCCGCCGACCTAATTGCCTTCGACGCCGACGCTGGAATGTTCCCCGTGCTTCTGGGGATCGTCTACCTGATCGCCTACGCCGTTGGCAACCTGAGGTACCGATGAAGAACCGCCTCAAAGACCTTCGGACTGAACGCAACTGGACCCAGGCAGACCTGGCTCAGCGTGCCGGCGTGTCCAGGCAGACGATCAACGCCATCGAAACAGGGAAGTTCGACCCAAGCCTTCCCCTCGCCTTCAGTCTCGCCAAGCTCTTCGCCCTGAGGATCGAAGAGCTCTTCCTCGACGATCAATGACGCGCAGGTCTTACGGCGTGGTGCGGTACGATCGCGCCTCGTCCAGGACGTGAACAGGGCCGTGCGGGTTGGGTGTTGTTGTGACGCAATACCTGGCCCGCACCGCCTTCTCGCATCGCATCTGCACCGGCATCTCCCGGAAACACCTCGGCAGGATCATCGAGGAGCTGGCCGATCCGTGGATGGCCCAGCAGAACTCCAGACTGCGTGAACGCCGAGGTCATGAGCGTCTGCGTGCCAAGGGCGCCGGGCCCGACCATGAGTTGGTCTTCGTCGACCGGGTCATCGTGACCCTGGTGGTGCTGCGCTTCCAGCTCCCACACGCGGCCCTCGCGTTGTTCTACGAAGTAGACCGCTCCACCGCCACCCGGGCGGTGCACGAGATCCGCCCTCTGTTGGCAGCCCGGGGGTGTGCCGTACCGGGTCGGCTCGACCTGCGGATTCGCACTCTGGCCGATGTCTTCGCCTACGCCGCGTCCGAAGGAGTCGAGCTGCGGTTGGACGGCACCGAGGTCCAGGTGCGCCGCCCGCGCGCGAACACGCCCGGCCGCCGCGCCTTCGTCTCAGGCAAGAAGAAGCAGAACACCAAGAAGGCCACCGTCATCACCGACGGGCACGGCCGGACGCTGTGGGCCGGGGCTTTCCGGCCCGGCCGCATGCACGATCAAACAGCCGTGCGCACCGAGGGCATCGCCGACCTGTTCACGCAATTCCCCGAGGTCAAGGCCAAGGTCGATGCCGGGTACCGGGGGCTGGCCAAGGAGTTCCCTGACCGGGTGCAGGCCCCGCCACCCAAGCCGAGGAAGGGCACGTCGCCGGAGAAGACCGCCGCCTGGGAGGAAGTACGAAAGCAGCAGTCCTCGGAGCGGATCTGCGTCGAGCACGCCAACGCCGAGCACAAGCAGTGGCGGTCCCTCCAGCGGTACATCGGACGCCGTGAGTACTTCGACGAGACCTACTCGGCAACCGCCGGCCTGGTCTCCGACCGTGCCGCCATGCGGTGATCAACCCCCAGACAACCCGCCAGGCGGGCACGGCCCGACCTCAATCGCGCACCACGCCGTAAAATCGCAGACTCCCGAGCCGGGCGCCGCCTGCACCGGCGGGCTGACCACCTCATGAGGGACACGGCTGTGACGGCACCGGACGTGACGGACGCCGACGACCCGCGCCCACGAGCCTCCGCCAAGCGGTGATCGACAAGGTCGTGCCTGTGTCGTCTCTGAGTGACAACCCGCTGGCAGACCCGACCAGGTCCAACGGCAGGCGCAGCCCGCGTCACGGCCCAGCGGGTACGGACGGCGACGTCGGCGGCGTCCGGGGCGCACGCCCTCACGCCGCCGACCGGTCTCCCCCACTCACCCCGCGGGTGTTGTCTCCTCGGCCGTGGAGCTGGAGGGGGTGGCTGACGGGCCCTTGAAGGGCTTGGACGGGTACCCGGTGTCGAAGTGCATGTAGTCGGGCACCTTGATGTCCTGCCAGATCCATCCCTCTTCCATGAACTCCCGCCAGACCAGACCGTTCTTGAGGATCTTGCCCGGCCCCTCGGTGCGCGCGGCGTACTTGGAACTCGGCGACCACTTCTTGGTGCGCAGGTTGGTCCACGGGTTCTCGAGGGGGTTGATGTCGATCGCGCGGCCGTTGGCGTGCGGGGACTCCCTGAACGGGGCGTTGATCTGGTCGGGGCGGCGGCAGTTGAACGCGGAGGTGTTGTCGTCGGCCAGGCTGGCGTCGAGGTCTCCGTCGTAAGCCTCCATCGGCTGCATACGGCGGATGGGGAAGCGTTCCTCGAACAGTCGCGTGAAGATGCGGACGACGCTGGCCGTCACATCGGCGTTGACCACGAGGACACCGCGGTGTATCTCGCCGTCGAAGCCCACGTAGTTCATCTCCACGCGGCGCAGCTGGTCGCGGACGTCGGGACAGCCCTTGCGCCACAGTCCCGCCGCCACCGTGCGGGACCACTGTGCGTCCGTGATCTCTTCGACGGCGGCATCCAGGGACGGTGTGGGCGACGGTGTGGGTGTGGGGCTGGAATTCTCGGAGGGCCGCGCCGACGTTCCGTCGGAGCTGTCGGCACCCGACGCCGACGAAGACGAGCAGCCGCCGGCCAGAAGCGCCGTCATGAAGAGCAGCGCCAGGCTGCCGAGGGCGAGCTTCCGGCGCCGCCCACCCTCGCGGGCCGATGCTGCCGTGTCCCTGTTCGGGTGGTGGAGGTGGGCGCGCGTGCGCTCCGTCTCCGGTGCGTGGCTGGTCAAGCAGAGTCTCCTGGAGTGCTTCCGGGGCACCCGCGCCGGGCACGGCCGCGATCCCGGTACGGGGATGATCTGGTTGTTCGGGGCTGGTCAGCCAGGACCGGTACCTCAGTGTCGCTCTGGCGTCGCGCCCTCGTTCAGCGGAAGGTCGTACATGAGGAGGAGGCGGCCCTCGGGCGTGCGGATCTCTCCCTGCCGCCGCCAGCCGAGCCGGTCGTAATAGGGTCCGGCCCCGCCCTCGGCGGCGGTGACGAGAGTGACACGCGCGCAGCCCGCATCGGTGGCGTCCTTCACGAACCGTGCGATCAACCGAGCCCCTATGCCATGGGAGCGGGCGTGCTCGGCCACAACGACGTAGTCCAGGACAGCGGTGACGCCAGAGTGACCGGCGGCGGGAGTCTGCCGGGCCGCCCGGTTCGGTATCAGCTTGCGGCCGTAGCGCACCAGCCGAGTACGCAGGAAGTGCAGCGCGAGACGGGGCCGCAGGCACAGGCTTCCCAGAGCGCGGAACAGCAGTCCGCGCCCGTGGTCGCGCAGCACATGGCGGTGGTGCGCCGCAGGGTCGGTCCCGCCGATGAGGAAGCCCACCGGCTGCCCATCCACCTCCGCGATGTAGGCGCACGCGTCCGGACCGGTGAGGTAGGTCCCGTTGTACGCGGTCAGGAACTTCGGCCCGAGGCGGGCGAAGAAGCTGTCCGGAAAGTGCCTCAGGTGCTCGGCGACCACGAAGGGGAGGTCGTCAGGGTCCATGGACCGTATTCGAAGGCCGTCGTGCGCCTGTGGGCGGGCGTCTCTCGTCACCGGACTCGGCGGCCCGGCGGGGATCTGGCCGGGGGCGAGTCGGGCAGGGCTCGGGTATGCGGCTGAGCGCATGTCGGCGTCCACGCAGGAAAAACTACTACACTGCGTAGAAACTTAGTAGTTGAGTAACTGGTCCTGGCTCCAACGGCCCGGGTACAACCAGACGGAGCACAGGCGGGGCCTGTGGTGGGGCGGGGCTTGATGTTCGACCCCATCGCGGCTCGCAAGGGGGTACGGGAGTCCCAGTTCGCTGGCAGGTCGGCCGAATACAGCTTCTGAGCGGAAAGGGAAGGACCTCATGGCTAGCCGCCAAGGCACGGCTTCCACCGCGGGTTCGCGGAAATGATGACCGAGCCTCATGGGTGTGAGCGAGACGTCGAAGGACGAGCAGAAAAGCGGCCGTAATGTTGTTGTCGAGAAGCTCGCCGACGATGTGGTGAAGAACCAGTCCGCCGAGGTCAATCAGATGCAGGGGATTCTCGACCAGCTCTGGTCCCGTCGGTCACGCCCATGCCGCTCCGGGTCTTCCGAGCAGAGGCCGGAAGGTCCGACCGTTTCCGTCACCGCTTGCCATGCCGCCCCGTACCGGACAAGGAAGACGAAGAAGATGCCGAAGGTGCAGCCAAGAGCCCGCCTCTCGCTGCTCGTCGCGCTGCTCGTGGCTGCTGCGTGTTCCCTGCTGGTGTGGAACCCGGAGCGGCTGCTCTCCCAAGGCTTCACATCCGTGGTGCCCGGTATCTGGGCCGGCCCGGCCTTCGCCGTGGTTTTCGCACTGAGCACCCTCGCCTTCTTTCCGAAGCCGGTGCTCAACGTCGCCGCCGGGGCCCTTTTCGGTATCCCCGAGGGGCTGGCGCTGGCTGTGATCGGTACCACTCTCGGCGCGGTGCTCGCCTTCGGGCTCGGCCGCAGCCTCGGCCGGGAGGCGCTTCAGCCGCTGTTGAAGAGGAAGATCCTCGCTGCCCTCGACCGCCGTCTCACCGATCAGGGCTTCGTCAGCGTGCTGCTGCTCCGCATCGTGCCCGGCGTGCCGTTCCAGGGGGTCAACTTCGCCGCTGCCTTCTCCGGAGTGCGCCCGTGGTCCTTCACGGCCGCGACCACGCTCGGTGTGCTGCCCGGCACCGCTGCATACGTGATCGCCGGAGCCACGGCCTCATCCCCCGCTTCGCCGGCCTTTCTTCTCTCGATCGCCGCCATCGTCACCATGATGGTGCTCACCCTCGCCATCACGCGGCGGGCGCGGCGCAAGGGCACTCCGCCGAAGGCCGTCGAGCCCGTTTGACCAACGGCCGGACGGGTCGGTAGTCCCGCCCTGGGACGCCTGAAGCAGCGCGATTTGCTCCGGCGGCCCGGGCACACGCCGGAGCCGTTATCGGTGCTCCACATCACGCGACCGGCGGTGAACACCGCACTTCCGGAGACTGAGGCAGACCCAGTCGGCACGTGGTGCACGGAAATGCTTCATTCCCGCACTTTCGGCCGAAAGTCCTCGCGCGGCTCCCCTGGGCCGCTCACGCGGCCGACCACGGTGCGCGAGACCCTGTCGACCGGCTCCGGCCCAGGAGAGCGCCGCCGGGTCCGGCGCTCTCACCCGGCCGTCGCTCAGTCGCAGGTGACTTCGTCGCGGGGCACGTAGCGCGTCTTGAAGGTCTCCCGCTTGGCCTCCTTGCCGCCGTCCTTGAAGACCCGGTCGACCGCGACGTTGAAGCCTTCGAGCGGGGTCTGCGGGACGCACTTCTCTCCGGATGCTCCCTCGCGGGTTGCCGGCTGCTTGACGTTCGTGCGCGGGCCCTTGACCGCTTCGACCGCGTCGTACTTCTTGGTGCCGAGGAAGGTGATGGCGATCGAGGTGTCCGTGGCGCGTGCGTCGATGTAGATGGCGTTGCCCGAGTCGTTCCTGAACTTCAGGTCGAGGCTGCCCCAGGCCACCGTCGCCTCCCGGCCCTCCGGGTAGCGCTCGATGTAGAAGGAGTGCGCTCCGTACTCCACCGGCTTGACTCCGGCGAAGAAGAGGGCGTTGAAGACGGTGGTGGCGACGGCGGAGACACCGCCTCCGGCCGCCTTCTCGAACTGGTCGTTGTTGATGATGATGCCCTCGACGAACCCGTTGGCCTCGGTCCGCTCGCCCACGGTGCGGTTGAAGCTCCAGGTTTCGTCCGGCAGTACGACCGACCCGTTGATCAGTTCCGCGGCACGGCCGATGTTGGTGACGCGGTAGGGGGCGGGTTCGAAGTCGACCGTGAAGGTCGACATCTGCTCCTTGATGCCCAGCCGGCCGACGTTGTCGCGGGTCAGCTTGGGCTGCACCGCCTCGGTGTCCACCGCCCCGGTGCGGGCAGCCCCGGTCTCTGTCAGCAGCGGCAGTACAGCCTTCTGGAGCGCCTTGGCCGTGACCTCCTGTCCGGTCCGGCCGTCCGAGGCCACCGCCACGCGCCCGCCGTCCAGGCGCAGCTTGGCGTTGACCGCCTCGTCGGTGGCCGGCGCGAGCGGACTCGCCACCGCCGGATCGGCCAGGAGCCCCTTGCCGTCCAGTACGGCGGTCAGCCGCTTGTCCCCGTCCGGCTTCATGGTGAGGTGCTTACCGAGCGTCGCCGCGCTGATCTCGATCTCCCGGCCGCCCGCGGTGAGCGTGACCGGCGCCGACATCGCCGGGGTGGCGAACTCCTTCATCGCGCGGTTCACTTCCGCCGTGCCGACCCGGGGTTCGGCCGTACGGACCGGCAGCCGCACCGGCTCCTTTCCCTGGCCCGGGACCGCCGAAGCCAGCGCCTCGACCGCGCCGTCCACGTCCAGGGACCGCCCGGTGACCGGCCGCGTCGGCACCGGCTCGCCCGCGTGGAAGGTGACGGCGCCCTCCCGTGCCTTCCGGTCGTACGTCTTCGCCTCACCGGCCAGTGACGCGCGGGCCTTCGCCGCGTCCACGCGGATCACCGGCTCGACCTCGCGGTCACCGCTCGTGAACAGGCGGCCGATCACGGTGAACGGGTCGGACCCCGCTTGCGCGGCCTGAGTGACCGTCTCCTCACCGTCCACAGAGATGCCGGACACGCGGACGGTGCCGTCACTGTCGCCGAGGCGCGCCTTCACCGGCTCCGACCAGGCCCCGCCCAGGCTGCTGTCCAGTTTCTCTCGCGCCTGCGAGCTGCTCAGCCCCCCGATGTCCACACCGCTCACCCGTGTGCCCGCGGGGACATCGTCACCCGAGACCAGCAGGCCCACCAGATACAGCCCGCCGAAACCGACACCCACCGCCCCGGCCACGAGCGCGACACGACGGCCTATTCGCCGACGACCCGCCGACGTGGTGTCGGCGGGTGGGTCGAGCAGGGATGAGCGACTCACTGGTTCTCCTCGTCTGGGACTGTCGCGTGTTGCGGGCAGGGCCCGCACGTAGGGCCACTTGCCGGGTGATGGCATGAAGAGGTTTGTGGTGATTCCGTAAGCTCCGCCACCGGTCCCGCTCCGGAGCCGCCGCCTCCCGCCCCATCGGGGTGGTGGTTCCCGGCGGGCAGGGCGTTGGCGCACTGGAGGGCAGAGCCGGCCGCCAGTTCCGCCGAGCGGAGACCCGGGCCGCCAGAGCGGGGCTGAGGGCGGCGGAGCGCCGACGGCAGCACTTCAGATCAGGTCCCGCGGAGGCGCCAACGGCTCCGCCTGCACCGGCGGAGAATCTCGCCGGGAATCCCGAGTGCCGACGAACAACCAGCACCGGGCTGCGAGGGATCGACCGCGACGGGCTACCCGTACACGTCGACCCGGCCCAGGCTCCTGGGTGACTGTCCCCCCGGTCCGCCACTACCTGCCTCCAGTGGCCGAGCGGGGCAGGCACTCCTCGGGCGACCTAAGCAGGCGGCGACACGGCGCAGGGCGGGCCGAGCACTGCGCGATGGACACGACAGCTCCTGTTCTCCGGCGTGCCCGAGAGCGGCGGTGCCGTTCCGTCTCGCCGCCGGGCCGATTTCCCTCGGCCGGTCGACACACACCCTATCTTCTAGATAACTAAGTCTGTTAGTTTTTCAGCGGTAACCTCGGTCACGATCGCCAGTGGTCGCGAAAGGGGGTGCAGATGGATGGGCCGCCGTTCAGCGTCTCGGCGGCCTGGCACGCGGCGGGCGTCTCACTGCCGCGCACGGTCCAGCAGCAGTACGACGCCGGCCGCAAGGTGGCCAAGTCGGACCTGCAACCCGGCGACATCATCTACTGGTACAACAGCACCCAGAACAACGGCATGTACGTCGGAAACGGCAAGGCCATCCACGCGCCCCGCACCGGCAAGAACGTCGAGATCGTCCCCCTGGACTCCATGCCGTTCTTCGCCGCCAGCAGGCCTTGAGCGCCAATCGCCGTACCACCCGAGGAACTTCCGTGACCGCACGCCCCGCCGCCCGTCCCCTGCTCGCCATCGCGGGCGCGTCCGTCGCCGCTCTGGTCCTCGCCGCATGCGGAGACAGCTCTTCGGAGACGGGGGCCGCAGCGAGCGAATCGCAGCCTTCGGGGGTTCTGTCCCATGTGCACGGCCTGGGTGTCGATCCCGCTGACGGACGCGTGTACGTCGCCACCCACAGCGGTCTCTACACCGTGGTCAAGGGACAGAAGCCGAAGCTCGTCGGCGACAGCAAGGACGACTTCATGGGCTTCACCATCACCGGTGAGAACACCTTCATCGCCAGCGGACACGGCGCCCCGGGCAGCGACCGTCCCGGCAACGTCGGCCTGATCGAGACCAAGGACGCGGGCCGCACCTGGACATCCCGGTCTCTGTCCGGGGAGGCCGACTTCCACTCTCTGGACTCGGCCAAGGGCACCGTCTACGGATACGAGGGCGGCCGGATCCGGGTCAGCAGCGACCTCAAGAGCTGGGACGACCGGGCGACGCCGGAGGCCCTCGACCTCGCGGTGAGCCCCGCCGGGGAGAAGCTGCTGGCCACCACGGCGGAGGGTGTGGTCACCAGCACTGATGGCGGCCGTACCTTCGCCAAGGGCGTCGAGCCGGTGCAGGCGATTGTGTCCTGGCCCGCGGAGAAGTCCCTCTTCGGCATCGACACGTCCGGGAAGCTGAGCAGCAGCGCGGACGGCGGCAAGTCGTGGAAGGAGCTCACGGCCGTGCCCGGTGGGCAGCCCCAGGCGCTGACCGCCGTGAACGCCGACCACGTCCTCGCAGCGACGATGACGGGCGTGTACGAATCGCGTGACGGCGGCAAGACCTTCTCCGAACTGGCACCGCTTGCTTCTTGACCCAGCTTCGCGAGGCCGAACAGACGCCCCCCTCAGCGGAAGCGCGCATCTGCGGTCCTCTCCTACGCCACCGCGGGCTCCGGATCGCTCCTGCAGACCGTTCTTCACTACGGTCCGCTCACGGCCGGCGTCGCCTACCTGCCCTACGGCGGCGGCATCCTCGCAGGCATGTGCCTCTCCTCCCCCGCGGTACTCAGGCTCGGGGTACGCCTGACGCTCGTCACCGGCGGGCGGCACCGGCGGCGATCGCCAGCGTCTTCGCCCAGCACGGCACGCCGGGATGCGCCGCGGGGCCGGGCCCATGACCGGCGGCGTCGGGGCGAGAAGGTGAGCCAGCCATGTGCGTGTCCCTCACGGTGCGTGGATGTCATGCGGTTCATCACGCACCCGTTGGGCCCGCGGCCGTTGGACCCGCGGCCGGTGCCGCAGCTCCGGCAGCCGCAGTTTACGAGACACAATGTCTACGATGTCAACCAGAGTGTATCGGTATCGTCGCCCCGTACACTGATCCGGTGCCGAAGCTGTGGAACGAGACGATCGAGGCGCACCGCCGATGGAGTGAGCCGGCCACGCCGGCGTCCTTCCCGTCGCGTCGGGCGCTCCGGATCTCCGTCCGGGGCCTCATGACAATGACCAGCTCGAGACACTCTGTCTCTGTCAATTCATAGCGTCTCCATTAGCGGCGCGGCGTATGACTCCAAGAGCGCCGACGCCGGGTGCTGGGAGGCGGCGCCATATCGGAGCGGGCGACCTTGAAGTCGACGGCGCAGCGTCGCCCGGACTCGCTATGATCACGCCGTGCTCACGGAACGGACGGCCACAGCCCCGCCGCGAGCCCGTACCCGGGCTCCGCAGCTGTCGCGTCTGCTGTGGCTCGCATTGTTGCTGTTCAGCCTGCTGTTCACTCATGGACTGCATGGAGAGAGTGCCGCCGGGCACCTCTCAGCGGGCGTCACCGCGTCACTTCCCGTGGATGAACCGGAGCCTCCGGCCGACGGCGAGCACTCCCAGCACGGGGACGGCGAGTTCGCGGATTCCATGCACAACTGCGCCCCGAACCAGCCGAATGAGGCCCTCAATGCGCCTCCGCCCAGCAACTCGCCACTCGAAGTGACCGCACCCTGTCGCCTGTTGCCACATTCCGGCACGAGGGCCGGCGTCGTGGACCTGGTCACCGATTCTGTGACCGCAACATCCGTATTGCGCATTTAGACAGACGGGGGCGCGCCCCGTCCTGACCGCTGTTCACGAGCGCACCTTCCAGCTCCGTGCAGGGCTTCGCCCGCCCTGACCCAGCCAAGCAGCGACGCACCCGCTCCCCCTCAACCGCGGCTGCGCGCTGCCGTGGCGCTTCCGCCTGCGATCACCTCCTTCCCGAACCTCGCGTACTACGAGTCGCCGAAAGGCCCTGCCTTGTCCCTAGTCACCGACCGCCCCGCCCCCTCCGCACCCCAGCAGCACACCGAGGGCGGCCGAGCGGCCGCCCGCCGCGCTCGCGGACGGCGGCGCGCCCGCAAGCCCGCACCGCTCGCGGGCCGTTACATCGGATACGTGCTGTACTTCGTCGGGGCGGGCCTCATCAGCGGCGCCGTGGTCCACCACCCACTGGATCCGGCCCGATACACGAAAACCGCCGTCATCGGTGTCCTGGTATTCCTGGCCGCGACAGTGGTCAACGAGTTTCTTCTCGCCACCGACCGGCCCGCGCTGCGGCGCGCGATCCTCGTCATCGGGGCTTCATTGCTGCTCTCGTTCGGCATCGGCATGCTCAGCGGCGGCTTGCAGCACTTCGAGGACTTCCCGGACCGCGGGGCCGTTCTCGTCCCCCTGGGGATAACGGTCTCCTTCATCGCCTTCGTGCTCAAGGACGCCCAGTCGTCCTGGCGCCGCATCTTCGGCCCCATGGGGCTGGCCGTCCTCTTCACCGCAGCCGTCAGCTTCTTCGGGCTGCAGGCAGTGGCGGACGCTCTGGGCGAGCCGTCCGGAGAGAGCGGACACAGCCATGGGGAGGGTACGGAGACGTCCGACGAGCACGCCACCACGGAGGAGTCCCCGGCTGCCGACGCCGAATCCGCGGCACCGGAGACGAGCGCGTCAACCGACGCCGAGGCCGACGACACGGAAGACGGACACAGCCACTGAGACGCGGGCCCGGATAGCAGCATCTACTAAGGGTCTTAGATTCACTCGGGTAACGTAGGTGTCGCACACCCCCAACAGCGGGGGACCGGAGGGGGACATGACCGGATACAGCGACGCCTACGCCCCGAGCAGCATCACCAGCACCCTTCACATCGCTTCGGACGTCAAAGGGGAAAACGGGTTCCTGTCAGGCATCTCCACCATCAGCACCCTCGCGACGGCACTGATCGTGGCCCTTGTGGTGATCCTGACAGTAGAACTGGCATGGAGGGAGCGGCGGCAGCGCAGACGGGAAAAGCCGGTCGGGCCCACCCCTGAAACCGATCCCCATGAGGGTGACATCTCACCGTAACCACTCGGCCGCCGACTACGGTTAATTTACTAGTGAACTTAGCTGAGTGCTGTGCAGGTCTCCACTGCGCGACCTCATGCCGCTCAGACCCACGTACGACCAGGAACTGAACGCAAGTGTCACGGGGCAAGCCGGTATCGGCCTTGCTCGGGGCACGATGCAGCCGGCCGGCGAAATGAAGGGCAGCAGGTAGACGGCGGCGAACCAGGGCGACACATAGACGTCGAAAAAATAGACGTCGAAAAAGCCGGGCCTGCCGAGGAGCGGGGCGAGATCCGGGTAGCGCTTGCGGAAGTCCGCGGCCTGCGCCGGTTGCCGCGCTTCCTGGGGTACGAGGGAACCGGGCACGGCGGCGAGCGCGAGCAGAAGCAGCAGGCCGAGGGCCGTACGCATCGTGGTCAGCGAACGCCAGCCCCAGCGCGGCCAGCCGGCCCGAACCCCTTGGGCTCGCCGGCACACCTGGCGGCGCAGCGGGCAGCACCCGGGGTAACCCGGAAGTCACCAACAACACCCTTCCACGGCAGGTTCACCTATATCCCTAGGTGAGCCGTATCGAACGTCGTCAACCATGGAGGCGGGCGGGGAACATGAACCAGCTCATCGCAGCGGCAGCGGGCGGGCTGCTGGCACTGTTCAGCATGTACTGGGACGACTCCCTGCACCGACGTGGGCCGGGACACCTTTTGGAGCGCACCGCACGTACTGCCCTACGGCTCCCTCATGGTGACCCTCGCCGCAACCGCGTGGTGGGGGATCGGGAGGATCCGCGGCCGAGGCCTGCGTACGGCCCTGACGGATCCGCTGCTGAGGTGGGCGGTCGTGTCCGCCGGAGCCATCGGGATCTCGGCTCCGGCGGACGAGGCCTGGCACACCGCCTTCGGCCGGGACGCGGTGCTGTGGAGTCCGCCCCACCTGCTGGCAATCGTCGCCACGTTCGCCCTGGCCGTCACCCTGCTC
Organism: Streptomyces sp. 2A115; assembly: GCF_052245575.1. Taxonomy (NCBI): domain Bacteria; kingdom Bacillati; phylum Actinomycetota; class Actinomycetes; order Kitasatosporales; family Streptomycetaceae; genus Streptomyces; species Streptomyces sp. 2A115. The sequence continues at coordinate 66,238 of NZ_JBQQCG010000013.1, read as the reverse complement.
AGGGCGGGTGTTCACGCCGGTCACCACTTGGCGCCCACGCCGACGGGAGCCCTCTCGCTGCGGATGCGTGCGCGTTCCTGAGCGCGGCGGTCAGTCCGCGGACCTTGCCCGGCTCTACAGCTTCTCCGCGCACCGTCTCTGATGTGCTTTCACACCGAGACGGCCCACAGCCCACCCAGGCGAAGGGCAAATCTCAGGTGCGCAGCAGTCGGGCGATGGCCCGTGTAGCCTCCGCGACCTTGTCCTGTGCCTCGTCTCGCCCGGCGGTAACGGCGTCCTGGACGCAGTGCCCGAGGTGATCTTCCAGCAGTTGCATCGCCACCGCCTGGAGGGCCTTGGTGGTGGCCGCGACCTGGTGAGGACGTCGATACAGTACTGGTCCTCCTCCACCAGGCGCTGCAAGCCTCGGACTTGACCCTCGATACGGCGGAGCCGCTCGAGGACTGCGTCCTTGCCGTCGTGATAGCCCGGCGACGCCTGCTCGGCCTCAGCCTGATCCAGCCGGTCCATACGCCCCAGCAGTATTCCCCGGCGGCTTGGGACAGGAGGCGATCGGCCAACGAAGGCCAAGAGGAGGCCGAGGCCGGGAGTCACATTCGCGGCGCCTGGTCGCGGAGGGCCGGGCCCGGAAACGGATCCGCCGGCTGCGGAGCCTCCCGTTGCAGCAGGCGCATCATCCTCCGCGCCAGGAGGGGGTCCACCGGCAGCGCGTGCGCCGCGAACCAGCGGGCCGCTTCAGGCGCCGGGGACGGCTCCACGAACTCGGGTCCGGCGAAGTCGTCCAAGGGCGGGTCGTACAGGTACCCGATCACGACACCGCACCGCTCCAGACGTGCCACCAGCTTGTCCCGGTCGCGCACCATCAGGGGCACACGGAACAGCGGCGGCACGTGGCGATCCCGCACCCCCTCCGCAACCGCGCCCCGCACACCCGCGGCAGCCCAGACAGTGCCGCCCAGCAGCCTCGTACCCTCATGCCGCCGAGACAGGTCCGCGTCCAGGCCACTCATCCGCCGCCTCAGGGTGCGCTGCAGAACGCGTCCGTGTTCGCTGCGGTATCCGTGCAGATCGACTCGCACCCAGCGGTCGAAGGCTCCCAGGTCCGGACTGCGGCCCGCGGCCTCCCGCAAGTGCCGTTCTTGGAGCTCCATGCGAAAGCGTTCGCGTTCCAACAGCCCCAGGGTCCGCATGGTCCTCCATACGGGTCGGACCAGATGGAGCCGCTGTACCGCAGCGCGGGAGAGAGGGCGCAGCGCGTACGCCAAGTCGCGATGCAGCCGCCTCGGCGTCAACAGCTCATCACGCAGCTGTTCCAGCGCCTTGCGGTCCGCTGGATCCTCCAGCGCCAGGAATCCGCCACCGGTCGCCCCCGCATGCTTGCCCAGGCTGAAAGCCGCGGCTGTTCCGAAGGTGCCGATCGGGCGGTCTCCCACCGTCGTACCGATCGCGTGTGCCGCGTCCTCAAGGAGGGGAATACCCATGCGGTCGCACCGAGTGCGCAGTTCATCCGCGCCATCCGGCATGCCGTAGACGTTGGTCGTCAGCACCGCGTCCACGCTGCGCCAGGTCGATTCCGGCACCGCGCGGATGTCGATGTTCCCGTCCCGAGGGGACACCGGTGCCATAACGGGACGCAGCCCGGCTGCCAGCACGACGAACACCATCACGTCGTCGTTGACCGGCGACATCAGCACGCTTCCACCAGGAGCGCACCAGCGGCGTAGTGCCAGGTACACGGCCAGTCGGCACGACGGGACATACACGCACTGTCGGCCGAGCCGCTCACGCATCAGATCCTCGAGGGCACCGCCCGTCGACGGCGATGGACGTGGAGACTCTCCTGACCGCATGGCTCCCCTTTCCCATTCGATGCGGTCACCCCGAGACTTACGGAGGCAAGGAGAGTCATGCGGGATGACCAACTCCCCACCGGCGACCGGTGGCGTCCCTTGAGGGCGGGCTCACAGCGGGCGGAACGAAGGCGGCCGCTGGAGATCGAGTGTCGGCTACCGAACTAGACGCTAAGCGTCTTAGTAGATAAAGGCAAGCGCATCGCCTCCGGCCCGCACGCGAACACCCAGCCATCGACCTCGCAGGCCGCACCACGGCCAACCAGTCCCACCCCCATCTAGAGACGCCCTCAGCAACGAATCCATCACGCCGCGCGATCAAATGAGCCCGGACTGGCGCCATCGCTCTTAATTACCTAAACTACTTAGTAGGTAGAGCGGGCTCGATGAGCGCCCCCCGCAGTCCACCGGGAGGCCCTCATGCCTCAGTTCCTGTATCCACTGCTACTCCTGGCCTGCCCGATCGGCATGGGCCTGATGATGTGGTTCATGACGCGCGGAGGCCTGCACGCATCACGGCGAAGCAGCTCCGTCGGCTCACCCGTGGCGCACTTCGAGCTGGACAAGCTGCGCGAGGAAATCGCCGAGCTGCGCGCCGCGCAGAAGGACACACGCGAAACCCTGTGAACTGGGCATTGGCCCCATGACCGCGATAGCGATATCGATCAGCGCCCTACTTCTCACCTCGATCCACTACGGCACAGCCCGGCTGGTCAGCGGACACCAGAGCCGACGCCCTCCGCCGGCCCGCGTCAGGGGCAGGCGCGCGGCACTCGAGGATGAGGAGCGGTGGCGCGCCGCCTGCTGCTGCACGGACGCATCGACACACGCTCCCACCAGCGGCGCATGACGGGCCTCGCCCACGGCCACCGCGTCGCCGCACCTCGGTCTCGCCACTGATCCAGCCCCTCATTGCTACTAATTCAATTAGTGCCTTAGCATGGCTGCCAGCCGCCGACCGGAGGCCGCTGTCAGGCTCCCCGGCTTGCCGTGCCGTCCGGTCGGCGGCCCGATCCCGAGGAGCAGCCCCATGCGCACCTGGCCCGCCCGCAGATGGATGGTGGCGGCAGCGGTCACCGTGATCGCCGCACTCGTCATCGGCGTGCCGACGGGCGTGGTAGTGACTCCCTTCTACACGCGGATGACTCCAGTGCTGTGGTGGAACTACCCGGTGTGGCTGGTCAGTTCCGTGCTGGAGGGGCTCTTGGTGGCCACGTACGTCCGCATCGGCCCGGCCGACGTCCCCGCGGCCGGGCCACCCGAGCGCCCCCGGACCGCTCGCGCCCTCGGCGCGGGACTGCTGTCCGCCTTCGCGGTCGGCTGTCCGATCTGCAACAAGCTCGTCGTGCTGGCCATCGGCGTCAGCGGCGCCCTGTCGTACTTCGCTCCGCTGCAACCGGTGCTCGCCGCCGCCTCGGTGGCGCTGCTGGTCCACGTGCTCGTAAGACGACTGCGCACAAACGATGCCGAGGAGCTGGACTTCGTCGGCCCCTGGGAGGTGTTCACCGTGTCCTCGATGCTGCGCGACGGTGTGGACACCGCCGTCCTGATCTCCGAAAAGTCTGGGCCCGTGCGCTGCAGCAAGGGCATGCGTGTCCTGCCCGACCACACATTCGGCGACCACCCGCCCCTCGATGTACTGCTGGTCCCCGGTGGACGCGGGGCTCGCGAGACAGAGCCGCACAACCCGGTCGTCACCGGCTGGATCGCCAAGACCGCGGGACAGGTCTCCTGGGTCAGCAGCGTGTGCAACCGGCGCGGTGCTCATGCACGCCGCCGGGCCCGCGCGCGGGCGGCGCGTCGCCACCCACTGGAGCTACGAGGACGCGCTCGAGGCGCGCGGTGACGTCACTGTCGTCCGCGACGCCCGCTACGTCGTGGACGGGAATCTGATCACCAGCCAGGGCGTGTCCGCCGGGATTGACAGCGCCCTCTGGCTGGTGGGCCGGTTGCATGGCCGCGAGCACGCCCGCGCGGTGCGCCGGTACATCCAGTACGAGCCTGCGCCCCCCTACCTCGCCGACGAGCCCATCGTCGGCTGACCGGCCCTGGCAGCCGCGCTCGGCGCCGTCGGCCGACCAACAGCCAGCGGCATAGATCGTCCGTCAGCGGTTGACTCGCCGGTTCCTGCTCGAGGTGGCCGGGCGGCCTTCTACGATCCGGTGCATGGATCCCGAGCTGCTGGAACGGATCACCGCGCGGCGCGCGGAACTGGACGAACTCGAAGAACGGCTGGCCAAGCAGTTGGCGGAGGTGCGGGCCGAGCGCGACGAGCTCGCTGTCGCCGAAAAGGTCCTGGAGCGGATAAGCGAGCAGCTCGCCGAGGAGCGTGCTGCGGACGCGCCGACGCCCGGTCAGGTGGGTGGACGAGCGGTGATGTTGATCCCACACCGCGAGCCAGACGTGGAGGAGGTAATGCTCCCGCCGGACTACCAGCGCATCCTCGCCGCCGTGCGGCAGGCAGCCGGACCGGTCATGGCCCGGCAGGTCGGCGAGATGCTGGGAGTGGACGTCAACGAGCCAAGCTGGAACCACTGCGCGGGAAACTGGTCAGACTGACCGACCGCGGCTGGCTGCGGAAACTGCCCGACGGCCGGTTCACCACCCGCCTGTGACCAGGGACACTGCCGCGGCCACCCCGAGCGATGCGGTGCGGTCGTAACCACGGCGCCCGCGGCGGCCGTTGGAAGTGTGTGACTAAAACCAAGGAACACGCCGAGGACACCTGCTCGCTTGTCTACCAGTGCCGACTGCCGCTGTCAGCACCGTCAACCACCTCGCCGGTCTCCGAATGGGGCGGCAGGGGCCTCCCCTACTCGCCCCCGATGCGTACCACCGCCAGCGTGATGTTGTCGGGGCCGCCCGCCGTGATGGCGGCCTTCCATAGCTCGAAGACCGCCCGGCCGTCGTCGTGCTCCCGCATCACCTCGTCGAGCACGTCCGTCGGCAGCGGGTCGGTCAGACCATCGGTGCAGACGAGGTAGCGGTCGCCGGACGAGAGGACGGCGGCTGTGACATGGGGGCAGATGGCGCGGTAGCCGAGGGTACCGCCCAGGCACTGGGTGACAAGCGACGTGGTGCGCTGCCCGGGTTCGAGCGGGGGCCCGGCTGCGATCACGGTTGGCCCGCACATCGGGTACTGGTGCCGCTGGGATTCGTGGGTGACGGCAGCGTCCTGTCCCGCAGCCGCCACAGCGTCTTCCCCGCACGATGCCCATCAGCCGGGCCCGGCGGCTCAGTGGAGGAACCGGCCGTGACCCGGGTGCGGACGCCACCGCATGTTCGTCGGGATGTCCGTCGGGGCGGATATAAACATGCTTGGTACAACAGCCTCTGGATGACGGTGAGTCAAGTAATGAAGGCTGGGTGGGTGCCCCGAACCCTTTCCCCGGTCGCCGACTGCGACTTCGTCCTGGTGGCCCGACGAGCGGATGGGCTTGACGACCTGGCCCTCGAACCACACACGGCCGACGGAGCCTTGGGCGTCATGCGCACATCTCGACACGCACGAAGACGTCGCGCCGCTCGCCAAGGCCACTCCATCCGAGGACAACCGCCTGCTCACCCTCAGTGCCCTCGCTCCAGTCCAGCTGATTCGTGCGTGACGCGGGCCGTTCTCGCCGGTCCACGGCTGGGGCGAGCCGGTCTGCGTGCCGAGCCCGGAGTCACCTGCCCGCCGTGCTCGACGCCCTCCGGTCGCCGAATCCGCCCTGATGGCCGACGTCACGCCCCCTTGGCTGCCTCCCGTTGCCTGGAACAGCCCGCCTGAGCAACCGGTGCACCCTCGCGATCGACGCGACCACCGCCACACCCTTCACGACCACCCGTACTCACACCGAGGGAGCGTGGACATGTCCACCGAACGTCCCGACCCAGCCTTGACTTCAACCGCCGACCCCCCTGCGTCCCCCTCCGCGCCGTCGCGACGTACCTTTATCGCCACGAGCACGGCCATCGGCGGAACGGTCGTGGCCGGCGGCCTGGTCGCCGGGCCGCCTCCGCTCGGCACCGAGGCGGCGGTGGCTGCCGAGGCTGCTCCCGGCAGCCGCGTCTCCTTGACGGTCAACGGCGTCCGGCACACCGTCACGATCGACAACCGCACCTCGCTCCTCGACCTGCTGCGCGAGCGCCTTGGCCTGACCGGTTCGAAGAAGGGCTGCAACGCCGGGGCCTGCGGCGCCTGCACGGTGCTGGTCGACGGACGCCGGGTCAACTCCTGCCTGACGCTGGCGGTGCGTCTCGAGGGCGCCGAGGTCACCACGATCGAGGGCCTGGCGAAGGGCGACCGGCTGCACCCGCTGCAACAGGCGTTCATCGACCAGGACGCCTTCCAGTGCGGCTTCTGCACGCCGGGACAGATCGTGTCCGGCGTGGGCTGCATCCAGGAGGGTCACACCGATTCTCCGGAGGAGATCCGGGAGTGGATGAGCGGCAACCTCTGCCGCTGCGGCTGCTACGTGAAGATCGAGCGCGCGGTCGAGCAGGCCGCCGGCCGGAAGGGCTGATCCCATGTATCCCTTCACCTACACCAAGGCCGCGGACACGCGTGAGGCACTCAACTCCGGGCAGCGCGGCGGGCGTTACATCGCCGGTGGCACCACGCTCGTCGACCTCATGCGGGAGACCGTCGAACACCCCGACACGCTCGTCGACATCAGTGCGCTGCCGCTGCGCGAGGTGACCGTCACCGAGCGCGGTGGCCTGCGTATCGGCGCACTCGTGCGGATGGCGGAGGCCGCCGCACATGCCAAGGTCCGCACCCTGTTCCCGGTCATCTCCGAGGCGCTGGAGCTGAGCGCCTCGGCCCAGTTGCGGAACATGGCCACCATCGGCGGCAACATCATGCAGCGCACCCGGTGCACCTACTTCCGTGACGTGACCGCCCCTTGCAACAAACGCGAGCCCGGCGCCGGATGCGCCGCGCTGCACGGCTACAACCGCAGCCATGCGATCCTGGGCACCTCCGACAGTTGCGTGGCCACCCACCCCTCCGACGTCGCCGTCGCCTTCGCGGCACTGGAGGCGACCGTGCACCTGCTGGGCCCGGACGGCGAACGCAGCCTGCCCTTCGCCGACTTCCTGCTCCGGCCGGGCAGTACCCCGAACCGTGAACAGGCCGTCCGGCCAGGCGAGTTGATCACGGCCGTGGAGATCCCGGCCCACCCGCGCCCCCTGAAATCCGGCTACCTGAAAGTGCGCGACCGGCAGTCCTACGAGTTCGCGCTCACCTCGGCGGCCGTCGCCCTGCACATCGGCGGCGGAGTGATCCGCGAGGCGTATGTGGCCGCCGGAGGCGTGGGCACCGTGCCCTGGAAACTGCCCGCCGTCGAGCGCCACCTCATCGGCGAACGCCCCTCCGACCGGCTGTGGGCCGAGGCCGCCGAGCACGCGACCGACGGGGCGCGTCCCCTCAAGCACAACGGCTTCAAGGCTGAGCTGCTCAAACGCACCGTCGAACGCCAGTTGCGCACCGTAGGAGGCACCAAGTGAGCCAGCCACAGGCAGCCGTCGGCGCGCCGGTGCCCCGGGTCGACGCACGGCTGAGGGTCACCGGGAGAACGAAGTACGCCGGAGACAACAGCCCCGACGGGGTCGTGCACGCGGTTGTCGTCGACAGCAGTGTCGGACGCGGCCGTGTCACCGACATCGACGCCCGTGCCGCCGAAGCCCAGACCGGCGTCGTGAAGGTGATCAGCCACTTCAACGCGCCCAAGCTGCCGCCCCGTGAACCGGGATACCCACCGGGTGAGGCGCTGCGCCCCTTCCAGGACGACCGGGTCCGGTTCTTCGGACAGCCCGTCGCGGTCGTGGTGGCGACCACGCTGGAGGTGGCACAGCACGCCGCGGGCATGGTAAAGGTCTCCTACGACACCCAGCCTCCCTCGACCGACATAGACGCCGCCGACCCTGCGGACGATCCCGAGACCTATGCGCGCGGCGACGCCGACGCAGCCCTGGAATCCGCCCCGGTCCGGCTGGACCTGACGTACCGGATGGCCCGCAACCACCACAACCCGATGGAGCCGGCCGGTACCGTCGCCCGCTGGGAGGGCGACAAGCTCACGCTCTGGGAGAAGACCCAGCATGTGCAGGGCACCGTGGAGACCATGGCCGCCGAGTTCGGCATGCCGCCGGACAGCATCCGCGTCATCTCGCCGGCCGTCGGCGGCGCCTTCGGCAGCGGCGGCCGGACCTGGGTGCACACCTCCATCGCGGCCCTGGCCGCCCGCGAGGTGAAACGCCCCGTAAAGCTCGTCCTCACCCGCAGGCAGACATACTTCGGCGTGGGATTCCGGCCCGCATACGAGTACGACCTGCGGCTGGGCAGCGACCGGCGGGGCCGCCTGACCGCATCGACGCACGACGTCCGCACCGAGTCCTCCCGTTACGAAACGCACAGCGAAGACGTTCTCGCCGCCGGCCGGATGCTCTACAGCACGCCCAACGTCCGCCAGGTGTACGAGCATGTACCGCTGGACGTGAACACGCCCACCTGGATGCGCGGCCCCGGCTACTCCAGCGGCGCGTTCTGCGTCGAGACGGCCGTGGATGAACTCGCCCACGAACTGGGCCTGGACCCGATCGAGTTGAGGCTGCGCAACGAACCGGCCGACGACGAGTCCAGCGGGCTGCCGTTCTCCACCCGCCGCCTGCGCGACTGCTACCGCACGGGCGCCCGCGAGTTCGGCTGGCACCGCCGCGACCCCGAGCCCCGCTCGATACGTGACGGCGACTGGCTCATCGGTATGGGGATGGCCGCCGGTGTCTACGACACCGCACGCAGCGCGGCCCAGGCCTCGGCCAGGCTCGACGCCGACGGCACCGCCCTGGTGCAGTCCGCGACCAGCGACATGGGCCCCGGCACCGCCACCTCCATGACCCAGGTCGCCGCCGACGCCCTCGGCCTGACCATGCGCCAGGTCACCTTCCGGCTCGGCGACTCCATCCTGCCGCTGGCTCCCGGCCATCACGGCTCGCGGACCATGGCCAGTGTCGGATCCGCCGTCCAGGACGGCTGCGACAAGCTGCGCAAGGAGGCGATCACGCTCGCGGTCAAGGACGAGGACTCACCGCTGTACGGCGTCGCCCCCGCCGATGTGGTGGTACGAGGCGGCCGGCTGTCCGTGAAGGACGAGCCCACCCGCGGGGAGACGTACCAGCGCCTCCTGGCCCGCAACAACCGCACCCACCTCGAAGCGATGGGCTCGTACGCCGGGGCCCCGGAATCGGAGAAGTTCTCCTTCTACGCCTACGCCGCGACCTTCGCCGAAGTGGCCGTCGACGCCCGTCTCGGCCTGGTACGGGTCCGGCGCATGGTCGGCGTGTACGACGCCGCCCGGATCATCAACCCGAGGCTCGCCGACAGCCAGGCCATCGGGGCCATGGTCGGCGGAATCGGCCAGGCCCTCCTGGAGCACACGGTCACCGACCACCGCGACGGCAGGATCGTCAACGCCAACCTCGCCGACTACCTCGTGCCGACCCACGCCGACATGCCTGAGATGAAGGCGATCTACATCGAGGGGGAGGACTACGAAGCCGACCCGATCGGCGTCAAGGGACTCGGCGAGATCGTCATCGTCGGAGTGGCGCCCGCCATCGCCAACGCGGTCTTCAACGCCACCGGCCGCCGGATCCGCGAACTGCCCATCACCGCCGAAGCACTGCTCTGAGCCCCCGGGCGGCCGGTGCACTCACCAGACCACCCCGGGCTCCCCAGCGTCCGGCGGTGTGCGACGCCAACCGCCGGACACCAGGACCGCCGCCGCGACCGCACCCCCGAGGCGCGGCGGCGGTCCCCTGAAGTGAAGGCACCTACCTCACGGAAAGCCTGCCATGCTGAACATCGCGGACACATTGCACCAGTGGTACGGCAGGGCGCGCCCCTTCGCCCTCGCCACCGTCATTCACGTCAGTGGCAGCGCACCCCTGCCCGTCGGCACCGCGCTCGCCGTCGACATGGAGGGCACCGCGGTCGGGAGCGTCTCCGGCGGCTGTGTCGAAGCGGCGGTCTACGAACTGTGCCAGCACGTCCTTGCACACGGCGGGCCACCGGTACGCACCCGCTTCGGCTACTCCGACGACGACGCCTTCGCCGTCGGCCTGACCTGCGGTGGTGAGATCGAGGTCCTGGTCCAGCGCGTGGGGCCCGCCGCCGGGGCGCACCTCGCCACCGCCCTGGAGGCCGTGCTCGCGGGCCGCTCCTGCGCCGTGGCCCAAGTCATCGACGGCCCCGGCGAATTCCTCGGCCGCATCCTCCACGTCCCCGACGGCGGTCCCCACGACGGCACCCTCGGCGGTGAGAACGAGGACAAGGTGGTCGTGGCGCACGCCCGCGCGCTCCTGCGTGCGGGCCGCACCGCCCGTATCGAGGTCGGCGGCGACACCGACGCCTGCCCCAGGAGGTTGACCGTCCTCGTCCACACCCACGCGCACCGCCCCCGCATGCTGATCTTCGGCGCCGTCGACTTCGCCGCCGCCCTGAGTCAGGCCGGCCGCTTCCTCGGCTACCACGTCACCGTCTGCGACGCCCGCCCCGTCTTCACCACGCAGGCCCGCTTCCCGCACGCCGACGAGATCGTCACCGACTGGCCCCACCGCTACCTTGCGGCCATCGAGACCGACGCCCGCACCGCCGTCTGCGTCCTGACCCACGACGCCAAGTTCGACATCCCCCTGCTGCGGTTGGCGCTCGCCCTCCCCGTCGGCTACGTCGGCGCAATGGGCTCCCGACGCACACACGGCCACCGCGTCGACCTGCTCCGGGAAGCCGGCGTGCCCGAGGAGCAACTGGTCCGCCTGCACTCACCGATCGGCCTGGACCTCGGTGCCCACACTCCCGAGGAGACCGCCATCTCCATCACCGCGGAGATCATCGCCCACGCCAACCGCGGCACGGGCCAGCCCTTGTCGCACGGCACCGGCCGCATCCACCCTGCCGCACGGCCTCTGCCCGACTTGGCGACGGCGCCGTAACAGGGGTCGCCAACCCCTGGAAAGCCGAGTGCGTTCAGGTCAGGGTGGTGGTGTGAATCTTTCGGAACTGGGCGGCTTTTTGAGGTCACGCCGTGATCGCATCCGACCCGCGGATGTCGGCCTACCGACCGGGCCGCGCCGCCGTGTACTGGGTCTTCGCCGTGAAGAGGTCGCTCAGCTGGCCGGTGTCTCGGTCGACTACTACATCGAACTGGAGCGCGGGGCAGGCGTCCAACCCTCGGAGCAGATGCTCGCCGCGCTCGCCCGGGCACTCCGACTGAGCCGGGACGAGCGCGACTACCTCTTTGCCCTGGCGGGCCGTCGGCTGCCCCCGTCCGGCAGTCCGGCCGACCACGTCCACCCGGGCATGCTGGACTTGATGCGTCGCCTGGGGGACACGCCGGCCCAGGTGGTCACCGACCTGCGCGTCATGCTCGTACAGAACCCGGCGGCACGTGCGCTGCTCGGTCCACCGCCGTCCACGACCGGATGGACCGCGAGCTTCCTGTACCGGTGGTTCACCGACTCGAAAGCACGAGCGCTCTACCCGCCCGAAGACCATGCCGAGCACACCCGCTCCTTCGTGGCCGACCTTCGTGCGGCCTCGGCCCGGCGCGGCGCTGACCCCGATGTCCGTGCCATGATCACGGCGCTGAGCGCGCGTAGTCCCGAGTTCTCCAAACACTGGGCCCAGCACGATGTTTCGTTCCGCCGCCACGACAGAAAACGCCTGATACATCCAGAGCTCGGATTGCTTGAAGTCAATTGCCTGAACCTGTTCAGCGAGGACGGACGGCAACGACTGCTCTGGTTCACCCCCGCTGTCGGAACCGACTCGGTCGCCAAACTGGAACTGCTCGCCGTGCTCGGCACACAGATCTTCGACCAGCAGGAGTCCTGAGTGGACGTTCTGTGAGTCGTCGGTGCGGTTGGCGACGTACCACTACTTCGGCAATTGGTGCGCCGACGGCACCGGCCTGGATCCGGACACCGTCGGCACCCAATCAGCACCAGATCCTCGGAGGGGCGAAAGGTCTCCACCGCATTGCTCGTGACATGCCGGGCAATACCCTGGTTGCGCGCATGAGCCTCCTTGAACGAGTCCGAGGCAATCCAGGCCCGAAAATCGGCCTCGCTGTCGAACTCGTTGACCGAAACATAGGGATTATCGGCGCTGACGGACCTAGGAGCGTGCTGCGCCGCCGTCCCTTCACGCCTGGCAGATAGGTGCGCATGTTGTGCCGCAAATGAGCTTCAAATTCGTCGGCGCTTTCTGCAGGCACAAACAGTCGGTTCGTAGCAATGAGCATATATCGTCTCTTCCTCGCAAATAACATGGACAACTTCGCATTCTCTCCGGGCTCGGCCCCGGAATTCTCGACCACTACGGTCCGCACACCATCCGCACACCGCGTCCGGCGAAATTGGTGATCGCTCGCAGCGGCGGAACGGGCCGGCGTAGATGGCCGTGCCGAAGCGATGTATGCCCCACTTCGGGCAGCCGCGTCGCGCGAAGGCCCGGTCCGTGACGGACGCTCAACTCCCTTGCCCTTCGCCGCCGTCGACATCGAGCGCCTCCCTGCTCACGGTGCACGGGCGGACCCGGCTCGTCGCGGAGCGGACCGCCTGCCGCCCACGGTATCGGCGCTTGCATTCCGCACTGGTTCTGCGCGCTGCTCGACCCTCAGCTAGAGGCGTTCGCCCGACAAGGGATCCCTCAAACCGGGAATCCTTCCTGCCTCCGAGGACGTCTCGGCCTCGCCGCGACGCGACAACTCTTCGACACGAATCCACTCCTCAGCCTGCGTGATCGATGTGCTCGTTTGGTCGTGACGCCCACTCCGACGCGTCGCGGCATCGTGGCGTGAGCCCACCTCGGCCAGCGGCGACACACGTTACAAGCCCGTATTTGACAAGGTAGGTTTTCTCGCATGGAAAGCCCGTGCCACTCCGGTTGCCGCGCGGCAGAAACCCCGTGCACCAGCCACGCGAGTCTCGATCGCGCGCCGGAACTGCGCGGTCCACGCCCTTATGGGCGCCAACGGCGGGGGTTGTCATCCCCTGGATGCGCCGCCCTGGCACGCGTAATGATGGTCCGCAGATGAACCACTGTTCTTTTCAACATTCCTGGTTCGAGGGAGTGCCAACACATGTCCGTTTCGGGAAACCATGGTCTGTCCTACGCGGTAACCGTCTCCCGGCAGCTCGTCCACCGCGCCGCCATCTGCGAGGTGTTCCTGACCGATACTCAGCGCCGTTCTGACAACGAATTCCTCGTCGCGGCGCAACTGCCACGCGTCCACAGCTACTACAGCGACCACCTGGTGACTCCTGCCGCCTACGATCCGCTTCTGTTACTCGAAGTGTTCCGACAGACCTCCATCCTGGTCGCCCACGAACACTGCGCCGTCCCGCTGGACCGCAAGTTCAGCTTCAACTCCGGCGAGTTCACTGTCCTCGACACCAAAGCGCTGGAGATCGGGCGGCTGCCTGGGCGGGGGCTGCTGACCGCCACCATCACGGGCGAGAAGCACCGCGGCGCTGAGCTCGTCGGCGTCACCCTGGAGATGCGGCTGGCTGTCGACGGCCACGACGCCTCATCCATGACCATGACCATCCAGTGGATGCCCGACGATGCGTGGGACTTGCTGCGTGAACGCGCCCGCGCCGCCCTCGACCTGGAGACTCCACGCCCGCACCCCAGTGGCCGCCGGCTCAGCCCTGCCGCGGTCGGGCGGCGCTCGCCCGACAACGTCGTCCTGGCGGAGGCGGCGGCCGTCGGACACCAGGTCGTGGCCCAGGTCATCGTCGACCAGGCGCATCCGGCTCTGTTCGACCACCCACTCGACCACATCCCCGGTGCGCTGTTCTTCGAGGCATACCGGCAGACCGCCCTGCACGCGGCCCACGAACTGCTGGGCCTGTCGCCCCGGCGGCTGACGCTGGCGCACTGCGCGGCCGCCTTCACACGGTTCGGTGAGTTCGAACTGCCCACCGTGTGCCAGGCCGATTTGGTCGAGGACCGGGCGACGCCGGGCGCGGCCGTCTTCCGTATGGAGATGCTCCAGGAGAAGACCGTGATCTCCACAGCCGAGGTCGCCCTGCGGTGCACCAGCCCCATCGGCCAGTTCCTCGTCCCTGCCTCAGCCCAGGCCCCGGTGCCCCATGCCTGCTGAACCCTCCGCCTGACACGGCAGGCATGTCGTGCCGCACGAACTCCTTACTGCTTCATTCCACAGCGCCCTGAACAGGAGGGCTCTCTGTATGCCCCTGCCCATGGTCTGGTTCGACTTCGGCGGCGTACTCTCGCCACCTCTGGACGAGTTGTACGACGCCTACCACCGCAAGACCGGCATTCTGCCCGCGCAACTTCAGGCCGCTATGAAGGAGGTCGCGGACGAGATGGGCATGCCGACCCTGGCGCCCGTCGAGATCGCCGCCCTCACCGAGGCCGAGTGGGGGCGTCGTCTCCGCTGTGTCCTGACGAGCCGTCACCCAGAGCTTGATCTGAGCCGTGCCCGCCTGGAGGGCTTCGGCGAGCAGTGGTTCGACGGCGTCACAGCCAACCCGGTGATGGTGTGCGCCCTGCGGATCGCCCGCGACAACGGGTTCCGAGTGGGCATCCTGTCGAACAACGTCGTCGAGTGGGAGCCGTACTGGCGGGCGATCGTCGCCCCGGCCGGCGAGGTCGACTGTCTCATCGACTCATGCAAGGTCGGCGTCCGCAAACCCGACCCGAAGATCTTCGATCTGGCGGCCAAGGCGGCCGGTGTCACCCCCGAGGACTGCGTGCTAGTCGACGACCTCGCAGGCAACTGTGCCGCGGCCCGACGGCAGGGCTGGCAAGCCGTCCACTTCCGTGACAACCTCCAAGTCCTCGCCGAACTGCGGCATCTGACAGGTCTGCCCAGCATCCTCTGACGCTGCTCGCGTGGACGGTCGCCGCGCTGGCCGAAGGCACCGGGGTGTCGCGTTCGACGCCGGCCAAGCGGTTCGCCGACCTGGTCGGCGAACCGCCGCTGACCTACCTCACCCGCCGGCGCATGACGCTCGCGGCAGACCTACTGATCGAGCAGGAGTCCGCAACCGTCGCGGACATCGCCCGCGCGGTGGGTTGCTCCGACCCGTTCGGGTTCAGCGCGGCGTTCAAACGGATCCGGGGACTCAACCCGAGCGAGTTCCGCCGCACCGCGACCATGGCCTCCCCGGCGGCTGAGCGGTCTGCCCCAACGGGCCCCAGCTCGCTTGTAGTTGGCCGCGAGTCGAACAAGCTGGTCGAAGCGTCGCGGTGACGCTTCCGAAAATGCCGGCCTCCTCTTGCACCAGGCCTACGGTCGGACACCGCCTCAGCATGCAGGGAGCGTCTCCCAGCACGGCCGCAGTCGGGGACGAGCACGGCTTCAGCGAGCTTTACCACCACCGCCGACTCGCGCTGGTGCGACTTGGCACTGCTTTTGGTGGACGACCTTCCGACGGCAGAGGGCGTGGTACAGGACGCCTTCACCGCGCTTCTGCGCCGCCACGGCCGTCGGCTCGCGCACCTGGAGGCCCCCGAGGCGTACTTGCGAACCAGCGTGGTCAACGGGGCTCGCTCCGTTCTGCGTCGACGCCGTACGGCACGCGCCCACATCCCTGAGCGCGAATGCCCCTTCCCGTCCGCCGACCACAGCGTGCTCCTCGCCGAGACCCACCAGGAAGTGATCAACACGTCGCAGCGCCTCACCCGTCGGCAGCGCGAGAGATGTGCGAGCTCGGCTGCGGGAGAGCGGGGGATTCGGGACCGCCGAGCGGCTTCAGGGTGTGATGCCCACGCCCTCGATACGGCTCCACGCCTGTTCCTGCGCGGCGGACATGGCGGGCCAGTGGAGGCCGCCGGGCCGGGGGCGGACCCGGGTGGCGAACGGGGCGGGGCGGAACGCCGGATCGTAGAAGCAGCCACCACCGTAGGTGGCGTCGAACGCGCTGCACGAACGCGCGATCGAGGTGGGGGTGGGCTTCCGGCCGGTGCGCGCCCATGTGTCCAGAGTCGCCAGGGAGTTGGCGTACTCGGCGTTGCTGAGCGCGCTGTGATCGCTCTCCCTCGTGAAAGTCTGGACGAGGTTCTCGCCTCGGTCGGCGGCCTGGACCGTGACGCGATAGGCCGCCTCGTGCTCGACGAAGACCTGTGGGTCGTCGATCGCGTGCAGCGTGAGGACCGGGAGTGCGATCCGTCCGGTGAGGTCGCTGTCGTAGGAGAGGTCGCGGCGCGCGGTGGGGTCGGCCGAGAAGCGCGCCACGCCGGCGTTGAGCGCCTTGTCGTCGTGCGAACCGTCGTAGCGGACCCCACGGTTGCTGAACGGGTTACGGCCGTCGAGCCGGTTGGACACGATGTCCCGGACGAGGAAGGCCGCGTACTGCATGTTCGTGGCCAGGGAGCGTTCCGGGACGCGGGTGACGGCCAGGATGTCGTCGAGGTTGCGCTGCTGCTCCGCGGTCCGGTCGGCCGGGTCGGAGTCGATGCCGGTGCACTCCTGGAGGCGGCCGTGGACCTCGCCGGGTGTCATCGGGGAGTCCGCGGGCAGTCCTTGCCACAGCGGGTACTGCGGTTCGGTGGGACGGGGCAGGTTGCGGCAGTAGTACTGGTAGACCGTCCGCAGGTCCACTCGCGTGTCGTAGCCACGCGAGCCGCCGGCCAGGAAGCCGTTGGTCAGCAGGACTCCGTCGTAAGCGCCACGCTTCCCGCCGTAGGTCTCTGTGACCTTGGTGGCGACATTGCCGCCCCAGGACTGGCCATGAAGGTAGGTGCGGTCGGGGTGGCCGAAGTGGCTGACGAACAGGCGGCGTACGTTCTCCGTGTCGGCGGCGGCCATCCTGACCCCGTAACCGCCGCGCCGGTACGAGGAGCCCACCCAGGCATAGCCCTCGTCGACCATCACCGCCCAGCGTTCCAGGTCCTCGGTGGTCGTGGACTCGTCGTAGGAGAAGTCGGGACCGCCGTGGGCGTGGACGACGAGGGAGCCGTTCCAGTGCTTGGGGACGGCCATCGTGTAGTACGCGCCGTTGGCGTCCCGGCCGGTGTAGCAGCCGGCCTTCTCCTCCAGATGGCCCGGGCAGGCGGCGGGAGTGGGGCGCGTGGTGTCGGCCGGGGCGGCGGGTGCGCTGCCGAGCGTGCCCACGACCGCGGCCGCGACCAGTGCCGTCAGCATTGCCGAACGGCGGCCGCGGGCCCGAGGACGGGTACCGGGTTCGGGCATGGCAGGTGTGTTCAAGGAACTGCTCCTTCAGGTGCTTGTGGGGGGTGGACCGGTGAAGGACCGCGTCCGGCAGGCGCGTTCGGGGTCACCGCCGGGCCGGCGGTGACCCCGGCACCGGCCGTGACCGTCGTCGCGCGCGGGCGCCGCCCTTTCTCCCGGGGGTGTCAGGTGGCGGGCACGGGCAGAACCGCCAGCGGCACGTGGTGCTGACCGGAGTGGACGTCACGGTCACGCAGCGACGCCTGGCTGACGGGACGGGGGAAAGAGATCTTGACGACGTTCAGCGACGGGATGCGGAACATCCGCACGTCGGCCTCGTCGAGTCCGTAGAGCCGGGCGACCGTGCCCTCGTTGAGGAACGCCTCGTCGGCCGCGATGCGATAGCCGTCCGCGTCACGCATGAACAGCTCCATGGTGACCCAGAACGGCCCGGCGTTCTTGGACCGGACCTCGTACGCCAGGTCGCCCAGGGTGGTGGGGGCGGTCTCAGCCATGGTGGGAGGCCTCCTCGAACTCGGTGCGGAACATGTCGGTGGGGGTGAGGGTGTCGACGACGTGGTTGAGCACGAACTCGTACGCCGGACCGCGCTCGACCTCGGCCGGTGAGGTGGCGAACGCCAGGCTCGGCAAGTAGTCCATGTCGGCCGTCGGCAGGTGAAGCATCAAAGGGTTGGCGATCTTCGCGACGGCGGTGGCGGTTTGCTGGTCCGGTGCGTTGACGAGGAGCATGACTCCCACCTCGCGAGGCGGACCCTCTGCCGGATCCAGATCCCCGAGGATGGCGTTGTGCCCGTAGAGACGCAGGTCGAAGGCGTACTTGTCGTCGCCGAGGCCGATCGTCTGCTCCACCCGCTGCCTGATCATCGTGCGCATGAGATCGGCCCAGTCGTCGATGTTCGCAAGGATGTGCGGATCCCGGATCGCGCTGAACGACATCGTCTCGTAGCCGGTGGTCCGGGCGCCTTCGAGCTTGATGGTGTGCTGGTCGGCGACATGGAACTGCGAACCCTCGACCCGCACGGTGCGGTCGTCCAGGGCGGTGTAGACGGCCTGACGGACGTCCAGGGTGCCGTCCGGCTCGCGCATCCGGAACGGGTCCACCGTCTCGTAGAGCATGTGGGCGGCGACCAGGATCGGTGTGCAGGCGGCCGTCGGATCGAGCGGCTCGATGGTGAAGCCGTCGGCGTCGATGGTGGCCAGCACCCCACCGGCGCGCGGATTGCTGGTGCACTGCCCGCCACACTCGATGATCTTGGCAGCGTGCCAGGTCGGCCCGGCAGGCATCCCCTTCATCAGCGGATGGGCGGCGGCGATGGCGGTATCCGTGGCGCGGCCGGCGAGCACGACCTGCGCACCGGCCTCGAGCGCGGCGACGATCGGCTCGTGCCCCATCGCGCCCACGATGTGTGCGCAGCTCTGCAACGTCTTCGGCTCCAGTTCGCCCAGCGGAGGCAGGGCATGGATCCGGCCCTCGTCCAGGCACTTCAGGAGCGCGCCGGGCGCCTGCTCGCTGTAGATGCGCGCCACCCGCAGCCGGAGTCCCTCGGCCGCCAGGATGTCGGCGACGATGCCGGCGACCCAGTCGACACCGGAGTCGGTTCCGCTGGTGCCGCACGAACCCACGATCAGTGGGATACCGGCGCCTGCCGCCGCCTTCAGCAGGACTCGCAGGTCACGGGCGACCGCGGCACGGGTGGTCTTGGGCTGCGACGCGCCGAGATAGTAGGGACCGGAGTCGGTGCTGCCCCCGTCGACGGAGATGACATCGGCGCCGAGCGCCAGACCTCGCTCGATCGTGGCCTCGGGGAAGCCGGCTCCGAGCATGCCGGTCGGTGCCAGGACCTTGACCTGGGCAACCCGTTCGTTTTCCATGTTCCTCTTTCTTGTCGGTGCCGGGCACGTGGCGGGCGGGTGTCACCCGTCGACCCGGGCAGTGGGGGCGTGGGGCAGCAGGTGGGCGTTCACCGCGAACCGGGGGCGGCCCGCGAGGGCGGCCACCACCTCGGCCGCACCCTCAAGGCCGGCGGCCGCACGGGCTTCGGCGGTCTGGCCCGCGAGGTGGGAGAAGACGACGATTCCCTCGACGTCCCGCAGCGGGCTGTCGGCCGGGAGCGGCTCCTCGCTCACCACGTCGAGCGCCGCCGCGGCGATCTCGCCGGTGCGCACGGCGTCGGCAAGGGCCTGTTCGTCCACGACGGCCCCCCGCGCGGTGTTGACCAGCACCGCCGTCGACTTCATCCGCCGGAAGGC
The DNA here is from genome assembly GCF_052245575.1 of Streptomyces sp. 2A115. Lineage (NCBI taxonomy): Bacteria > Bacillati > Actinomycetota > Actinomycetes > Kitasatosporales > Streptomycetaceae > Streptomyces > Streptomyces sp. 2A115. The sequence continues at coordinate 46,929 of NZ_JBQQCG010000013.1, read as the reverse complement.
GGAAGCGTCCAGGAGACCGCGTGTGCGGTCCGTCAGCGCGGTGTGCACCGATACGTAGTCGGATGCCGCCAGCAGCTCGGGGAGCGCGACGAACCGCACCGACGGGTCCGACCGTTCGTCCTCCGGCACACCGGTCGTGCAGAGCACCTCCATGCCGAAGGCCCGCGCCAGCGGCACCACGGCGCGCGCTGCCGCCCCGTATCCGACCAGGCCGAGCGTCGACCCACGCAACTCGTGACCGTCCTCCCTCGGCCACCGGCCGGCAGCGACGCCCACCGCGCTCTGCACCAGTCGCCGCGCGGCGGTCAGCAGCAGACCGAGGGTGTACTCGGCCACGGCGTTCGCGTTGATTCCCGGCAGGTTGCTCACCGTGATGCCGAGCTTGCCCGCGGCGACGATGTCGATCGAGTCGTAGCCGACGCCGGTGCGCACGATGGCGCGCAGGCGGGGAACTTCGGAGAGGACCTGGGCGGTCAGGGGATCATGGCCGACGAGCGCCGCGTCGATCCCGTCGAGGGCGGCGACGAGTTGCTCGGGACCGCGTCGGCCGACCAGCGGGGCGTGCACCGTCGTGTGGCCGTGCGCCCGGAGGTAGTGATCGACCTCGTCGTCGGGCCGTAGGTAGTCCGTGGTGATCAGAATGCGGGGCACGGTTCCTCGTCTCTGGCTGCGTCCGGCGCCGGCCTTGCGCCGCGGGGATGGGCTGGTCACTTGGCGAGGGTCAGGGCGGTGCGCCGCTGAAGCACACCGATCCTGGCTACGACGATGATCGACAGCGAGGTGACTGTGGCGATGTCGATGAGCATCAGGGGCCATCCGGTGATGTCGACCATGCCGCCGACCACCGCCGGGCCCAGGAAGCCGCCGCCGGCCCAGCCGACGGTGTACATACCGGCGTAGGTCCCGAAGACCCGTGCCGAGGGTGCGAGGTTCCACAGGACGACCACCGCGTTGACCAGGAAGCAGGTCGCGCCGGCCGCCGCGAGGCACAGGGCCACGGTGGCCCCCATCGGGGTCTGGATGAGCGTGCCCAGCACCATGGCGCCGGCGAAGACCGACATGCCCACGGCCATGACCCGGAGCCGTCCGTAGCGCTCGGCGAGCACGGCTGCCGGGTAGGCCGCCAGGATGAAGGCGATACCGCTGGGCAGGGTGAGACCGCCGGCGGCTCCCCGTGACATGTCCAGGGCTTCCATCCCGTACGGCGTCATCAACGACCGGGACGCGGCCCATGCACTGCCGAAGAGGAGAATCGCGAGGAGCAGCAGGAGCCGACTGCGATCGGTGTCCTTGAGGATCTCGATGAAGGTGTCCCGGACCCGTGGCTCGGTGTGCTCGGCACTGTGCTCCTCATCGCTCTCGGCCACCGCTGCCTGGTAGGCCGGGGACCGGTTGTCGCGCACGGTGGCCGCCAGCACCCCGATCGAGATCAGCATGATGATCGCGGGGATCGCGAACGCGAGGCTCAGATGGTTGTCGACCAGGAAGATGCTGATGAGCGCGGCGACGATGGCCGTGATACTTGAGGCGATCTTGACTGCGGCGTTGGCCCGGCTTCGTCGCTCGGGTGCGATGAAGTCCGGTACGAGCGCCTCGGCGATCGGCTTGAAGGTGTTGGCGACGAGCGCGTACGAGAACAGCACCACGATCAACAGCGGCAAGGACGCCGCGCTGTGCGGGATGAGGATGAACAGCGCGGCGGCGATCGGCATCCCGACCACCAGGTAGGGCATCCGCCGGCCCCAGGAGGTCCTCGTCCGGTCGGACCGGTTACCGATCCACGGCTGGATGAAGATGCCGAGCAGGTTGTCCATGCCCATCAGCAGACCCACGACGGCCGCGCTGGTGAGGTGCTCCCGCAGGAGCGGCGGAACCTGGGATTCGTAGAAGTTCCAGGTCGACTCCTGTGCGAAGACCGCGAGAGCGACCAGGAACGTGATGCGCCGGGTTCGTGTGCGCTGCCCTGCTGACACCGTCGTCATAAGGGTCGTCCCTTCGCGCCGCCACCATATCGGGCAGCTGCTGGATAGTTGTCGGTGTTGGCGTGGGGGTGAGAGACAGTTCTCCCGTGGCACGGCCGGGGGCCGCTTCCTCGATGTCGAGCGGGCCCGCGGCGTGCGAACCAGGTCCGTCCTGTGTGAGCGGCGTCGGTCCGTTTCTCGCCGTAGTGAGGCAGCCAGTCCTCAGAGAGGTCGCCGAGCGTCCCCCGCCTTCGGCGGCTGCTCGACGCTGCCCTCTTCGGGAACGACCAGGGAGATCGGGTTCAGGCCCGGTCGACCTCGACCACGAGGGTCAGGTCGTCGGTGACCCGGATCCGGCAGTCCGGCCCGAAGGAGCAGGACGATTCGCGTTCCTCGAAGATCGCCGGACCTGTCAGCTCGGTTCCCGGCACGAGCTCGTAGCGGTTCCATACGGTGGCTTCAAGCAGCCCGTGCCCCGGAAAGTAGACCGACCGGACACCGCGGCCTGCCTCACCTCGTCGCGCATGGCCGCCCTCCGTCGACAACTCATGACCGGGCAGTTTCATGGAAAGCCGCCAGTTCACGACTTCCACGGCCCCGCCGAGGGAACGACCGAACACGGCGCGGTACGTGGAGTCGAAGGCGGTCCGGATGCGTCCGAGACCGGCTGGGCCAAGGTCCTGCTCGGGCACGCCGACCTCGATCTCGAAGCCCTGGCCGAGGTAACGCATGTCGGCCGAGCGGCGGACTCGTACGAGCTGCGGGTCTCCCGGCTGGAGTGTTTCGGTGGCGCGGGACGTCATCTCGTCGTACAGCGCGGCGACCTGGTACCAGTCGATGTCGGCGAGAGGCGACGGCAGGCTGCGGACCTCGTCGACCGTGGGAGCGGCGGCAAGGAGCCCGCAGGCGGACATCACTCCGGCCCGCATCGGCACGATCACTCGGGGGATCTTCAGCGACTTCGCCAGCCCGTAGGCATGGGCGGGTCCGGCTCCGCCGAAGGCCAGCAGCGCGAAGTCGGCGGGGTCCTTGCCCTGCTCGGACAGGTGCATGCGGGCGGCGGCGGCCATGCTTTCGGTGACCACCTCGACAATCCCGGCGGCAGCGTCAGCGGTGTCGAGTCCCAGGGGACCCGCCACCTCACGGGTCAGCGCCTTGTGGGCCTCTCGCGTGCGGAGCCTCATCTCGCCGCCGAGGAAGTTCTCCGCGTCGAGATAGCCGAGCAGGAGGTCGGCGTCCGTCACGGTGGGTCGCTCGCCTCCACGCCCGTAGGCGACGGGGCCGGGTACCGAACCGGCGCTGCGCGGTCCCACCTTGAGCAGCCCGAGTGCGTCGGGTGCCGCGATCGAGCCGCCTCCCGAACCGATCTCGATCATGTCGACGACGGTCAGGCGCACCGGCAGCCCCGAGCCGGGCTTCAACTTGTCGACCCGCCCCGCCTCGAAGTCGTGCTTGAGCCTGGGCCTGCCCCCCTGGAGGACAGCGATCTTCGCCGTCGTACCGCCCATGTCGAACGAGACGACGTCCTGCTCCCCCAGCGTCCGGGCGACCGCGGCGGCTGCGATGGCACCGGCCGCGGGGCCCGACTCGAGCAGCCGTACGGGGAACCGCTTGGCGTCCTCAAGGGTCGTGACACCACCGCCGGAGAGCATGATGCGAAGGGACGCGTCGATCCCCATGGCGGTCAGGTCGTCACTCAGGCCGTCGAGGTAGCGCGACATCAGCGGCTGCACATACGCGTTCAGACAGGCGGTGCCGGCCCGCTCGTACTCGCCGATGACCGGAGCCACGGCGCTGGAGAGCGTGACGGGGAGGCCGGGGTGGGCCCGCGCGACCAGGTCCCGCACCCGGTGCTCGTGCCCGGCGTTGCGGTAGGAGTGCATCAGGGCCACGGCCACTGCCTCGATGCCCTGGTCCACCAGATCCCGCACAGCCGCGAGAACGGCACGCTCGTCGAGCGGTTCGAGGTCACTGCCGTCCGCGGCGATCCTCCCCGGTACCCCGCGGCGCAGATGGCGCGGCACCAGCGGCTGAGCCGGCCGGGCGAGCAGGTCGGTGGTGTCGAACCTCGTCTCCCGTCCCATTTCGAGCGAGTCGCTGAACCCGCTGGTGGTCAGCAGACCGACTACCGCTCCGGTGCGTTCCAGCAGGGTGTTCGTCACCAACGTGGTGCCGTGCACGATGCCCGCGACGTCTCCGGGGGCCGTGGACGTCTCCTCGAGCAGGCGGGCCAGCCCCGCGGTGATGGCCTCGTTGGGAGCGTGGGGCGTGGTGGGCAGCTTCCCGGCCCGGATCAGTGCCCGGCGCGGGTCGTGCAGCAGCAGATCGGTGAACGTTCCGCCCACGTCGACGCCGATCCGGACCGTGCGGCTCATCGGCCCACCTCCTCACGTGCGCTTCCGCCCGCCGTCCGGGCTGTGCGCGGGTTCTGCTGACTGGCTGGGACGGTGTAGCCGGCGATCTCGTCGGCGATCAGGAGCTCGGGCTCGCGCTCCTCGGGGCGGCCGAACCCGCCGCCGCCGGCGAAGGAGATGACCACGGACGAGCCGGGGGCCAGCTGCGAGATCGACTTCAGTGGGACGCGCTCGCCGGAGTCCAGGACGACCTGTGCGGTGGCGCCGGGTTCACCGCCGGCCAGTCCGAGCGCCGGATGCTGCTCGCGGTCTCCGAGCAGCACCATCTGCACCGGTCGGCTCGTCGGGTTGCGGACCTCGATGGTCTGGCCCAGTCCTCCGCGGCGTCGGCCCCGTCCGCCCGATCCGGCACGCAACTCCTTGCGGAGGAAGTGCAGCGGAGACGCGGCCTCCAGGGCCTCGATGCTGCCGCCGCCGGAGTTGGTCGGGAAGGCGGTGGTGGCCAGCCCGTCCGACTCCTTGGACGCGCCCATGCCCGCATTGGCGAAGAGCATGAGGCTGAAAGGCCGACCGGAGTCGTCGACCCCCGCGAAGCGGACCCGCAGGGCGGGGGCACCGCCGCTGTCGGCGATGACACGGTCGGGCAGCACCGGAGCCAGTGCCTGATACACCGCGCAGGACAGGAGGTGGCCGGTGAGGTGCCGTGCCACGACGGGCGCGGGAAATCTCGGGTTGACGATCGTGCCCTCCGGCGCGGAGACCTGGATGGAGCGGTAGGAGCCCCAGTTGGTCCGCGTGGACGGATCCAGCAGGATCTTCAGCGGATACATGGAGTACGCGCGGGTGTAGTTCAGCGTCGAGTTCGTCGCGAAGGGCACTTGGGGGGAGCTTCCGGTGTAGTCGATCTCGACCTCCTCGCCGCGAACGGTCACCGCGCACTCGATGTGCGTGGGGTGGCCTTCGACGCCGTCCGCGTCCAGGGCGGCTCGGTAGACGCCGTCGGGCAGGTCGCGGACGCCCGCCCGCATCGCGGCGTCGGTCACCGCGTGGACCTGGTCCGCGAAAGCCTCGAAGTCCGGCTCCGGGAAGTCGGTGAGGAACTCCTGGGCGCGTCGGCGGCACACGGCGTGTGCCGCGGCCTGCGCCTCCAGGTCACCCCACACCTGGTCCGCCAGTCGTACGTTTGCCAGCAGCAGGTCCTTGACCCCCTGCTCGACCCGTCCGGCCCGGAACAGGCGCAGCGGAGGAATCAGGATGCCCTCGGAGAGCAGCTCGGTCGCGCTCATCGAGGGGGTGCCACCGATGTCCGGTGAGTGCGCCACGGTGCCCGCGAACGCGACGAGCCGTCCTCGGTGGAAGACCGGGGAGATCATGGCGATGTCGGGCAGGTGCCCGGTGGCGATCCACGGGTCGTTCGTGATGACGCTGTCGCCGTCCTGCCACTCGTCCGCCGGGAACCGTTCGAGGACCAGCGCGGTCAGCGAACTCATCAGGGCGGCGAAGGCCGGGATGCCGGCCCGTGACTCGGCCATCGTGCGGCCCGCGCGGTCCATCAGGACGACGGTGTAGTCGTTCGACTCCCGGATGATCGTGGAGAAGGCCGTGCGCAGCATGGTGGAGGCCGCCTCGTCGGTGGCGGCGGCAAGCCGGTCCCAGCGCACTTCGAGGCCGACCGGGTCGGAGACAGGTCTGATCATGACGCCGCGACCCCCTCTTCGACCGCGCGGCCGGCCGAGTCGCCGGCCGCCGCTCCCCCGTCGTGGCCGACGAGTGGCCTCGCGGCAATCCGGGCCGCGATGGCCTTGCCCAGCCCCACCGTGGTCCCCGTGCCCCCGAGGTCGGGGGTGACCACATCGGGCTGCTCGTCCAGAACGCTCTCGATCGAGGCCACGACGTGCGCGGCCGCCTCGTGCTCGCCGAGGTGGGTGAGCATCATGGCGCCGCTCCAGATCTGGCCGACAGGGTTGGCGACACCGAGACCGGCGATGTCCGGCGCCGACCCGTGCACCGGCTCGAAGAGGCTGGGGAAGGAGCGGTCGGGGTTGATGTTGGCGCTGGGGGCGATGCCGATGGTTCCGGTGCAGGCCGGGCCGAGGTCCGAGAGGATGTCACCGAACAGGTTGCTGGCGACGACCACGTCGTACCGGTCGGGATGGAGGACGAACTTCGCGGTGAGGATGTCGATGTGGTCCTTGTCGGCGGTCACGTCGGGGTACCGGGCGGCCATCTCGGTCGCGCGCTCGTCCCAGTAGGGCATGGAGATCGAGATCCCGTTGCTCTTCGTCGCCCAGGTCAGGTGCTTGCTCGGGCGGGACGAGGCGAGTTCGAAGGCGTAGCGCAGGACTCGGTCGACCCCGGTCCGTGTCATGACCGTCTCCTGGACCACCGTCTCGCGATCGGTGCCCTCGAAGATCCGGCCGCCGATGCTGGAGTACTCGCCCTCGGTGTTCTCCCGCACGACGTAGAAGTCGATGTCGCCCGGCTGGTGGTCGCGCAGCGGACTGCGTACACCGCGCAGCAGCCGGACGGGGCGCAGATTGACGTACTGGTCGAAGCCCCGCCGCATCTGGAGCAGGCTGCCCCACAGCGAGACATGGTCCGGGACCACCTCCGGCCATCCGACCGCACCGAAGAAGATCGCGTCGAACTCGCCGAGTACGTCCCGCCAGTTCCCCGGCAGCATCGTGCCGTGGTTCAGCCAGTAGTCCGCGCTGGCGAAGTCGAACTCGGTGACGTCCAGTTCGAACCCGTGCACCTCGGCAGCGGCCCGCAGGCACCTCAGACCCTCCGGGACGACCTCCCGTCCGATCCCGTCGCCCGGAATCGCTGCGATGCGATAACTCTGCGGCACGAATTCACTCCCAGTTCACGGATCGATGCGCAAGTCCGGTGGCGAGCACTCTGTCCAGAGGCGTTCCGGTCACGGCGCGACTGGGTCCCACCTTGGCCAGCGGGGACACCCGTTACAAGCCCGTAACCGGCAAGGTACGTTTTCCCCTATGGAAAGCTCTCGGCGCTCTGGTCACCCCTGGTCCAAGAGCCGTTCAGCCGTGGACGACCTGCAGTTCTTCCACGTCGTCGCGTCGAGCGAGACCCTGACGGCCGCGTCGCGAGAACTCGGTTGCTCCCTGCCCGTCGTCAGCAAACGCCTCAGCGCGCTGGAGCGCCGCCTGGACGTCCGGCTCGTCCAGCGCGGCGCCCGCCGACTCGTGCTGACGTCGGAAGGCGAGCTGTACGCGGCGCGCGTCGAGGCGATCCTCGACGAGGTACGCGAGCTCGAGGACACGATCACCGACACAGCAGGGGGGTTGCGCGGGTCCCTGGTCGTCGAGGCCACGCTCGGTCTCGGCCGCGCGCATATCGCGCCGCTGCTCGGCGAGTTCGCCGCGGCCCACCCGGAACTGCACGTCCGGATGCAGACGTCCGCGCTGCCTCTACGGCCCCACCAGCGTGAGTTCGACGTGGCCGTCCACGTGGGCATACCGCCCGACTCCTCACTGCGCATGCGGCGTCTGGCCAAGAACCGGCGCGTGCCCTGCGCGGCGCCGTCCTACCTCGCCGAGCACGGCACGCCGGCCGACATCGAGGATCTGGCCCACCACAACTGCATCGTGCTGCGGGAGAACGAGAGCGATTTCGCGCTCTGGCGCTTCGGGGACGCGGACCGTCCCCGGCATGTGCGGGTGCACGGCAGCCTGTCCAGCAACGACGGTGACGTGGTGACCGGCTGGGCCCTGGAGGGCCGTGGTGTGATCATGCGCTCGGAGTGGCACGTCAGGCCGCATCTGGATCGCGGCGAGCTCGTCCGGGTGCTGCCGCACCTGTCGACACCGGCCGCCGACGTCTACGCCCTCCTGGAGGAGGACGGGCATGTCCCGCGACGTGTCAGCGCACTCATCGACTACCTCGCCGAGCGGCTCCCGCTGCGCCTGGAACACGCCAAGGACCAGTCCGCGGTCACGCGGAGCGCCGGCTAGGTCCTGTCTCTCCGATCTTCGCGGATCAGCGCGCGGCGTCTGGTGCGGTGCATCGGTGTGCGGCCGCATCGCCCTCGTACTGGACGTACTTGGGTGAGGCGGCCGTGCGGCGAGGTGCCGTGCCAGGCGTCGTGCGCCCGCGAAGATCGGGGAGACAGGGCCTGGTCCCCTGCCTGGTGACCAGCGTACCTGACGGTGCCGCGGTCGAACCGTCAAAAAACCCTCAAGTTCCCCGTGAGGCGGTCGTCAAGTCCACTGCGAAGGATGTGGCGAGTCGTCTTCCGAACAGTGAGGGAATCATTGATGGCTACGCTCTTGTACCGACTGGGCGCGTGGGGTGCTCGCCGGTGGCCGAGGATGCTGATCGGGTGGCTCCTCGCCCTCGGTGCGGTGGTCGGTCTGGGGGTTTCCTTCGCCGGCTCCTTCACGGACAGCAGCTCGATTCCCGGCTCACCGGCCCAGACGGCCCTGACCAAGATGGAACGGCACTTCCCCGAGCCGGATGTCCAGTCGGCGCAGATCGTGTTCCAGGCGCCGACCGGCCGCAAGGTGACCGACGCGGATCTGCGTAAGTCCCTGGAGGCCACACTGGAGGCCACGGGCCGGGTCTCCGGGGTGAGCGAGGTCAGTGTCCCGTCCGAGAGCGGCACCGTCTCCGAGGACGGACGCACCGCGGTGGCTGAGGTCACCTTCACCACCAAGGAGGAGGACGACGTGCCGCCCGGCACGTTGGACGCGGTGAAGGCCGCGGGCAACGAGGCCCGGCAGGCGGGGCTGAGGACCATCTACGGCGGTGAGCCATATGAGTCCTCGCATCCGCCCGTGGGACCCAGTGAGCTGATCGGACTGGGCGTGGCCCTGGTCATCCTGGTGATCACCTTCGGGTCGCTGCTCGCGGCGGGGCTTCCGCTGATCACCGCGGTTCTCGGGATCGTCGGCACGATGGCCGCCATGATGGGTCTGGCCACGGCGTTCGACGTCTCCGACAACGCGCCCACCCTGGCGATCATGCTGGGGCTCGCCGTCGGCATCGACTACGCCCTGTTCATCGTCTCCCGCCACCGCGCCCAGCTCGGCACTGGTATGCCGGTGCGGGAGTCCATCGCCACGGCCACCGCCACCGCGGGCAGCGCCGTGATCTTCGCCGGGGCCACGGTCCTCATCGCGCTGTCCGGTCTGGCGGTGGCCGGTGTGCCGATGCTGACCTCCATGGGTCTGGCCTCGGCCGGAGCGGTCACGGTCGCCGTCATCACGGCGGTGACCCTGCTGCCCGCTCTGATGGGAATGGCCGGCCACCGGCTCATGCCCAAGGCACCCCGGTCCGCGGCCCGGCGCCGCAGGTTCCTGTCCATGGGCCGTAAGCGCGCCATGCGGCAGGCGGCGCACAGCGGCCGGACTGCCACGATGGGTGTGCGCTGGACCCAGGGCGTCCTGCGCCACCCCGTACGCAACCTGATCCTGGGCACGGTCGCGCTGATCGCCCTGGCCGTTCCCGGCATGGAGCTGAAACTGGCACTCACCGACGAGGGTTCCAGTGCCACGAGCAACTCCAGCCGTCGGGCCTACGACGTGATCAGCGACGCCTTCGGTCCCGGCGCCAACGGTCCCCTCGTCGTGCTCGTCGAGAACAACGACCCGGCCACCGTCAGCTCCACGGCCGCCGCCGTCGAGGACGGGCTGGGAGGGGTGCGGGGCGTCGCGGACGTCAGCGGTGTCGACATGGCCGAGGACGAGACGGCCGCGCGGATCCAGATCATCCCCGACACCGGACCGCGGTCCGAGGAGACCGGCAACCTCGTCTCCCGGCTGCGCACCCAGATGCAGCCGTTGGCACAGTCCAGCGGCTCTTATGTCGCCGTCACCGGTATGACCGCGGTCAGCATCGACGTCTCCGACAAGCTCAGCGGCGCACTCGTGCCCTTCGTGATTGTCGTCGTCGGCCTCTCGCTGCTCCTGCTGATGATCGCGTTCCGGTCGATCGCCATCCCGATCAAGGCGACCATCGGGTTCCTGCTGTCCGTGGGTGCCGCCTTCGGAGCCACCGTCGCGGTCTTCCAGTGGGGATGGCTGGCCGGCCCGCTGGGCGTGCCCAGCGAGGGTCCGGTGGCCAGCTTCGTGCCCATCATCGTGATGTCCGTGCTCTTCGGACTGGCCATGGACTACGAGGTGTTCCTCGTCTCCGCCATGCGCGAGGACTACAACCGCCACCGCGACGCCCGCACGGCCATCCTCAACGGAGCCCGCAACGCCGCCCGTGTGGTGACTTCTGCCGCGCTCATCATGATCTCGGTGTTCGTCAGTTTCCTGTTCTCCCGCGACGCCGATATCATGCCGATCGCATTCGCCCTGGCCTTCGGAGTCATGGTCGACGCCTTCCTGGTCCGTATGACCCTCGTGCCGGCGACCCTGGCGCTCCTCGGGGACCGGGCCTGGTGGCTGCCGCGACGCCTTGACCGCGTGCTGCCCCGTCTCGACGTCGAGGGCGAGAACTTCCACACGCCCGAACCGGCGGCCCCGCACGCCCCCGTCAAGGAATCCACCCCGGTAAGCCTGTGACGAAACCATGATCAGCAGAGCCGCCACCGGGGCACCCACCCAGTCCGCTGCACCGGCGGCAGCGGCAGACGTCGGGCGGCCGCTGCCGCCACCAGGAGCACATATGAACGCCGCCAACACGCCTGCTGCCGCCGACCGCGTCCTCGTCATCGACGATGATCCCGGTATCAGGCGCCTGCTGATCTCGGCACTGCAGTTCGCCGGATTCGAAGTCGACGCGTCGGGTGACCTGAGCGAAGCCCTCGACCAGGTCGCCCGCCGCCTCCCGGACGTCATCGTCCTCGACGTGATGCTCCCCGGCGCCGACGGCTTCGAGATCCTCCAACTGCTGCGCGCCCGCGCCATCGACGTACCCGTGCTCTTCCTCACCGCCCGCGACGCCGTCGAAGACCGGGTCCGAGGACTACGCCTGGGCGGCGACGACTACGTCACCAAACCCTTCAGTGTCGTCGAAGTCGGCGCCCGCTTGCAGGCACTGCTGCGCCGAGCTCGCAGCGGAACTCCCGCCGTCGAGGAGACACGCCTGCGGTGTGGCGACCTCACCCTCGACGACCCCCGCCACGAAGTCCGCCGAGCAGGCCAACTCATCGACCTCTCCCCCACCGAATACCGTCTGCTGCACTACCTGCTGAGCCACCAGGGTCAGGTCCTCTCCCGCGCCCAGATCCTCGAGGCCGTGTGGCAGTACAACTTCGGCGGGGACTCCGTAGTCGTCGAGCGTTTCATCTCCAACCTCCGACGCAAGATCGACCATGGCCGTACGCCGCTGCTGCGCACTGTCCGCGGCGTCGGCTACACCCTCCGAGAGCAGGACGACACGTGAGACTCCGCGGCCGTCTTCCCTGGGCCTCCTCCAGCGTCCGCCTGCGTCTGCTCGCCGGCCTGGCCGTTCTCCTGGTCGTCGGCCTGGTCGCCAGCGCCGTCATCAGCGCTCTACTCCTGGAAGACTTCCTGGACAAGCGCAACCAGGACACCCTCAAGGCCAACGCCGCGCGTTTGGCGCGGGTCATCGGCCAGGGACCGCAGACCGCCAATGCCGACCAACTCGGCGCCCTTCTCGGTTCACCCCTGGGCACGGTGGCCGTCGACGAGGACAACAGCGTCCTGCTGAGCACCGGCTCCGCGTCCCGGGCCGCCGACAAGGTGGCCGCGCTCAGCGCGACGGCACCGACGGGACGTGTGGTCACCCTGGAGGGCGGCGACCTCAGCGCCATACGCATCACCAGTCCCGGCCTGATCATCGACCGCGGGCCCGCCGACGGCACCGTGGCACCGGCGACGGTCATCCTCACCATCGACACCTCCGTCGACGACGCCACCACCGACGCGCTCATCAGACGGCAACTGGCTTTGATCGGCGGCGCGTTGCTGGTGCTGCTGGGGCTGTCCGTCATCGTTCTGCGCCTCGGCATGCGCCCGCTCGCCCGCATGGCCCGCAGCGCCGACGCCATCGCCGCGGGCTCCCTGACCGAACGGCTGCCCACCCACCGCAACGGCAGCGAAGCCGACTTGCTGGCCAAGGCGGTCAACCGGGCGTTCGACGCCCAGGCCCGCGCGGAGGCGACCGTTCGCTCGCTGGCCGCCGACACCTCCCACGAACTGCGCACTCCCCTGTCCACCATCTCCGGATGGCTCGATCTGCACCGCCAAGGCGGCCTTTCCGGTCCGGGCCTGGAGACCGCACTCGACCACATCGAGAACGAAGTGGGGCGGATGCGCCTGCTGGTGGAGGATCTCGCGCTGCTCGCCCGCCTGGACGCCGGCCGACCCGTCGAGCAGGACGACGTGGACCTCACCGTCCTGGCCGCCGGCGTCATGGAGGACGCCCAGATCATCTACCCCCAACGCGACATCGCCATGGCACCCACACTGCCCGCACCCGTCGTCGGCGATGCCGCCCGTCTGCAACAGGTCCTGCGCAATCTCGTCGGCAACGCCGTCCAGCACACTCCGGCTCAGACCTCCGTGCGCGTCGAGGTCATCCTCAGCCGTCAGACCGTACAGCTGAGTGTCATCGACAACGGCCCTGGAATCTCCCCTGAAGACCTGCCCCGCGTCTTCGAGCGGTTCTGGCGCGCCGAGGCCAGTCGCAGCCGCGCGTATGGCGGTTCCGGTCTCGGCCTGGCCATCGTGGAGGCCATCGTCCACGCCCACCACGGACAGGTGGACGTGTACTCGGACGTGGGAGTCGGAACCACCGTCACCATCCGGCTCCCGCGCGGCCATCGCCCGTGATGACCCACGCACGGCACCTGACCGGCTGACCCGCACCGGCGCATCGCGCCCGCCGAGGTCGAGGGGCAGTTCAAGGCAGTCTGCCCGTACGTCTCCAACATCCTCGTCCACGGCGCCGACCGGAACTTCTGCACCGCCCTGATCGCGCTCGACGAGCCGTCGATCCTCCAGTGGGCCCGGGAGAACGGCCTGGACGGGATGTCGTACGAGGAGGTCGTCGCGGCGCCCGCCACGGTCGAGCTGATCGACGGGTACGTGCAGCAACTCAACGCCGGGCTTCAGCGGTGGCAGACCATCAAGAAGTTCCGACTGCTGCCGCGCGACCTGGATGTGGACCGTGGCGAGATCACCCCGAGCCTGAAACTGAAGCGGTCGGTGGTCGAACGCGAATACCAGAACCTTATCGACGAGATGTACCAGGGCACACGCGAGGCGTAGGACTGGCGCGCGCCTCTGGACAGGAGCCTGATGCGGTCTCGCAGCCGAACTCCCGCTGCGAGACCGCATCAGGCTTGGCCGGTCCCTCGTGATGTCGCAGCGGCACTGTGAACCGACCTCGGACCGTGTCACCGGTGCGTCTGCTCGTGGCCGGGGGGCGCAACACGACTCCTCGTTCCCCGAGTTGCCGACCGCGCGGGGCTACGGGGCTGCTTGCAGCCGGGCGGCGATGAAACCGGTGGGTGTCATGCCCGGCACGATGAGCCCGCTCTCATAGGCGAAGGCGATCAGGTGCCCGCGCCGGCGGATTCCCAGCTTGCTGAGCATGTGCGTGATGTGGGTCTTCACGGTGAGGGGACTGAGACCCAGGTCGCGGGCGATGGAGGCACTGTCCTGACCGCTCGACAGCATGGTGAGGATCTCGCGTTCTCGGAGGGAGAGATCCCGGGTGAGTGCGGGCGTGACCCGTGCTTGCGTCTTGTTGACAGCCGGGGCCGTCCCCAGGGCGACGACAAGCCCGCCCCGGCACACGGTTTCCAGGGCGGCGATGAGCTGGGAGGCGCTGAGATCCGCGGCGAGAACGCCCGTGGCGCCGGCACGCACCTGGGCATCGACCTCCTGATCACTGGGAGCGCCGAAGACAACGGTCCTCGCCACGGCACAGATCTCGGTGATCAGGGCAGTGAAGCCGTCCAGTTCCCCGGTGTGGATGGAGCGGTCGAGCACGACGACGTCCACATCGACGCCGGCATCGAGCAGGTCTCTGAGATCCTTGCTGTGCGCGGCGGTGCCGGCCACCCTCAGGGGGGCGCTCGCATCGATCACCTTGGTCAGCGCGGCCCGCACCAGGGACGGCCCGCCTGCGACAATTACCTTGTTCACGGGTCCTTCTTCTCGGCTCGACAGCCCTTCCGTCACCGCCCGTCCGGCACAAGAGCTCAGGCCTGACTGGTTTCCGGGATGACCTGACCCATCATTCACACGCCACTTGACGGTCGGCCCGCAGTGAACCTGAGCGTTCCTTGACGGTTGCCTGGTGGCGGCCGGCCACCAGGGCCCGCCGGAATTCACCCGCCCGCAACTGGTTGACAATTCTGCTGTAGCAAATACGGTACTGCTCATGGGACAGCTTCCGCAGCTCACGATCTCCGCGACCCTGGGTGACCAGGCGTACACGGCGATCCATGAGGCGATCGTCTCGGGCGTCCTCGAACGGGGCCAGAAGGTGACCGAGCGGGGGCTGGCCGAGTCTCTCGACATCAGCGCGACACCGGTACGTGAGGCGTTGCGCCGTCTGGAGCAGGACCGACTGGTGGAGCGAACCGGCCCACGTTCGGTGCGCATCGCGAAGTACGCCAAGGAGGAGCTGCGGGAGTTCTCCATGATCGGGGACTCGCTTCGCGCACTGGCCGCACGTCTGGCCGCGGAGAAGTCGACCGCGGAGCAGAGACGGCAGATGCATGCCGTCCTCGACAAGGCCGACCGCCTGCGCGGCCAGACGGTCGAACTCATTCCCGGCAGTGACGAAGAGCGGAAGCTGATCGAGGAGATCCTGCACTGCATGCGGCAGTTCCACAGCCTGGTGGACCAGGCCGGCGGGAACGCGACATTGCTGCAGATGCTGCACATGGTCGACGCCTTCGGCGCGGACGAACGACGCAACAGCGTCCTGTCCGAGGTCAGCGACGAACGGCGCAGCGCCGTGGATGCGCGCTATCACCAGCACCGTGCCATCTACGACGCCATCGCCGCCGGAAACGGCAGGCGTGCGGAAGAGCTGATGAACGCGCACAGTCAGGCGTCGAGCTCCTCCCTGCTCACGGCGCGTTTCTCGCACTGAGAGTCGCCGAAGTGGCCGTCCTCTCTCGCTAGCGCTATAGCAAATAGCTGAGTCCGAAGAGGCACCCGCGCGCATACCGATCCATCTGCCGGCAGGTGGATCGGTCGGCCGCACAACGTACATGCTATGGCATATGGCAAAGGAGCCGCCATGCCCAACATCGCCTCTCAGCCCGAGCCTCTTGAGGACACCCCCGCGGACGCCCCAGCCGAGGGAAGACCCGCCATCCCACGGCGGATGAGCGCCACGTCGGTCCTGTGGGTGACCCTGGCCGTCTTCGCCCAGGAATCGGTGTGGAACTTCTACGACGCCCAGGTCCCCTCCGAGCTGCGGCAGTACATCGTCTCCGCCGGCCTCGTCGGGTTGATCATGGGCATGGACAACGTCCTCGGGGTCCTGATCCAGCCCTGGATGGGATTCCTGTCCGACCGTCGTGCACGCGACGGCAAGGGCCGATGGGCGATCATCCTGACCGGAGCCGCCCTGGCCTCGGTGCCCTTCGCCCTGATCCCCTGGACGCACAGTCTGCCCTTGCTCATGCTGTGCGTCGTCGGCTTCGCGGCCATGGCCAACGCGTTCAAGGGCATCACGGAGACCCTGGTCTCCGACTACGTCGCCCCCTCCCACCGGGGCAGGGCCCAGGGATTCGTGAAGGCCGGCGTCAGTCTCACGATCGTCGTCTCGTCCCTGATCAGCCTGCTCGTCGTCGACCGCAGCATCACCCTGGCGTTCGCCATCCCGCCCGTCCTCATGCTGCTGCTGCTCACCACGTCCTGGTTCTTCCTGGGCCGCCGGCACCACACCGCCACGCTGTCGCACACCGGTCAGCCTTCCGCCACCGAGACGCACCCCGTCGCGAAGCCACCATCCGCCGACTTCGCCTCACCCTGGGCCGTCATCAAGGACATGGTGCGCGACCCGTCCCGCGCCCGGTCCCTGCTCATGCTCGGCATCTTCTGCTTCGCCGGCATGTGGTCCGCCCTGCGCGCGCTGCTGACCCCGTACGGCACCGAGGCACTGAGCCTGTCCCGCGGCTCGGCCGGTGGGCTCGCGCTCCCCGGCGCCGTCGCCTTCCTGGTCTGTGTCGTCCCCCTCGCCTACGCCTCGTCCCGGCTGGGTCAGGTGCGCGCCATGCGTTACGGCGTCGGCGTGTTCATCGTCGGCCTGCTCATCGGCTTCTGTGTCCCCACGGTTCCCGGCACGGTCATCGCCATGGTGATCGCTTCCGTGGGCTACGCGGCCTTCGCCGTCAACGCCCTCGTCGCGTTGTGGAACCTCGCTCCCAGCAGACACGTCCTGGGCACCTACACCGGCCTGTACACCGTCGCCTCGTCCACCGGTGCGGCACTCGGCCCCGCCCTGCTCGGCCTCACCGTCGACGCGACCGGATGGCGCTTCATGCTCCTGAACGGCGCGGTGTTCGCCACGGTCACCTTCGCCGTCTTCACCCGCCTGGCCCGCCGTATCGCTCCTTCCACGCACTGAACAGTCATCCCTCACCCCTCACGAAGGACACAGACCCCATGGAGTTGCGCATCCTCGCTCCCACCGGAGCACTCGGCGCCGGCTTCGACGCCGCCGCCTTCCAACGCGGCGTCGAGGCCCGGCCGCACGTCATCGCTTGTGACGCCGGATCGACCGACTCCGGGCCGGCCGCACTCGGCTCGGGAAGCCCCAAGCTCTCCGACCAGGCCGTCGCCCGCGACCTGCGCCTGCTGCTCACCGCCCGCGACGAGTTGGGTGTGCCGCTGATCATCGGATCCTGCGGCACCAGCGGCCGTGACACGGGAGTCGACCGCGTGGCCACCCTCGTTCGCGACATCGCCGCGGCGGAGAACCTGCACTTCAAACTCGCGCTGATCTACTCCGACCAGCCGGTCGAACGTCTCCAGCACCTGTACGACACCGGCCGTCTCCAGCCGCTGCCGCACGCCCCCGAGATCGACCGGGAGCTGTTCACTCGCAGTCACACAGTCGCCATGATGGGTGTCGAGCCCATCCAGGAGGCTCTGGGGGCCGGCTGCGAAGTCATCCTGGCCGGACGCGCCAGCGACACCGCGCTCTTCGCCGCACTCCCCCGCATGCTCGGCGCCGACCCCGGCCTGACCTGGCACATGGCCAAGACCATCGAATGCGGCGCCGCCTGCGCCATACCCCCCTCCGCCAACGGCCTGCTCGTGCACCTGCGGGACGACCACTTCGATGTCACCACGCTCGCCGAAGGCAGCCGCCTCACCCCCCGGTCCGTAGCCGCCCACACGCTGTACGAGAACGCCGACCCGTATCGCGTCACGGAGCCGTCGGGCACCCTCGACACCAGCGACGCCACTTATGAGGCGGTCGACGAACGCACCGTCCGGGCACGCGGAGCGCGCTTCGTCCCCGCGGACGGCTACAGCAACAAACTCGAAGGAGCCGAACTCGTCGGCTACCAGACCGTCATCGTCGCAGGAGTGCGCGACCAGGTGGTCATCCGGCGCCTGCCCGACCTGCTCCCCTTCGCCAAGAAGTACTTCGCGGACAAGATCCTCGACGTGTTCGGCGGCGTCGTGGACCCCGACGACGTCAACATCGACTTCCGTCTCTACGGCGACGGGGCCGTACTGGCCACCGCAGAACCGGAATCGCTGCGCCCCCGCGAACTCGGCGTCCTCATCACGGTGACGGCACCCGACCAGGCAACCGCCCACGCGGTCGCCACCTTCGTCGCGCATGCAAGCAGCCACCTGCCCATACCGGAGTACGACGGGCTGGTCTCCACCCTCGCCTACCCGTATTCCCCGCCCGAGATGGACCGCGGCCCCCTCTACAGGTTCACCCTCAACCACGTCGTCCCCGGCGTCAGTCCTACGGAACTGTTCCGCACCACCACCGAGGAGTTGTAACCCATGACCACTCTGCTCGACTACTGCTCCCTGGTGCGTTCCAAGAACGCCGGCCCCTTCACCCTCACCTTCGACTTCATGTGCCACGACCAGGCCGCCTATGACGCCCTCGTCGCCAGCGGCTTCCTCAGCAGGGACCTCTTCGCCGACCTCTACGGCGCCGACCCCGCCGACATCCTGCTCGTCAACCACCCGCTGGCTCTCGCCGTGAAGGTCTCCTTCCGCCGCCCGACAGTCCAGGGCGACCTGCACGACAGCGACTGCTACGCGGGCCAGCAGTACGCCCCCCTGATGGACCTCGCCGTGAGCGACGTGGACGAGGAGCACCACGCATGACCGCCGAGCGCCCCCTGGCTCCCTGGGACCTGCCCGTCGGGCACCCTGGAATCACCTTCCTCACCGGCCGCACCGCCTTCTTCGCCCTCGCCCGCGACCCCCGTTTCTCCTACTGCCTCTACGTCCCCACCGACCACGCCCCCGACGGCCCACCCCTCCCCCTGGTGGTCACCGTCTACGGAACACGGCGCCGCGCCGAAGCACTCCGCGATGCCTTCGCCGACTTCGCCGACCGCCACAACTGCGTTGTTCTCGCCCCGCTCTTCCCCGCCGGGATCACCGGCCCGAACGACGTGGACAGCTACAAGCTCCTCTCCCCTGCCGGATTCCGCCCCGACGAAGCCCTGCTCCACATGGTCGACGAGGCCGCGGCCCGCTGGCATGTGCGCGCCGACCGCTTCCACCTCCACGGCTTCTCCGGCGGAGGCCAGTTCGCCCACCGCTTCGCCTACCTCCACCCCGGACGACTGGCGTCCCTGTCGGTGGGCGCCCCCGGGCGCGTCAGCCTCCTCGACCCCACGACCGCGTGGTGGCACGGCACGGCCGACATGAAGGAACAGTTCGGGACCGACGCCGACCCGGCAGCTCTGCGCGGCCTTCCCGTGCAACTGGTCATCGGCGAGAACGACACCGAGGCGGCCGAACTCGCGCCGGACGGCGAGCGCCGGCCCGTGACCGCGGGGACCAACCGCATCGAACGTATCAACGCGCTGCGCGCCAACTGGCGCGAACACAGCATCGACGTACGCCTCGACATCGTGCCCGGCACCGGCCACAACCACTTCGCGGTCCTCCCCGCGGTCCAGCGGTTCCTCGAAACGCATGTGTCCGCGTCTCCGCGCCCCCGTGCACCGGAGGTCCCACAGCTGTGACCCACCATCGACTCGATCCACAGGTCGCCCAGCTGATGGCCGACCGTGAAACGGGGGCGGGCCGGTCCGCCCGACCTCCGGGCGCTACGCGCGGCAACCAGCGCCGCAGCCGGTGCCGACCGATACACCGCCGCGAGCGAACGACTCCCGCGACAGAGTCGCACCACTCGACGGGCGCTCACTCCCCATCCGCGTCCACCCCGGCGCACGCGACGACTGCGTCGTGCTCTTCTTCCACGGCGGCGGCTTCGTGAAGGGCGACCTCGACACACACGACGGGCAGGCGCGGATGCTGCGCGATGTGACCGGGCGAAGCGTCGTCTCCGTCCACTACCACCTCGCGCCCGAGCACCGGTTCCCGTGCGCCTACGACGATGCCGTCAACGCCGTCCAGTGGGTGCGGGCCAACGCGGCCGCGCTGACCGGCCACTCCTCCCGGCCGACCAGAATCGCGGTGGCCGACACCAGCGCGGGAGCCGACCTCGCCGTCGGCGCCGCACTCGCACTGGCGCACACCCCGTCCGCGCAAGTGGTCCAACTCCTCGCCTGTCCCGTCCTCCATGGGGGTCTCGCGACGCCCTCGCGTACAGCGTTCGCGGAGGGATACGGTCCGACCTCGCAGGGGCAAGAGCACGGCACCGAGGAGGAGGTACGGGCGGTCATCACCGCCATGGCTCTGCTCGACAAGGTGGCGCAGGCGTGACTCGGACAGCCGCGCGCAGACAGCGTCGCGAGGAGAAGGCCGGCTTCGACCGTCGCCTGATCGCACCGATGATCCTGGGCTCGATTCTCAACCCCATCAACTCCTCGATGCTCGCGGTCGCGTTGGTCCCCATCGGCCGCGCCTTCGGCGTGCCGCCCTCGCAGACGGCATGGCTCGTCTCCGGCCTCTACCTCGCGACGGCTGTCGGCCAGCCGGTGATCGGCCGACTTGTCGACGCGTTCGGTCCGCGTCGGCTCTACCTGCTGGGCACCGCGCTGGCCGGCCTGGCCGGACTGCTCGGCACTCTCGCTCCGAACCTGTGGGTACTGGTCGCCTCCCGCGTCCTCCTGGGATTCGGAACCTCGGCGGCCTTCCCGGCGTCCATGTGGCTGTTGCGCTCCGAGTCCGAGCGCACCGGCCGGAAGAGCCCGAGTGGCGTCCTCGCCGCGCTGTCGATCTCCAACCAGGTCATCGCGGTCGTCGGCCCGGCCCTCGGCGGCCTGCTGATCGGTACGGGTGGCTGGCATCTGATCTTCGGCATCAACGTGCCGCTGTCCCTCATGTGCCTTGTCCTGGGCGCACTGTGGCTGCCACGCGCGACGCCCCCCGGCAGGGCGACCCGCATCGATGTACCGGGCATGCTGTGGTTCGCCGGCTCACTGACCGCGTTCATGCTCTTCCTGATGAACCCGGCAGTCGCACACTGGAATCTGCCGGTGCTGGGCCTGGCCGCGGGTTGCGTGTTCGTCCGCCGCGAACTCCGCACCGAACAGCCGTTCATAGATCTTCGAGTCCTGGGCGGGAACGTACCGCTGCTCGCCACGTTCACCCGACAGTGCCTCGCCTACACCACGTCGTACGCCTTCTTCTACGGCTACGGCCAGTGGCTCCAAGAGGGCCGAGGACTCAGCGCGTCGCAGGCCGGGCTGCTTCTGCTGCCGCTGTCGGCGACGGCCATCGGTGTCACCGCACTCACGGGACGCCGTAGCCGGGTGCGGGGCAGACTCGCCACCGGCGCGCTCTTCCAATGCCTCGGCTGCGCGGCGTTGTTGCTCCTTCGTGCCGACAGTCCGGTCTGGCTGCTCGTCGTACTCAGTGCGGTCGCCGGCCTCCCTCACGGACTGATCGGGCTGGCCAACCAGAATGCCCTGTACGCGCAGGCCGACCCAGCCCGCATGGGCTCGTCCGCGGGACTGCTGCGCACGTTCATGTACATCGGCGCACTGTTCGCGGCGGCGGCGAGCGCCGTGTTCTTCCGCGACGGCGCCACCAGTTCCGGACTGCATGCCATGGCCTGGGTGCTCATCGGTGTGGCCGCTGTGTTCCTGGTCCTCTGCACGGCCGACCGGTCGCTGGGCCGCGTCGGCACAACACCTGGCGACACGGCCCCCGCTCTTCGCAAGAGGACTTCCTCGTAGCCGTCGTACGTCAGTCGTGCACGGTGTGGAGCACGCGAACCTGCCGTGCAGGCGAGGAGGACGGGGCCGGGGTTGCCCGGCAAGGGGAGATGCCCGATTCGCCGTGTCAGGCGGCCGGCCGGTCGGAAGTCCCGGGTTGACTGCCTGAGTTAACGTCGATAACTTATCGTCCTTAACTCAGATGGGAGCAGCCCGTGCCCACACTCGCAACCGAAGACGTCTACGCACTCGCGCCGTACGCCAAAACCCTCGGAGTCGTGTTCGACGAGATGACGGCAGCCGGCGTTCGAGCCACGCTGGCGCACGACCTCTCGCTCTCCACGGTGGGCGGCGGCCTCCATGGGGGCGCGTTGATGGGACTGGCCGATGTGAGCGGTGCCGTGTGCGCCGCCCTCAACGGTCCGGCCGGCGCCGCACCGGCCACCGTGGAGTCGACCACGCACTTCCTTCGGCCGGCGCACACAGACGTCGTCGCGACAGCTCGTCCCCTGCGTGTGGGTCGCAACACCGTCATCGAGGTCGACGTGCACGATACCGAAGGCGAACTGTGCGCCCGGGTGACCCAGGTCGTCACCGCCGTCAAACCGAAGACATCCTGATGCCGCTGTCGTCCGGAGGCCCCTTTCTGTGACCGGCTCCCGCGTTCGTGCCCCCAAGGGCCAGGGCGGCCTGCTCCGCGACCAGCTTCTCGACATCGCCGATCAGCTGCTCGAAGACGGTGGCGCCGACGCTCTTACGATTCGCGCGGTGGCGACAAGCGCGGGAGTCACCCCGCCGGCCGTCTACCTCCACTTCGCCTCGAAGAGGGAACTCGTCCACGCCACGTGCCTCCGTGTGTGGAGTTCACTGTTCGTCGAGTTGGAAGCAGTGTCCCGGGGGGGCCCGGATCCGGTGACGGCGCTCTACGAAACCTGCGTCGCCTACATCGCATTCGGGCTTCGCCATCCCTCCCAGTACCGACTGGTGATGGATGGCGAGGCCACCGAGGCCAGTCGCCAGAACGAGGACGCGTGTTTCCGCTACTTCCGGGACAAGGTCGCAGCCTGTGTCGATGCCGGAGTACCGGTGGAGAGCACCACCGAAACCGCCAGGCTGCTGTGTGCCGGCGTGCACGGCGCGGTTTGTCTCCTGATCCACCAGGAACGTGACGCATGGCCCCCGGACACCGCTCGCTATGCCACCCGGGCGGCGTCCTCAGCCGTGCACGGCGCTCTTCTCACCGCGTCTCACGCGTCCCGACCCTCGATGTCCGCCGTGATGCGGTCGGTCTGAACCAGGTTCGAAGACGGACTCTGGTTCTGGACGGCCCGCGGCGCCCAACTCAGCGGAGCCGCGCCGTACTTGGCCGCGCGCACATCATCCGAGCGAGCATGTCCCTCGAAGCGTTCCAGCCGGGACAGGCGACCGCGTGCCTCGCCCAGCATCGCGCTGCCGTCGAGGTTGCGGACCTCCTGGTAGGTGACCGTTTTCAGGAACTTGCCCACCCACAACCCGCCGGTGTAGCGGGCGGCGCCGAGGGTCGGCAACACCGAGTCGAAGAGGTCGGCGAGCCGGTAGGCGTCGAAGAGCGAATCGACCACGTGGACCTGGCCGTGGTTCTCCCACGCCGGTTCGGCCACGGCCCGAGTCGCCAGGGGCCGCCGCGTCGGCGTCCGGATCCGGCGAGTACTCCCCCAGATAGCGGCCCAATTGGGCGGCCGCCAGCAGATAGTTGTACCGGGGAGTCTCGGGGTAGTTCCCCGAGCGCAGCGAGCGGTCCCAGTCGCGCAGGAACCCCGACCAGTTCGTCGACAGCCCCGCAGTGATCTTGGTCCAGGTCCAGCAGCGGCATCCTCGCAAACCTCCGAGTAAAGGCGCCGATGAGCGGCGTGCTCAACCCCGAAGATCGGGAACGACCCACACGAAAAGGGCCCCCACAGGCTCTCGCCTGCGAAGACCCTTCACACTGTCGGGACGACAGGATTTGAACCTGCGACCCCTTGACCCCCAGCAATGCGGGCGATCTCGGTTTGAAGACTTGGACGGCCGTTGCGCACCGGAGGGCCCAGTCATTGCCCGTTGAAGCATGGTGATGCTCCTTCCGCTCCGGCGGGGCTTGTCCAACGCGCTTGGAGACAGTAACGCGCCGTAGTCGGCCGCCAGCCCCACACCCGCTTTCCGGTTCGCCTTCTCCCCGTCGACCAGCCGCGTGCGCATCCGCTTCTTCTTCGCCGCCGCCCTGGCGGTGTCCGGCCGCCCCAACACCCCCTCAGTTTGGCGATTTCATCAAGTAGTTCTGATCGGCCCTCTCCACGCTTCCGTTCCGAAATGGCAGGGGGAGGCCGCCTCCCGTCAGCAAGCCGATCGCCAACACAGCGGTCGCAGGGCGCACAGGCGGCGGCTACCTGCGACCCCGCCGAGGGCAAGGGCATCGGCCCCGGACCGCGACGAACCGTTCCCCCTCGCCGAGACCGTCATCCACGCCTGGGTGCACCACATGGAGGTCTTCGCCTTGACCCCCAGCGGCGGGTTCGGCGCGGACGTACTGATCGAGGCGGTGGCCGCCCGGAGACCTACAAGCAGGCCTTCTACGCCCGCGACCTGGCCGGCACGGTGGTCCGGGGGTCCCCCGGAGATGAAGCTCGAACTGCCCCTGCCCGATGTGTTCGGGCGCGGCGGCGCGCTGGAGTCGTCCTGGTGCGGCGACATCCTGCGCTCGGTGGTGGTGCTGTGAGTCGGTATGCCGCAACGCCGGTCGTCGAAACATTCGATCATCCGGCCGACCTGCCCCTACGCTCAATACCGTTGCTCTGCAAGGGGATTGACGGCGGCCGTGCTGCGGCACGTGCCGGAGGGGCGGGTACATGACGCGCGACGAGCTGATCCGGCCGTTGCCGGAACTGCTGAAGGCGCATGCCGAGAGGTCACCGTTGCGCGTGGCGTACGCCGACGACGCACGGGACGTCACCTACGCCGAGTTGGAGCGGCGCACCGGTCTGCTGGCCGCGCATCTCGCGGGGGCGGGTGTGCGGCGCGGGGACCGGGTCGCGATCTGCCTGGGCAACTGCGTGGAGATGGTGGAGAGCGTCCTCGCCACCGTCCGGGCGGCGGCGGTTGGCGTCCCTCTCAACCCCCGGTCCTCGGACGCCGAACTCGACCACTTCCTGGAGGACAGCGGGGCCTCGGTCGTCGTCACCGACCGCGCGCACCTCGCCCGGCTGCACCGCGCGGGTGCCGTGCCCGGCCGTATGCGCGTCCTGCTCACCGGTACGGATCCGGTCCCGTCGGACGCCCCCGAGGGCACGGTTCTCTTCGAGGAGGTGGCCGAGGCGGAGCCCGCCGTGCCGCCCCGGGACGACCTCGGGCTCGACGAGCCGGCCTGGATGCTCTACACCTCCGGCACCACGCACCGGCCCAAGGGTGTGCTGTCCACGCAGCGCGCGGCCCTGTGGTCGGTGGCTGCCTGTTACGCGCCGATCTTCGGGCTCTCGCCCGAGGACCGGCTGCTCTGGCCGCTCCCGTTGTTCCACAGCTTCGGGCACTCGCTGGCGATCCTGGGGGTCGCCGCGGTCGGCGCGAGCGCCCGGATCACCGGCGAACTGCTGCCGCCCGGGGGCCTGTTGAGGGAGTTGCGCACACCTCACGCATCCCTCGGCGGCTCCTACACCGTCCTGGCCGGGGTGCCCGCCGTCTACCACCAGTTGGTGGCGTCGGCAGCCGAGGACACTTCACCCCTGGCGGGTCTGCGGACGTGCGTCGTGGCCGGCGCCCCGAGTGCGCCGGCCCTGCGGCGGGCGGTGGAGGACCTTCTGGGGGCGCCGCTGCTCGACGCGTACGGCAGTACCGAGACCTGCGGGATGATCGCGGTGAACCGGCCGGACGGGCCGAGGGTCGACGGGTCCTGTGGGCCGCCGGTCCCGGGGATGGACGTACGGCTGGTCGATCCGGCCTCTGGCAACGATGTCGCGGACGGCGACGAGGGCGAGATCTGGGCGCGGGGTCCGAGTCTGATGACCGGCTACCACAACCAGGCCGAGGCGACGGCGGCCGCGCTGCGGGACGGCTGGTACCGCACCGGTGACCTGGGGCGGCGCGTCGCGCACGGCCATCTCACCCTTACCGGCCGGGTCAGCGAGCTGATCATCCGGGGCGGGGAGAACATCCACCCCACCGAGATCGAGCAGGCCCTGCTGCACTGTCCCGGCGTGCGGGACGCGGTGGTGGTGGGCAGGCCGCACGACGTCCTCGGTGAGGTCCCGGTGGCCTACGTCGTTCCGGGACCGGACGGGTTCGACCCGCGGCGGGTACTGGCCGCGTGCCGGGGGCGCCTGGCCGCGTACAAGCTGCCCGTCGAGATCCGCGAGATCGCGGCCGTCCCACGTACGGCGTCCGGCAAGATCGCCCGCCACGCGGTCCTGCCGGACCTGGCCCGCCCGGCGACCGAGGTCCGCCCCGCCTCCCCGACGGCGGCCGAGGGTGCCCTGCGCCGACGACTGCTCGCCCTCCCGCAAGAGGGGCGGGAACGCGCCCTGCGCGAGGCGGTGCTCGCGGAGACGGCCGGGGTGTGCGGTGAGGGACCGTACGAACGGCCCGACGCCGACCGCCCGTTCACCGATCTCGGGCTGACGTCCGCGGGAGCCGTCACGTTGATCGACCGGCTCGGCGAGGCGACCGGGCTGCGGCTCCCCTCGACGCTGATCTTCGACCACCCCACTCCGGCCGCCCTGAGCCGGCACGTGCACGACATTCTCTTCACCCCGGCGCCCACAGCTGTGCCGCACCTCGCCGCGGGAACGGGAGCGGACGACCCCGTGGTGATCGTCGCCATGGGCTGCCGTTACCCCGGCGACGTGCACTCCCCCGACGATCTGTGGCACCTGGTGACGGAGGGCCGGGACGCGATCTCGGGCTTCCCCGCCGACCGGGGCTGGGACCTGCCCGCCCTGTACGACCCGGACCCGGACCGGGTCGGCACGTCGTACACCCGCAGCGGCGGATTCCTGCACCGGGCCGCGGAGTTCGACGCGGGCCTGTTCGGGATATCGCCGCGCGAGGCGCTGGCCATGGACCCGCAGCAGCGGCTGCTGCTCGAGACCTCGTGGGAGGTCTGGGAGCGGGCGGGCATCGCCCCGGCGGCGCTGCGCGAGAGCGACACGGGTGTGTTCGTCGGTGTGATGCACGGCGACTACTCCGCCCGCCTGACCCGGAACGAGCTGGAGGCCCATCTGGCCCTGGGCTCGGCGGGCAGCGTGGCCTCCGGCCGGATCTCGTACGTGTACGGCCTGCGCGGGCCGTCGATCACGCTGGACACCGCGTGCTCGTCCTCGCTGGTGGCCCTGCACTGGGCGGCGCAGGCGTTGCGCTCCGGCGAGTGCTCCCTGGCCCTCGCCGGCGGCGTCACTGTGATGGCGACGCCCAAGCCGTTCACGGCCTTCAGCCGACAGCGCGCTCTCTCGCCCGACGGCCGCTGCAAGTCGTTCTCGGCCTCGGCGGACGGCACCGCCTGGGGCGAGGGCGCGGGACTGGTGCTGCTGGAGCGGCTGTCCGACGCCCGCCGCAACGGCCACCCGGTCCTGGCCGTGCTGCGCGGCTCCGCCGTCAACTCCGACGGCGCCTCCAACGGCCTGACGGCACCGAACGGCCAGGCCCAACAGCGCCTGATCACACGGGCGTTGGCCGACGCCGCACTCAGCGCGGACGACGTGGACGTGGTGGAGGCACACGGCACGGGCACCACGCTCGGCGACCCCGTCGAGGCGGGGGCCCTGCTGGCCACGTACGGACAGGGGCGGGCCGAGGACCGGCCACCGCTGTGGCTGGGCTCGGTCAAGTCCAACCTGGGGCACACCCAGGCGGCCGCCGGTGTCGCCGGGGTCATCAAGATGGTGCAGGCCATGCGGCACGAGCAGCTCCCGCGCACGCTGTACGCGGAGGAACCCACCCCGCACGTCGACTGGTCGGCAGGCCGGGTGGAACTGCTGGCCGAGTCCCGCCCCTGGCCGGTGACGGCCTCCCGGCCGCGCCGGGCCGGCGTGTCCGCCTTCGGCATCAGCGGAACCAACGCCCACGTGATCCTGGAGGAGGCCCCGCGGCCGCCCGACACCGGACCGAGCACCGCAGAGGTGCCGGTGCCCTGGCTGCTCTCCGGCGTCGATGAGGCCGCCCTGCGTTCCCAGGCCCGCCGTCTCGCCGTCCACTTGGCGGCCCGGCCCCACCTGTCGTCCACCGACGTCGGCTTCTCCCTGGCCGTGTCGAGGTCCCCGCTCGCCCACCGGGCGATGGTTCCGGCCGACGACCGGGCGCGGATGCTGACCGCGCTGGAGGCGCTCGCCGACGGCACGGGCGCGGAACGTGCCGTCGCCGATACCGGCGTCCGTACGGCCTTCCTGTTCACCGGCCAGGGCTCTCAACGTACCCGTATGGGTGCGGAGTTGCGTGCCGCCTTCCCCGCCTTCGGCTCGGCCTTCGACGAGGTCTGCCGGGCTCTGGACGGCCGCCTGGAACACCCTCTCGACGTGGTGCTGTCCGCGGAGCCGGGTGCGCCGGAGGCCGCCCTGCTCGACCGTACGGACTTCACCCAGGCCGGTCTGTTCGCGTTCGAGGTGGCGCTGTTCCGGCTGCTGGAGTCCTGGGGAGTGCGCGCCGACTTCCTGGCCGGGCACTCCGTGGGGGAACTGGCGGCGGCCCATGTCGCCGGAGTGCTGGACCTGGCCGACGCGGCGGAACTCGTCGCGGCCCGGGGCAGGTTGATGCACGCCCTGCCCGATGGCGGTGCGATGGTGGCGCTGCACGCGACGGAGGAGGAAGTTCTCGCCGTACTCCCCACGCTCGGCGACCAGGTGGCGATCGCCTCGGTCAACGGGCCACGCTCGGTGGTGATTTCGGGAGTGGAGGATGCGGTGCTGGCCGTGGCGGCGGTGTTCGAGGCGCGAGGTCGCAGGACCGTACGTCTGCGGGTCGGCCACGCCTTCCACTCGCCACTCGTGGAACCGATGCTCGACGACTTCCGCCGGGTCGCCGAGGGGCTGACCTTCCGGCCGCCGCGGATCCCGGTCGTCTCGGCCGTGTCGGGCCGCCCGGCCGAGGCCGGGGAACTGTGTTCACCGGAGTACTGGGTGAGGCACGCCCGTCTGCCGGTACGGTTCGCCGACGCCCTGCGATGGCTCGGGGACAACGGGGTGTCGGCGTTCCTGGAGATCGGCCCGGGTCCCGCGCTGACCGCCGCGGCCGAGGACTGTCTGACCGGCCCGGACGACGAGGGCCCCGCCCCGGTGTGTGCCGCCGCCACCCGCGGTGGCGATCCCGAACCGAAGACCCTGCTCGCCGCCGTGGCCCGGCTCCATGTGCGTGGAACGCGCGTCGCCTGGCCCGCCGTGTTCGCGGGCAGCGGTGCACGGCACGTGGACGACCTGCCGACGTACGCCTTCCAACGGCAGCGGTACTGGCTGGACGCGCCACGCAGCCCCGCCCCCGCCGTGGATCCGCGCGAACACCCGCTGCTGGGCCCGGCGTTCACCGTGCCGGACACCGACCGGACGGTGTTCTCCGGCCTGCTCTCCGCCACCACCCACCCGTGGCTCGCCGACCATGTGATCGGCGGGACGGCCCTGGTCCCCGCGACGGGCTTCGTGGAGATGGCCGTACGGGCGGGCGACGAGGTCGGCTGCGGCACGCTCGACGAACTCGTGGTCCTGGCCCCGCTGATCCTGCCCGCGGCCACGGGCGTTCGCGTCCAAGTCGTCGTGGGCCCGGCGGACGACTGCGGCCGACGCCCGGTCGACTGCTACGCCCGGCCCGCCACGGACGACTCCGAGCCCGGCTGGACCCGGCACGCCACAGGGCTCCTCGGCGGCACGGAGACCGCCCGGCCGGAGACGGAACCGGCGGTGTGGCCACCGCAGGACGCGACCGAGGTCGACCTCGCCCACGCGTACGACAGCCTCGCGGACGGCGGCCTCGCCTACGGCCCGGCCTTCCGGGGCGTACGCGCGGCCTGGCGGCGCGGCGACGAGATATTCGCGGAAGTCCGCCTGCCCGACGTCGAGTTGGGGCACGCCGACCGGTTCGGGATCCATCCGGCACTGCTGGACGCGGCCCTGCACGCCCCGCTCCTCACGGACTCGGCACCCGACTCCGACACGGTCCGGGTGCCCTTCGCGTGGAACGGCGTACGCCTGTGCGCGACGGGTGCGTCGGAGGTACGCGTACGGATCACTCCGAGCGGGACGGACGCGGTCTCGGTCACCCTGACCGACCCGTCGGGGCGCCCGGTGGCGCACGTGGACTCCTTGACCACGCGTGCACTCCCCGCCGAGACGGTCGAATCGGCGGCCGACGTCGTGCGCCGGGCCCTGTTGCGCCCCGAGTGGACCGCGGTCGAGGAATCGGAGGACGAGCGGCGGCCCGTGACCGGCGGACGCTGGGCGCTGGTGGGCCCGGACGAGCTGGATCTGCGCGGGTCGCTCCCCGACGTCGTGGGGACCGACGCACCCGAACCGGACACCGTCGTCGTCACGGCCGTCGACGGCGGCCCGGTGACGGATGCCGATCCACTGCCCGCCGTACACCGGCTGACCGGCAAGGTGCTCCGTACCCTCCAGGACTGGCAGGGCGACCCTCGGACGGCGGGCTCCCGGCTGTTGGTGGTGACGCGGGACGCGACCGCACCCGACCCGGATCCGGCCGGGGCTGCTGTGTGGGGGCTGGTGCGTGCGGCACAGGCGGAGCTGCCGGGGCGTGTCGTCCTCGTCGACGTGGACGGGCGGCCGGAATCGCTGCGGCTGCTCCCTGCGGCGGTGGCCGGCGATGAGAGTCAACTCTCTGTTCGTAACGGGCACTTGGCGGTGCCGCGCCTGATCGGCGTCGGCGACCTCTCCGCCAGGAGCGGCAGCTTCGGGCCGGACGGCACGGTCCTGATCACCGGCGGTACCGGCGCTCTGGGCGCGGAAGTCGCCCACCATCTCGTGGCCTCCCACGGCGTACGGCACCTGCTGCTCACCGGTCGGCAGGGGCCACAGGCGCCGAATGCCGAGGAACTGCGCGTCATGCTGGAGGAGTTGGGCGCCGAGGTGCGGATCGTGGCCTGTGACGCGGCCGACCGCGCCGCGCTCGCCGAGGTGATCAAGGGGTGCTCGCCCGCGCTGACCGCCGTGGTGCATGCGGCGGGGGTGCTGGACGACGGTGTCCTTGCCGCGCTGACACCCGAGCGGATGGCGGCGGTGCTGCGGCCGAAGGCGGACGCGGCCTGGCATCTGCACGAGCTGACCCGGGACCTGGACCTGTCGGCGTTCGTCCTGTTCTCCTCGGTCTCCGGCCTGCTGGGCCGCGCCGGCCAGGGCAACTACGCGGCGGCGAACGTCTTCCTGGACGCCCTGGCCCGGCACCGCTCCCGACTGGGGCTGCCCGCCGTGTCCTTGGCCTGGGGACCGTGGGAGCACGGGGCCGGCATGGCCGGTGGGGACGCAGGGGTCCCGAGCCGGACGGCTGGTGCACGTGCGGGTTCAGGTGTCCCGAACCGGGCGGCCGCTGATGTGCTCCGGGCGCTCTCCGTGGGGCAGGGCCTGGCCCTGTTCGACGCGGCGCTGCGCGCGGGCGAGCCCGTGCTGGCGCCGATCCTGCTGGACCGGGGGGCTCTCAGGTCTGCCCGGGGACCCCTGCCGCCGCTGCTGCGCGGACTGGTGCCGCCACGCAGGCCGGCCGCCGGAACCGGGGATGGTGCCGGTACCGACTCTTCGCCCGGTGCAGAGCAGCTCTCGGAGCCGGGTGCGTGGCGCAAGGTGCTGGCCGGGCTGCCCGCCGCCCAACGGGAGGACGCCCTCGCGGAGTTGATGAGCGCCGACGTGGCGGCGGTCCTCGGCTACCCGGATGCCGACGCGCTGCCTACCGGCAAGTCCTTCGCCGAGTTGGGCTTCGACTCCCTGATGGCGGTCCAGGTCCGCAACCGGCTGAGCATGGCCTTGCGGCTGAGGCTGTCCGCCGCCGTGGTGTTCGAGCACCCGACGGCCCGCGGGCTGGCCCGCCACGTACTCGGTCTGCTGGACGACCTGCCCGACGTCGCACCGGAACCGGAGCGCGCGCCTACGGACGACCGGCCGGCGCAGACGCTCTCCTCGCTCTACCGGCGGGTCTGTGAGGCCGGGCAGGTGGTCGCGGCGATGCACATGCTGGTCACGGCCTCCTGGGCGATGCCGACCTTCGGCCCTGACTCCGGCCGGGAGCACGCCCTGCCTCCGCTGCGGCGCGCCGACGGTTCCCCTGAGGGGCCGGTACTCGTCTTCCTCACCGGGTACCACCCGCCCTTCGCCGCGCCCAGTGGTGAATTCGCCGGATTCCACGCCCACTTCCAGGGCGAACTGGACGTCCTCGAACTCCCGCACCCCGGCATCGGAGCGGGCCGTGCCGTGCCGGCCGACCGGGACACGCTCGCCCGGACGCACGCGGAGACGGTGCTGCGGCACGTCGGCGACCGGCCCTTCGTGATCGTCGGCGTGAGCACCGGAGGCGCGGTCGCCCACGCGGTGACCCGGCGACTCGAAGCCATGGGGAGCCCGCCCGTCGGACAGGTGCTGCTCGACACGTACCTCATCAACGACGGCAACAGCGACAAGGACTGGCTGCTGTCCCTGCCCGCTGTGATCGCGCCGCGCCTGGGCGGGAACCAGTTCACCGGGGACGAGGACACCGGGGTGGCGGCGCTGGGCGCGTACACCCGCATGTTCCTGGACTGGGAGCCGGAGCCGGTCGCCACCCCCACCCTGCTGGTTCGGGCCACCCGGCCGACGCCCGCGATGGAGGCGGGCGCGGCCCCGGACGAGTGGCGGACCTCCTGGCCGCTGCCGCACACCCGTGTCGACGTCCCCGGCGACCACTTCTCGTTCATGCGGGAACACACCCGGACCACGGCGGCGGCCGTCCGCACCTGGATCAATTCCCTCGGCCGCACGGAGGCTCCGTCGGCGCCGACCGCAGGAGGAGAGCAGTGAACCCCGACCATGAGACCGGAGAGACCTGGGAGAGCGAGGAGTTCGACGTGATCGTCGTGGGCGGCGGCCCGGCCGGTTCGACCGCCGCCACGGCCGTCGCCCTGCGGGGCCACCGCGTCCTCCTGCTGGAGCAGCAGACGTTCCCCCGGTACCAGATCGGCGAGTCGCTGCTCCCGTCCACCGTGCACGGGGTGTGCCGCATCCTGGGCGTCGAGGAGGAGGTCGCGCGGGCGGGCTTCAAGCCGAAGCGCGGCGGGACCTTCCGTTGGGGCCGGAACCGGGACCCGTGGCAGTTCTCCTTCGCCCTGTCCCCGCGGCTGGCCGACCCGACCTCGTTCGCCTACCAGGTCGAGCGGTCCCGGTTCGACGCGATCCTGCTGGACAACGCCCGCCGGGTCGGCGTCGACGTACGGGAGAGCTGCCGGGTCAAGGGCG
Source organism: Streptomyces sp. 2A115 (assembly GCF_052245575.1). Taxonomy (NCBI): domain Bacteria; kingdom Bacillati; phylum Actinomycetota; class Actinomycetes; order Kitasatosporales; family Streptomycetaceae; genus Streptomyces; species Streptomyces sp. 2A115. Next base: position 13,958 of record NZ_JBQQCG010000013.1, on the reverse strand, counting down.
TACTCGCCGACGAGGAACGCGTCAGGGGCGTCAACTGGACGGGCCCCGCCGGGGAGATCCGCGAGGCCCGGGCCCGTTACGTCGTGGACGCGTCCGGCAACGGCAGCCGGATCCACGCCGAGGTCGGCGGCAGGCGGACGTACTCCGACTTCTTCCGGAACATCGCGGTGTTCGGCTACTTCGCCGGCGGCGCGCGGCTCCCGAAGCCGAACGACGGCAACATCTTCTGCGCCGCCTTCGACGAGGGCTGGCTCTGGTACATCCCGCTGAGGGACGACCTCACCAGCGTCGGAGCGGTGGTCGGCCGGGACAACGCCGCCGCGATCCAGCAGGACCCGGTGACGGCCTGGCGCGGGCTGATCGACTCCTGCCCGGAGGTCCGGGACCTCCTGCACGGGGTGCCGCAGGCCACCGAGGCGCCGTACGACCAGGTGCGGGTCCGCAAGGACTGGTCGTACTGGAAGTCACGGTTGTGGCGGCCCGGCATGGTGCTGGTCGGCGACGCGGCGTGCTTCGTCGACCCGGTGCTGTCCTCCGGAGTGCACCTCGCCACGTACGGCGCCCTGCTCGCGGCCCGCTCCATCAACAGCGGCCTCGCCGGAACGCTCGACGAGGGCCGCCTCTTCGACGAGTTCGAGGCCCGCTACCGGCACGAGTACGGCCTGTTCCACGAGTTCCTGGTCTCCTTCTACGACATGCATCAGGACGAACGGTCGTACTTCTGGAAGGCACGCAAGGTCACCCACGTCGACTCGACGGAACTGGAGGCGTTCGTCGACCTGGTGGGCGGACTGGCCTCCGGCGACACGTCCCTCGCCGGGCCCGGACAGGCGGGTGCCCGGCTGACGACCACCGCCTCGGAACTCGACCATGCCGTCGGCCGGCTCCCGGACTCCGACGGCCTGCGCAATCCGCTCTTCGAGTCCGCCTCGATCCGCCAGGTCTTCCAGGAGGGCACGGTCCTGCAGGAACGGGGCCTCTTCGGCGGCCCGTTGGAGGAGGAGACCCCGCTGCGCCCCGGCGGTCTGGTGGCCTCGGAGGACGGACTCACGTGGGTGGCCGAGTGAACCTTTGCGACCAGGCCGGGATGCGATCCCGGTCGAGGCCCGGATCGGCGGAATCGACTTCACCACCTCGCAGTTTCCGAAGGACCGCGTCTGCCTGTTGCCGCTCAGGAACGCCGTGCGCAAGCCGCGGGGCCCTGCGGCGGGCGACCACGTGACCGTGGAGATGACCGTGCTCCTCGGCACCTGGAGGGCTGGCGGCGGACGGCTGTTCGCCCTCGGCCAGCCCTCTGGCTCGTGTTCACAGCAGGTCGGCCCGGGCGGGGCTGTCGTCGAGGAAGCCGCCCGACTGATGCTGCCACAGCTTCGCGTAGGCGCCGTCCGACGCGAGCAGCTCCTGGTGCGTTCCCTGCTCGACGATCCGTCCGCGGTCGAGGACGACGAGCTGGTCCATGCCGGCGACGGTGCTCAGCCGGTGCGCCACCACGAGCGCCGTGCGCCCCTCCATGAGCCGCCACAGCGCTTCCTGGACGAGGAGTTCGCTCTCGGAGTCCAGCGCGCTGGTCGCCTCGTCGAGCAGCAGGATCGGCGCGTCGCGCAGGATCGCCCTGGCGAGGGCGACCCGTTGGCGCTGTCCGCCGGACAGCTTGATGCCACGCTCGCCCACCATGGTGTCGAAGCCGTGCGGCAGCGCGTCGGCGAACTCGGTGACGTGCGCGGCCTCGGCGGCGCGGCGGATCTCGGCGTCGGTGGCGTCCGGCCGGGCGAACGCGATGTTGTCCCGCAGCGTGCGGTGGAACATCGCCGGGTCCTGCGGCACATAGGCGATCAGGCTGCGCAGGTCGGCCTGGCGCAGCCTGCTGATGTCCTGACCGCCGATCAGGATCCGGCCGGCGTCGATGTCCGTCATCCGCAGCAGCAGCCGGCTGAGGGTGGTCTTGCCTCCGCCGGACCGGCCGACGAGACCGATCTTCGTCCCGCTGGGCACGGTCAGGTCGAGGCCCTTGAAGAGCGTCTCCGCTCCCGCGTGCGCGAACGTCACCTTGTCGAAGCAGACGTCGGCGCCGCGGGGCAGCAGCGGCTCCGGCGAGACGGGGTCGAGCACGGTCGGCGGGGTCAGCAGCAGTTCGGTGAACTGCGCGGCCTCCGTCATCGAGCTTTCAAGCCGCCGGTAGATCTGGTTGAACTCGAACATGATCCGGGTCGCGTTGGTGTAGTACGTGAAGGCGACCACGACCGCCTCCACGCCGTTCCCACCCCCGCCCAGCGTGACCGCGAGCAGCAGGCCCAGCACGTTGGTCAGCACGGACAAGGGCGCGACCAGCGTGTCGATGCGCAGGTTGCCGTAGTCCCACGACCGCAGTGAGAGCCGCCGTGACTCGGCGACGCGGGAGCGGTGTTCCGCGGCCTCACGTTCCTCGGCGGCGAACGCCCGGACCGTGTCCATGTTCATCAGGCTGTCGGCGACGTGACCCGACACCCGGGCGATCGCCGCCTCGCGCTGACCGACGAGCACCTGGCGGCGCCGGATGAGGGGCGCCACGCACAGCGCCGTCACCGCGATCATCACCAACAGCCCGACGACGAGGAGCGGTTCGTAGCGCCACAGGACCACCGCCCCGAACAGCAGCGGCACGAAGTTGGCCACGACGTTGAACGTCAGCGTGTCGACGAACTGCTCGAAGCGGGAGGCGAAGCTCAGCACCCGCTTGGTCAGCGACCCGGCGAAGTTGTCGTGGAAGAAGGCGGCGTCCTTGGCGAACAGTTCGTCCATGCCGATGATGTACAGGTGCTCGATGCCGAGGGCGTCGAGCCGGTTCAGGCAGTGCAGGCCGATGCGCCACAGCGTCTCCGCGAGCAGCATGACTCCGGCGAAACCGAGGACGTAGGGCAGCGCCGAGCCGACGGTGCTGCCGGCGTCGTCGGCGATACGGCCGACGAGCTTCGCGACGACCAGCGGCGCGATGTAGTAGAGGCCGATGTTGCCCAGCGCGGGCAGCAGCATGCCCGGCACCGTCAGCCGCCGGAGCCGGGCCAGTTCCCGTCCGTAATGACGAAGCGCGAGGAGCACCGGGCCCTTGCCCGGCGGGACCTCGCGCGATGCAGGCGATTCCATCCCCATCCCGTGTTGTCGTACGGCAGCCCGCCAAGTGCTTTCCAGCGGGCAGGTGCCGTGGTCTTCGCCCGCGCACGGCATCGGTTCGCGCGAGTGCATCCGCTCGGGAGTCCTCCGGCAGGAAGGACACACAGAGTGGCGCCCACGTCACTGTACGAATAGAGCGGACCGGGAACGGAGTGTCCCGCGACTGCGTACGCGGCGTCCAAGCATTTTTCTCGGCCGACCCGTGGGCAAAAGGGCCCCCACAGGCTCTCGCCTGCGAAGACCCTTCGCGCTGGCGGACGACAATGTGGTCGCTCAGGGCATCGGAATGAGGTGTCTCAGGACATCGGAATGACCTCGCGGGCAGGGTCGGGCGATGCCGACGAGGCGTCAGGTGATCACTGCTGTCGTCGTTCGTGCGTCGTCAGTCCGCCCTCACTGGATGCGTAAGGTTCGCTCCGGTCGCCGGGTCGAACACGTGGGCCTTGGCCATGGCGACCTGCAGCTCTACCGGTTCGCCCTCGCGGGCACGCGTGGCGGCGTCCAGGCGGGCCACGATTTGCTGCCCGGCCTGGGCGCCGGTGTCACGCAGCCCCGAGTCCGTGGCGAGCTCCTCCAGTTCAGTTGTCGTCGCGGGCCCGCCCTCCGCGGTGAAGTAGACGTACACATCGGAGCCCAGCGACTCCAGTACCTCCACGGTGGCGGTGAAGGCCGGGCCCTTCCGGTCCCGGTCGTGCGCCAGGGCCGCGTCCTCGAATGCCTCCGGTCGCAGCCCGATGATGACGTCGCGGGGCGCGTTCTGCCGTTCCAGTGCCTGCCTCATACGGTCGTCGAGGGGCAGATCGCCTACGGGAGAGCGCAGGACGCCGGCCTCCAGGGTGGCGTTCAGGAAGTTCATCGCCGGGGAGCCGATGAAGCCCGCGACGAAGATGTTGCGCGGGGAGTCGTACAGCTCGGCGGGTGCGCCGATCTGCTGGACCAGGCCCTGCCGCATGACCACGACCCGGTCGCCGAGCGTCATCGCCTCGGTCTGGTCGTGGGTGACGTACACGGTGGTCGTGCCGAGACTCCGCTGCAGCCGGGAGATCTGGGTACGCATCTGTACCCGGAGTTTGGCGTCCAGGTTGGAAAGCGGCTCGTCCATCAGGAACGCCTTGGGGTCACGGACGATCGCCCGCCCCATGGCCACCCGCTGGCGCTGGCCGCCCGAGAGGTTGGCGGGCTTGCGGTCCAGGTGCTCGGACAGATCGAGAATCTGGGCGGCTTCCTCCACCTTGGTGTTGATGGTGGCCTTGTCCACCTTGGCCAGGCGCAGCGGGAAGCCCATGTTCTCCCGGACGTTCATGTGCGGGTACAGGGCGTAGCTCTGGAACACCATGGCGACGTCGCGTTCCTTGGGAGCGAGGTCGTTGACGACTCGGTCTCCGATGCGCAGGGTGCCCTCTGTGATGTCCTCAAGTCCGGCGATCATGTTCAGGGTGGTGGACTTGCCGCATCCGGACGGACCGACCAGGATCACGAACTCGCCGTCGGCGATGTCGAGGTCCACGTCCTTCACGGCGAGGGCCCCGTCGGGAAAACGCTTGGTGACTCCCTCAAGGATGATCTCGGCCATGGGTGGTGCCTCCTTGCCTTCATGCCTTCCGGGTCGGCCCGTTCATCCCTTGACTGCCCCGGAGGTCAGTCCGGCGACGATCCGCCGCTGGAAGAACAGGACGAAAACGATGATCGGGATGGTGATGACCACAGCGGCGGCGGCGATCGACCCGGTGGGCTGCTGGAACTGCGAGCTCCCGGTGAAGAACGCGATCGCGGCGGGCACGGTGCGCGCGGACTCGGTGGAAGTCAGCGAGATCGCGAACAGGAAGTCGTTCCAGCAGAAGATGAACACGAGAATTGCGGTGGTGAACACGCCCGGCGCGGCCAGCGGCACGATGACCATCCGGAAGGCCTGTGCGGGTGTCGCCCCGTCGACCTTGGCGGCCTTTTCCAGATCCCAGGGGATCTCCCGGAAGAAAGCCGACAGGGTGTAGATCGCCAGCGGCAGGGAGAAGGTCATGTACGGGATGATCAGCCCGACCCAGGTGTCGAAGATCCCCACGATCCGCTCGATGTTGAACAGCGGTGACACCAGGGAGATCGGGGGGAACATGGCGATCAGCAGTGACATGCCGATGAGCACCCGCTTGCCGGGGAAGCGCAGCCTGGCCACCGCGTAGGCGGCCATGGTGCCCAGCGCGACCGCGATCACCGTGGCGATCAGGGCGATACCGATCGAGTTGATCAGTGCGCGGGTGAATTCGGAGGTGTCGAAGATGCCCCGGTAGTTCTCCAGGGTCCAGTCCCTGGGGATGTAGTTGCCGTCCGTGAGGGTGCTGGGATCCTTGAACGACAGCGCGGCGATCCACCACACCGGGAACAGGGCGTACAGCACCACCACCACGTTCATGACACCCCATCGGGCGGCATGTGTCTTTCCTACTGCGGCCATCAGCGCTTCACCTCCGCGCCCGGTGCGGCGGCGCCGAACAGTTTGACGAAGGTGAAGGCGATGATCGCGACGCAGATGAAGATCAGCACCGAGATCGCCGACCCGATGCCCAGGTTCAGCGCGGTGAACAGGTTGTCGTAGCCGAGGATCGACAAGGAGCCCGTGTCCTGGGCGCCGGCGGTCAGGATGTAGATGTTGTCGAAGATCCGGAACGCGTCCAGGGTGCGGAAGAGCAGTGCCACCAGGATGGCCGGTTTCATCAGCGGCAGCATGATCTTGGTGAAGCGCTGCCAGGCGGTGGCACCGTCCACCATGGCCGCCTTCAGGGTCTCCTCGGGCACCAGCGCGAGGCCCGCGAGCAGCAGCAGGGCCATGAACGGCGTCGTCTTCCACACCTCGGCGAGGATGATCAGCCACAGGGCGGGCCACTGCTCGGTCAGGGGGGCCTCTCCGCTGGGCAACAGCTCGGCGAGGTAGCCGAGCTCCGGGGTCCAGGCGTACTGCCAGGAGAAGGCGGCGACGACGGTGACGATCCCGTACGGGACGAGGACTGAGGTGCGTACGGTGCCGCGCCAGAAGATCGTGCGGTGCATCACCAGGGCGAGCCCCATGCCGAGGACCAGTTCGATCGCCACGGACACGGCGGTGATGAACAGCGTGACCCAGAAGGCGTCCCACCAGAACGGGGAGGACAGCACCGCCCCGTAGTTGCTCAGGCCCACGAACTCCGCCCGTCCGGGGAAGCGCAGGTCGTACCGCTGGAGGGACAGATAGACGGCGTACCCGATGGGGTAGGCGGTCACCGCGATCATGACGACGACGGCGGGCGCGCAGAGCAGCCAGCCGAGCCGCCGCTCCTGCCTGGCGCCCGCCGAGAGTGCCGCCCGGTCCGGCCCTGCCTGCTGCGTCTCCGCCTCGGGGGGCGGCGGAGCTCCGGCCGGTTGCGCCCGCGTGCTCATCTCGGGCCCTCCGAGGACGAGGCCCGAGCACCGCGGCGCCGGCTGACGGAGTCGTGCGGGAGGAGGTGGTTCACGGGATCACACCCTCGGATCGCAGGGCATCGTCGATCTGTTCCCTGATGGTGTCGATGGAGCTCTCCGGTGTGATCCCGGACGGCGGAGACAGCGTGTGGGAGACCGCGATCGACACGTTCTGGTAGGCCGGAGTGAGCGGGCGCACGCTCGCCGACTCCAGGGCGGCCAGCACTTCCCTGGAGAAGGGGTATTCCTTCATGAACGCGGGCTCGTCGTAGAGGGCGCGCAGGGTGGGCGGCAGACCGCCCTCGAGGGCGGCGGTGAGCTGGTTCTCCCGGTTGCGCAGGCACAGGGCCGCTTCGAAGGCCAGGTCGGGGTGGCGCGAGTAGGCGCTCACGGCCAGATCGATGCCGCCGATGGTGGGCCGCGCCGGGCGGTTCGCGTCGACCCGGGGGTACGGCGCCCAGCGGAAGTTCCTGAACAGTGCGGGGTTGTTCGCCTTCATCGACGGATAGACGAACGGGTAGTTGAGCTCGAACGCCGCCACCCCCGACTCCATGGCGAGGCGGTTCTGGTCCTCCATCTGGTTGGGCAGGGAGGGGTCCGCGGCCGGGGACTTCGCCAGATCACGCATGATCCCGGCGGCCCGCGCGGCAGGAGGACCGAGGGAGGGCTCGGTCGCGCTCGCGTTGAGGATGGAGCCGCCCGCACTGTTGATCAGCGTGTTGAACCAGACGGTCAGGCCCTCGTACTGGGCGCCCTGGATCTCCACGAAGTGCGGTTTGCCCTGCCGGGCCAGGGCGTCGGCCATGCCCAGCATCTCGGCCCAGGTCCTGGGTGGGGTGGGCACCAGGTCCTGGCGGTACCACAGCAGTTGGGTGTTGGTGTTGTACGGGACTGCGTACAGCTTGCCCTTCCAGGTCGAGGTCTGCAGCGGTACGCGCAGCGTGCCCTCGACAGCCTGCTGCTTCGCCGCCCCCGTCCATTCCCTGATCCAGCGCGCCTCGGCGAACTCCGCCGCCCAGGTGACGTCCAGGCCCAGGATGTCGAGCGAGTCGTCCTCGGCGGCGAGTCTGCGTACGAGCTGCTGGCGCTGGCCGTCCGCGGCACGCGGGAGCTTGTTGTAGCTGATCCTGTAGCGGCCGCCCGATGCCTGGCTGCACCGGTCGGCCGCCTTCTGGAGCGCACCGGAGTCGTCGGGGAAGTTGTACCAGTTGAGGACGGGTCTATCGGAGCCCTCGTCACTGCCACAAGCGGCGAGCACCGACGCCAGCAACGGCAGTACAGCGAACGCCCGCAGCCATCGCGTCCCTCTGGGACGTCCATTCTGACCCGAAACGGGCCGGCAGCCGCACCTCGCGTGCACGCGCTCCACACCTCGCTTCCGGACGGTGGCACGGGACTCGGACCTCGCAGCGCTTCCCTCCCGGCGAACACTAAAGGCTACATAAGGCACGATCAAGAACATATAGCACTTAATCACCCAACGCGGCCCCATCACTGGGGCCGACTCGGCGAACCTGCGGGCAGGGAATGGGGACGATCACTCCGGTTGAACTCGTGGAGTCCGCGCGTGTGACGGTTCTTGATCGTTGCGGTACGACGTCGTCATGCGGTACGCGCATGGGGGCGGGCTGACGCCCAGGGGGCAGGAGAAGCGGCAGAGGGTGCGCCTCGAGGCGACTGAGCGGTTCGCTCGTGGCGAGAAGACCGAGGCCGTTGCGAGGGATCGGGGCTCGCAGGGAATTAACTTGTGGGTTCTGAGACTTGACTTCGCAGGCCAACGCACCGATCGCCCGCATGTTGTTCTTCTGCGAGCCCTCTGCGGGTGACGGCGCTGTCGGTGCGGCGCTGTCGGCGGGCGTGGGAGCAGGGCGGTGCCGATGCGTTGCGTTCGGCGGGGCCGGCGTCGGTGGAGCGGCTGAGTCCTGCGCAGTGGGGGCGGCTGGAGCGGGAGTTACGGCGCGGTCCGCTCGCGCACGGCTTCGACGACGGGTTCCAGGGCTGGACGCTGAAGCGGGTCAAGCTGTTATCCGGCGGATGTTCCACGTCGGCTACACGATCCAGGGCGTTGTGGAAGCTGCTGCGGCGGCACGGCTGGAGTGCCCAGGTTCCCGTGCGGCGGGCCCTGGAGCGCGACGGGGAGGCGATCGAGGTTTGGAAGGCCGAGGTGTGGCCGCAGGTAAAAGAACCGCGGCCCACCTGGGCGCCCACATCTGCTTCGAGGACGAGACGGGCCAGAGGTTGAGGCCACCGAAGGGACGCACCTGGGCGCCGCCGAACAACAAGCTGGCCGACAGGCCCGGCTGAAGCAACTGCGACCACCACGCGACCACATCCAACGACTCCGCGAAGCCCTCAACCGGCTCCGCTCCCCCACCCCACCCGGCTCCTGCACCACCGCCAGCCAGTCCCGAACCCGGCCTGCGACCACAGTGCGACCACCAGCCCTCCAGGAAGGCGAAAAGCCGCCCTCCCGTAAACGAGAGAACGGCCTCCGACCTGCATCTAAGCTGGTCGGGACGACAGGATTTGAACCTGCGACCCCTTGACCCCCAGTCAGGTGGGGTCCGAGCGGCGTACGACGGGTCGTTCTTCGAGGTCAGTGTCGAGCGTACTCGGCCGAGTAAAGGAGTCTGTGAACTCAGGCCTCCGCCGGACCGCCTCGTCGCCTCACGCACCGCCTTTCACTGATCGAGGGGAGCTGTTGCGAGCTCCGTTGCCTCCATCGTCGCGCTTCGGCCAAGAGCCATCAAGTAGAAGCACCTACCGGGTCATTGCGCGCTGCGCCATCCGCTCGAGGCTCGGCGCAGGCAGCCTCCCGGTTGAACCGTCCACAGTCGATCGTCAGTCATCCCACAAGGCGACCGCGGCCTGTCCTTTCAACGCGGCCGTTTTCCGGTGCCAGCATGTTGCGCCCTCAGCTCCATGGAGATGTTTCCCGTCAACTCGCCTAAGTACGCGGGGTGTTCACCGTCGCACGAACCTGCCAACATCCTTTTGTCCGGGTTCTGATGGTGCGGTGGGGGTGTTGCATGACGTCGGTGCAGAACAACGACCAGCGGCTGCTGGACCGAATCCTGGAGGACCAGCACCGGAAGCTGGCGCCGGGCACGGGCAGGGACGACTTCTTCACGTTCTTCGCCGCCGACAAGGCCCTGCAGGACTGGGATCTCGATAACGACGAGATCGCAGACGGCATCGTGGACGGGGCCCACGACTGCGGCATCGACGGCATCTGGACCTTCGTGGATAAGCGCTACATCACCGCAGATGCCCATCAGTTCCTGTCGCCGCGGGCCGACAAGATCGAGCTGGTGATCCTGCAAGCCAAGAACAACTCGGGCTACCAGGAAACGGTCATCGAGAAGCTGCACTTCCATCTGCCGACGCTGCTGGACATGAACCGGGATGAGGAGGAGCTGGTCGCTCACACCAACGCCAAACTGCTGGACCGCACACGACGCTTCTTGCACGTCCTCGAGGAACTCGCCTCCTCCTTTCCCCAGGTCCGCATCAAGGTCATCTATGCCAACAAGTCAGCCGAGACCCCGCACCCCAACGTCAAGGCCAAGGGAGACCGGCTACGCAGGGAACTCGCGAAGATCACGTCCGACACCACGGCCGACCTCGAATACCTCAACGCTGCCGATCTTCGCGAACGAACCGCACGCGGCGCCAAGGCAGTCGCGCAGCTCGTGTTCACCGAAACCCCGATGAGCACCTCACTTGGTGAGGGCTACGTGTGCCTGGCCCGGCTGGACGAGTACTACCGCTTCATCACCTCCGACAACGAGGCGCTGCGACTGGAGCTGTTCGAGTCCAACGTGCGCGACTACGCCGGATCCACCGCGGTGAACAACGCCATCGGCCAGACTCTCAAGTCCGGTACTGGCGAGGACTTCTGGTGGTTCAACAACGGCGTCACCGTCGTCGCCGATGCCGCCCAGATCGCGGGCAAGAAGATCGTCATCAAGGAACCCCAGATCGTCAACGGACTGCAGACCAGCCACGAGATCTACAGCTACATTCAAAGCAGCGGCCAGCACCGCGACCGCTCACTCCTGGTCAAGATTGTGGTCGCGCCCGAATCTGGCACCGCCCGCGACCGCATCATCCGAGCCACCAACAGCCAGACCCAGCTGCCGGCCGGCGCCCTACGGGCCACCGAATCCATCCAGAAGGACATCGAGGAGAGCCTCACGCACGCTGGCAGCTACTACTACGAACGCCGCGCCGGCTACTACCGCAACCTCGGATTCCCTCTCGACCGCGTCGTCAGCATGGCCCGCATGGCGAGGGAGTTCACCGCCTTCGCCCTGCGCGAGCCACACACCGCGCTACGCCACTCGGACGCGCTGCTCCTGGACGACCAGCATTACGCCAAGATCTTCTCCACTCGCCAGGACCTCGACATCTACCGCCTCTGCCTCGACGTCCACACGCGACTGCGCGGCTTCCTCACCCAATATGCCGAAGACCGGCCGCTCCTGGGCGAAACCCTCGAGAACTGGCTCTACCCGCTGGCTGCCATGTCCGCCTACACCCTCACCCGGCTACGGCAGCCCAGCCCGCGGGACTTGCTCAACATCGACCTCGACCACCTCAGCGACGAGCTCATGTCCCGCATGACGGGCACCCTGGAGCAGAACTTCAAGAGCGCACTGCGCCAGAGCAAGGCCGGCGGCGTCGACCGCATCGCCCGCACCCCCGACTTCACCACCAAACTCCGCCAAGCCGTCGTCTCCCAAAGCCGCTACCACATCGAACGCTAGCGCTGTGACCGCGTCGTCGGTCGCACCACCTGCCACCAACCTCTGCCCAGGACACGCTTCGCGGCTTCGCCCCTGGTGGGCTCACGCCGGGCGGCCTGTGGAACGGAGTGTGAGCGATGACCATCTCTCTCTCCCCCCCCCCCCCCGCCGAGACCGACTTTCAGTGGGAGGACTCGACCACAACACGTCAATGGATCTCCTCCCCCCGGAGCCCGTGACGACACAGCCGAAGAGGGTGAAGACCATGGTGACTTGCAGTTCCTGCCCCCGGCGTACACGCTAACGTTGTGCGGGAGGAAGGCTTGCGCACGCGCTGTGCGGACTGTCCTCCCTGCGAAGCAGAAGCCAGGGCCGAGGCAGATTGCGAGCAGCGACCGGCCACGCGCGCAAAGGTGAACCCCCTTTTCGTGCCCGCTCCGTCCTTCGGGCAGCATCAGGCCACTGCCACACACACGCTGAGCAGGCACAGCCCATACAGAACGATGGCCAGGTGCAAAATCATCCACAAGCTATGAAGGCGGATGCGATGCAGTCGGGGAAATCGGCGGTAGTGCTCCGCCCTGGCACGCACCAGTCTTTCGTCAGACCCCAGCACTCCGCGGTCTACCAGATCTTGAGTCAAGGCCCGCGCCTGGCAGAGATGATAAGAGGCCCGCTCGTAATACTTGGACACAGCCACAGCCCCGTACCCTCCGGCCATGGCCACGAAGAGACACAAAGGCATGACGTAAGTCGAAAACTTTTGCTGGACAATTAGAGCACTCAACGCAGCCGTGATGACGAGCAGGAGGTTGGTGAGCGTCGAGCGTTGGACCTCGCACTGCCGTAGCTGTTCCCGGTGCTCCTTCCAATAGGCGCGTATCGCCTCTTCCGAGACTTCAGCCATGAAGCACCCCCGTATACCGCAGTCACCAGACATCCGGTTCCCTATCAACGGGGAACCCCTGAGCAGTGGAGACACCGTAGCGTGAGGATTTTCATCAGCAGTGTCCGCAAGGGGCTTGAGGAGGAGCGCGACGCCCTTGGCGGCCTCATTCGCGCTCTCGGGCACACCCCAGTCCAGTTCGAGGACTTCTCCGCGCAGACAACGCCCAGCCGGGAAGCCTGCCTGGCAGCTCTCGAGTCTGCAGATGTCTGCCTCTTCTTGCTCGGGCCGTCCTACGGTCACGTCTTCCCCGAGACAGGGCAGTCGGCCACGCACGACGAGTGGGTGGCAGCCCAAACAGCGGGCAAGCCCCGTCTGGTCTACCGCAAGCTGGGCGTCACGTTCGAGGACGATCAGCAGAATTTCGCTCGCATCGTGCAGGCCTACGCCACCGGAGTGTTCCGTGACTCCTTTCACGACACCGCCGAACTAATGACTAAAGTCGTGCGGAAGGTGAAGGAGTTGGAGTCAGGCCCGTCTCCACTGTCCTTCACGCCGTTGACGCAACCCGCTTCTTTGCGTTGGAGCCTCGACGACGCCCGTGACGGAGCCAGCGCTAGCGTCCCTCTGCTGGAAGTACATGTTCTTCCGGTGGGGTTCGCTGGCTACTCGGCCCGGGAACTAGAGCAGTTCGGCACATCGCTGGTGGACCGGATTCGCCGGACCGGGGCGGTCAAGAACGACGTTGCCCTGACGCCGTCCAGTTCCCAAGCGCATGCAGCCGTCAGCATCCCCGCCAGCCGACCCCGTGCGTGGGATGCCCCACAGCCCGGGGAACTGGTGGAAGTACGCTTGCACAAGACCGGCCAGATCTCCCTGCGGGCCACACTCCCCCGAGACGGCTTGGGTTCAATCCTGGATCACGACGCACTACCTCAGCAGATCACCGACCTGCTGAGGTTCACGGGCGCACTGGATCTGATCCAGCATGAGCCCATCGTCGTGGCAATCGGTGTGTCAAATCCCAGACTGACCCAGATCGACAGGTTCGACCCGCACCAGTCACGTACGCGTGCTGAACTCGGCGGCTACATGCGCTCATTCACGCTGCAAACCGAGCCGGACGAGTCCACCAACCTGGCCGCGCTGGACACCGGTGCCGGGGAAGTCGCAGGCATCCTCTCGCGAGCCCTGATCAAACAGCACCCCGCAGCCACCTAAGCCTCGATCCACCGATGTGGTCTGAGGGTGATCTTCTGGCTGAGGTCCGGGGGACGGCCGTTGGATTGGGCAGCCTGTAGCGGCTGGTCTGCCCAGCGTTTCCACGTGTTGGGTTCCGGTTGGGCCCTTGCGGGCGGGGTGGGCAGGGACGTTCGGGTCAGCCGGCTGGGCCGTGGACGGTGTCGAAGAGGTGTGTCCAGGCGTGCTGCCAGGGCCAGTTGTTCGGTAGGTGCAGGGTGATGCGCCGTGCGGAGCGGGCGGTCCGGGCGGGAACGTGGATCAGGTGGGCGCGGAGGGTGGCGGTGGTGGCCTTGGCGTGGAAGGCGGAGGTCAGAGCACCGGTGGCCCGCAGCAGGTTGTAGGTCATCGCCCACAGGGTCAGCCAGGCCGCGTTGGCGTGGAAGAACGGGTGGTAGCGCCAGACGGGGAACAGTTCGCCCTGTTCACCCACGACGGCGGGTTCGGCCAGGTCACGGACCCGGCGCACGATCAGCCGGGCCGTGACCCGTGCGCTCTTCTTGCGGCCG
>NZ_JBQQCG010000129.1:0-23127 GCF_052245575.1 Streptomyces sp. 2A115 | reverse complement strand
TCGAAAGTGCCGCCCAGTCGGTCGGCCAGCTCCTGGACTCGCGCCGCCGCGCGGCGGTTCGCCGAGCTCGGGTGCCGCCCGGAGGCAGTGGGCCCAGCACCGTCCGGTCGGCTCCGTCCCTCAACTCCGTCGGCCCGGGCGCTAGTTCGTTCCCGCTCCGCTTTGGTTCGCGCGGCGCGCAACGCCTCACGGGCCACGTCACCGGGACGCGGAGCGCCGGCGGCGTCGGACCCACCAGCGTCGGACCCACCAGCGTCGGACCCACCGGCATCAGACCCACCGGCGTCAGACCGACCGGCGTCGGACCGACCGGTCACCGGCGTTTCGGCAGCGGCCCCGGGACCCTCCGTACCGTGGACACCCGGCGCTGCTCCTTGCGCATCCTCCGTCCGGGCGGTGGAGCCGCCGCCACTGCCACCGCCACTGCTGCGACCTGCCGACCGTCGCAAGGCCTCCCGCGCCACGTCCCCCGGCCGGGACCCGCGCGATGCGGCCCCCTCGGCGGCTCCTTGGCCCCTGCCAGACGTCATCGATCGCGCGCCCGACGCAGCCGAGTTCCCCTCCGCCGAGCCGCCGCCGGCTGCCCCGGCGTCACCGCTCCGTGCCGCCCGCAGGGCACGCCGGGCCACGTCGGCGGGCCGGTCCTCTCCGGCCGAGCGCGGCTCGTCCACCGGAGACACCTCTGAGCCCGAACCACCCCCGGGCCCCACCTCGCCACCCGAATCCGGCTCCCCTGGCAGGGGCGCCCCGCCGCCCGGGCCTGCCCCGCCGGACAAGGCGGGCCGACCAGCCGCACGGACTTCGTCCGGCACATGGGGCCGAGCCGACCGAGACGGCTCGGCGGACGCGTCAGGCTCAGCCGACGAGCGCTCGTCCGGCGATACGTCCGGCACGCCCTGCGCGTCCGGCGTGCGCCGCATACCCGGCCCATCCGTCGGAGACATCACGTGGACCTCCGGAGGGACACCAAGTCGGACAGGTCACGGTCGGTGAGTTCGGTCAGGGAAGCCTCACCGGAACCGAGGATCGCGTCGGCCAGGGCTCGTTTGGAGGCGAGCATCTCGGCGATGCGGTCCTCGACGGTGCCCTCGGTGATGAGGCGGTGGACCTGGACGGGCTGGGTCTGGCCGATGCGGTAGGCGCGGTCGGTGGCCTGCTCCTCGACAGCGGGGTTCCACCAGCGGTCGAAGTGGATGACATGGCCCGCCCGCGTGAGGTTGAGGCCCGTGCCGGCCGCCTTCAGTGACAGGACCAGGATCGGCGTGGCTCCGCTCTGGAAGCGGTCCACCATGTGTTCGCGTTCCACCACCGGCGTGCCGCCGTGGAGGAGTTCGACGGGAACCGCTCGGGCCGCGAGGTGGGTCGTGATCATTCGGGCCATTCCCACGTACTGGGTGAAGACGAGGGCCGAGCCGTCCTCGGCGAGCAGCGTGTCCAACAGCTCGTCGAGCAGGGCCAGTTTGCCGGAGCGGGCAGCGAGGCGAGCGGTGCCCGCTCCGCTGGTACGTGCCCCGGTGTCCCCCGGTCCCCCGGCGTCCTCCTTCAGGTACAACGCCGGGTGGTCGCAGATCTGTTTGAGCGAGGTGAGGAGCTTCAGGACCAGCCCGCGCCGGGCGATCCCCTCGGTGGTCTCGATCGCCAGCATCGACTCGCGGACCACCGCCTCGTACAGCGAGGCCTGTTCACGGGTGAGGGGGACGGGGTGATCCGTCTCCGTCTTGGGAGGCAGCTCGGGGACGATGCCCGGGTCGGACTTCTTGCGGCGGAGGAGGAATGGGCGGATGAGCCGGGCGAGGCGGGCCACGGCCTCCTCGTCCTCGCCGTTCTCCACCGCGCGCGCGTGCCGGGCGCGGAAGGATTTCAGGGGGCCGAGCAGTCCGGGAGTCGTCCAGTCGAGCAGGGCCCAGAGTTCGGAGAGGTTGTTCTCCACGGGCGTCCCGCTCAGGGCGACCCGGGCCGGTGCCGAGATCGTCCGCAGTGCCTTGGCCGTCGCCGAGTACGGGTTCTTGACGTGCTGTGCCTCGTCCGCGACGACCATGCCCCACTTCTGCTGGGCGAGCCGCGGTGCCGCCGACCGCATCGTGCCGTAGGTGGTGAGCACGAAACCGGTGCCCAGGTCCTCCAGGGAGCGGCCCGGCCCGTGGTAGCGGCTGACGGGCACGCCTGGGGCGAAGCGCTCGATCTCCCGCTGCCAGTTGCCCAGCAGCGAGGCGGGGCAGACGACGAGGGTCGGCTCGGTGCGCGCCCGCCTCAGGTGGAGGGCGATGACGGTGACCGTCTTGCCGAGCCCCATGTCGTCGGCGAGGCAGCCGCCGAGGCCGAGCGAGGTCATGAGGTCGAGCCAGGCCAGTCCGCGGAGTTGGTAGTCGCGAAGGGTCGCCTTCAGGCCCGCCGGTGGCTCGGCGGGGCGCAGTCCCGCCGTCAGCCGGTCGCGCAGCGCGGCCAGCGCGCCGACCGGCACCGCCTCGACCGTCTCGCCGTCGACCTCCGCCGTCCCGGTGAGCGCCACGGAAAGGGCGTCGACCGGGTCGAGCAGGCCCAGTTCGCGTTTGCGGGCCTTGCGGACGAGGGCCGGGTCGACGAGCACCCACTGGTCCCGCAGCCGCACGACAGGGCGGTGCGCCTCGGCCAGGGCGTCCATCTCGGCTTCGGAGAGCGGATCGCCGCCGAGCGCCAACTGCCAGCGGAACTGGAGCAGTTCCTCGCTCTCGAAGAAGCCCGTGCCGTCCGTGGCCGAACCGGGTGCCGGGCGCACCACCGCGGCCGCGCTCAGGTCCTGGGCGAGGTCACGGGGCCAGTGCACGGCCACCCCGGCCGCGCCCAGCCGCGTTGCCGCGACGCCGAGCAGGTCCGACAACTCGCCCTCGGACAGCGCGAGTACATCCGGCGCGTCCTGAGCCGACAGTCGGTCCAGGGGCGGCCAGACGCGGGCGGCCCGGCGCACGGCCAGCGCCGCGTCGACGCGGGCGCGCGGCCCGAACGTCGCGTCCGCGTCCCCCGACCACAGGGCCGCGGCGTCGACCACGAGGGTGGGGTCGGCGAGGCTGTGCACCTGGACGATGGCGGCGCCCGCCCGTCGCGCGTTTTCGCTGTCGTCGAAGAGCTCGTACGCGGAGAGGTCCAGGCGCAGCGAGATCCGTACGCCCGCGTCCATGCCCGCGGCGACCTCCGCCGCCCAGTCCTGGGCGCCCGGCAGCCTTTGGGGCTCGCTCGCCGCGAACGGTTTCCCCACGGCGTACGGCGCGGCAGCCGTGCGGGGCAGGGTGTCGGCGACCGCGTCCAGGAAGGCACGCATCAGCGCTTCCGGATCGGGCACCTGGAGCGGGCCGCGGCCGGGCAGCGGTACGGCGTGTCCCTCGTACGGGAGGGCCGCGGCCACCGCCCTCAGGTAGGCGATGTCGTCGGGGTCCAGCGGTCCGGCACGCCACGCGTCGTATCCGTCGGGCGTCAGGCCGGGCAGCAGCCGCCCGCGTGCCACGAGCCGCAGCGCGTGCAGTGCGGCGGCTCCCCAGCAGGCGGTGGCGGGATGGGCGGCAGGGTCCCGCCGGGCCCGTACGAGCAACGGCAGGGCGCCGGCGACCGGCAGCGTCAGCGCGGGCGCCGATCCCCTGCGGACTCCGGCACCGTGGCTCCGTACGACGGTGAGGTCCGTCTGCTCGCCGGGCGGCAGCGGCCCGCCGTCCGGATCCCAGAAGGCGATCCGCCCGTCGCGCGGCAGGGCCGCGGGCAGAAAGACGGCGGCGAGCCGCACGGGCACGCCGTCGCCTCCGGGGACGGGCCCAGGGGCAGGCGGGGCAGGGGACTTCGGCGCCGCCCAGGCCGTCGCGGCGGATCCCGCGTGATCGACTGCGGTCGGCGTCTCCCCGGCGGCCGACGTCGGCAGTGGCGCACCACCGATCACAGACCCCGTCGTGCCCTCACCCATACGTCCAGCCACCTCCCTCGCCCCAGTCGGATCACTCGTCTTCGACTCTACGGGCCGGGTCTGACAATCCGGCCCGGCGGCGGGGCGGCAGGGGTCAAGGGGTCGTTCTGGAGACCACGTAGACCATGGGGTGACCGGGCTTCGACCAGTTCACGACGATGGTCTTGGTGGGCGTCGGGTTCTTCTGTGTACGGGTGAGGCCCGACCAGGGGCCTGGGCCGGTGAAGTCCCAGCGGACGACCCTCTGGTCGCGGGCGCTGATGGCGAGGTGGTCCTTCTTCAGGGCGGCGCGGTTGGTGCCGATGCCCTTGAGGAACTTGTCGAGGCCCTCGTCGCTGGTGAGGAACTGGGCGTACAGCCTGCTGGTCCGCCAGTTGTTCGTCTCGTAGTAGGCGACGTCGTCCGAGTACGGCGGGATGGGCACCTGGTAGAGGCGGCGCTGGACCCGGGAGGGCCACTCCTCGGTGAGACCTCTCGCCGAGTACTTCTCTGCCTTGTCCTTGCCGCTGTCCCGGCTCTGGTTGGCGGAGATCACCAGATAACCGGCCGGGACGCCGATGAGCAGCACGATGATCAGCAGCGTCAGCGCGCGGCGGCGGATCATGTGGCCCCGGTCCTCGGCCGGCCTCGGTGGCTCGTCCGGGGGCGAGGCCTGGCGGGGCAGCGAAGCCGTCACAGCGACTCCTGTGCGGAACGGCGCGACTCGGCGAAGCGCTCGTACCGCTCGTAGCGCTCCACCCGGCGCCGGTTGGCCCGGCGGAAGCGGCGGGCGACGAGCCGCGCGAGGTCGGCGGCGCCGACCATGCCGGCCTCGGGGCCGAGCTGGGCGCGGGCGATCCGGGCCTCGGGGCGGTAGCCACGGCCGGTCAGGTGGCGGCGGAACGCGTCCCGCGCGGGGCCGATCAGCAGGTCGTCGGCCGCGCTGACGCCGCCGCCGATGACGAAGCAGGACGGGTCGAGGGCGGCCGCGAGGTTCGCGATGCCGACCCCTAGCCACTGGCCGATGTCCTGGAGCAGCTCGATGCACATCGCGTCGCCCTCGCGGGCCAGCTCGGTGATCATCGGGCCCGTGATCTCGGAGATGTCGCCCTTGACGTGCTCGATGATCCCGTACGCCACCGGGGAGTCGGCGGCGGCGAGTTCGCGGGCCTCGCGGACCAGCGCGTTGCCTGAGCTGTACTGCTCCCAGCAGCCGCGGTTGCCGCAGGGGCAGCGATGGCCGCCGGGCACGACCTGCATATGGCCGAACTCACCGGCGACGCCGAACTTTCCGCGCTTGACCTGGCCGTCCTCCAGGATTGCGCCGCCGATGCCGGTACCGAGGGTGATCATGACGAGATGGTCCTCGCCACGGCCCGCGCCGAAGCGCCACTCGGCCCAGGCGGCGGTGTTGGCGTCGTTGTCCACCAGGACGGGCACGGCGAGGCGGCCGGAGATGCGGTCCCGGAGGGGCTCGTTGCGCCACGACAGGTGGGGCGCGAACAGGACGCGGTTGCGGTCGGCGTCGACCCAGCCGGCCGCGCCGATGCCGACCGCGTGCACGTCGTGCCGGTCGGAGAGGTCCAGGACCAGCTCGACGATGGTGTCCTCGACGACCTTGGGACTCTTGGACTTGTCCGGCGTCTCGGTGCGGACCTTCTCCAGGATGTTGCCGTCCGCGTCGACGACGCCCGCCATCACCTTCGTACCGCCGATGTCGATGCCGACGGTGGGAACGCGGGGCGCCGTCAGGTGTGAACGGCGCTCGCGCGTGCCCACGGTGCGCAGGACAGTGGCCGAGCGGGAGCCGATGGGGGCGCCACTCGCTCGGGCGGAGCCGAGAGCCCGGGGCAGTGCGAGATCGCGGTATGTGCTCATCGCGCCGATTCTGCCCCACGCCGACGCTACGCCGCACGGCGGAGCCCCTTCGCCGGGCTCGCGGCTGCCCTGGAAAGCTGCCGGCCGTTGGTGAGCTACGGGTCCGCCGTGGCTGGTCGCGCGCTGCGGCAAAGCCGCGAATGTCACAGCTCGCGCCCTTGAAAGGGGCACCTCAGGGTGCGGCGTTCGCCGGCTCGTGGCGCACATCGTCAAGCTCGCGCCTCCCGCCCATCTGGCGGGTATCGGCTCAGGGACGTACGAGCAGCTGGAACTCGAAGGAGTAGCGCGAGGCGCGGTATGTGTGGGAGCCGAACTCGACCGCTCGGCCGGTGTCGTCGAACGTGGTGCGCTGCATGGTGAGCAGCGGGGCGCCCTCGGGCTCGCCGAGGCGCTCCGCCTCCACGGCCGTGGCGGCGCGGGCGCCGACGGACTGGCGGGCGCTGTGCAGGGTGATGCCGGCGGCGCGCATCAGCCGGTACAGGCCGGTGGCCTCCAGCTGTGCGCTGTCGAGGTCGAGGAGAGCGGGGGGCAGGTGGTTGCAGAGGTACGCCATCGGCTCGCCGTGGGCCAGCCGCAGCCGCTCCACTCGGTGCACGTCGCTGTCCTCGGCGACTCCGAGGGCGGCCGCGACCTCGGCCGACGCCGGGACGACCGTGTTGACGAGGACCCGGGTCGCCGGACGCTGGCCGGCCGCCTCCAGGTCGTCGTAGAGGCTGCTGAGCTCCAGCGGGCGCTTGACCTGGCTGTGCACGACCTGGGTGCCGACGCCCCTGCGGCGGACGAGGAGGCCCTTGTCGACGAGGGACTGGATGGCCTGGCGGACCGTGGGGCGGGACAGGCCGAGGCGTCCGGCGAGCTCGATCTCGTTGCCCAGCAGGCTGCCGGGGGTCAGGGCGCCGTGCTCGATCGCGGCTTCGAGCTGCTGGGACAGCTGGAAGTACAGCGGCACCGGGCTGTTCCGGTCGACGCTGAGCTGAAGCGGCACCTTCGGATCCTCATCTGGTTTGGGCACGGGGCCGAGCGTAGCTCCGGTGAATGATGACGGGAAGTTGTGAAGTTCGGTTGTCCGGACAAACAGTTGACAAGTACTCCGCTCACCCGCAGGTTGTTCCCATGCGCATCGGACTCATCGGAACGGGTCGTATTGGGACATTTCACGCGGCCTCTCTCAGTCGTCACCGTGAGGTCGGCGGCTCGCTCATCGTCACGGACGCGGACACCGCACGGGCTCGTCAGCTCGCGGACCGCCTGGGCGCGACGGCGGCGCCCGGCGTGGACGAGATCTTCACCTGGGGTGTGGACGCCGTGGTCATCACCACGGCCACGTCGGCCCATGCCGAACTGATCGGTCGGGCAGCAAGGGCCGGACTTCCGGTGTTCTGCGAAAAGCCCATAGCGCTCGACCTGCCGGGCACGCTCACGGCCATCGCCGAGGTCGAGGCCGCCGGAACGATCCTGCAGATGGGTTTCCAGCGGCGCTTCGACGTCGGCTACACGGCCGCGCGCGAGGCGGTGCGCTCCGGGCGTCTCGGGCGGCTGCACACCGTGCGCGCGATGACGTCCGACCAGCTGCCACCCTCGGCCGCGTACCTCCCGCTCTCCGGCGGTCTGTACCGGGACTGTCTGGTGCACGACTTCGACATCCTGCGATGGGTGACAGGGCATGAGGTCACCGAGGTGTACGCGATGGGTTCGGACGCCGGACCCGCGATGTTCCGCGAGGCGGGCGACATCGACACGGCCGCGGCCGTCCTCACTCTGGACGACGGCACGCTCGCCACTACGACGGCGACCCGGCTGAACGGTGCGGGGTACGACGTCCGCATGGAGCTGGCCGGGGAGCTCGACCAGATCGGGGTCGGGCTCGACGACCGGACGCCGATCGCCTCCACGGAACCGGCCGGGTTGCCGGCGGCGGACAAGCCGTGGACGGGGTTCCTGGAGCGGTTCGGGCCCGCGTACGAGGCCGAGCTGCACGCGTTCGTCGAGGTGGTGCGCGGGGAGCGGGCCAATCCGTGCGACGGGCGCGAGGCGCTGCATGCGCTGCGGATCGCCGAGGCGTGCGAACTGTCGCGGCGCGAGCGCCGGTTGGTGTCCCTGATGGAGATTCCGGGAGGGCGGGACTGACGGACGGCGGGACTGACGGACGGCGGGACTGACGGACGGCGGGACTGACGGACGGCCGGGACCGACAGGCGGCCGGGACTGACGTCAGGGTGCCTGCGCGGGCAGCACCGTGCCCTGGGCCACAGCGCTCGGCGCTCGGCGCTCGGCGCTCGGCGCTCGGCGACAGCGTCCGCGGGCATCGCGCGCACGCCGCTATCCCTACCAACGCACCGGCAGCCGCCGCACCCCCCGCATCAACATCCCCGACAACCATCCGCTCGGCGGGCCGTCGAGGGCCAGGTCCGGGCAGCGGTCCAGCAGTGCGCGGAGGGCGACGCGGGCTTCGAGGCGGGCCAGCGGGGCGCCGAGGCAGTAGTGGATGCCGTGGCCGAAGGCGACGTGGCCACGGGTGTCGCGACGGATGTCGAAGCGGTCGGGGGCCGGAAAGCGGAACTCGTCG
The DNA here is from genome assembly GCF_052245575.1 of Streptomyces sp. 2A115. Lineage (NCBI taxonomy): Bacteria > Bacillati > Actinomycetota > Actinomycetes > Kitasatosporales > Streptomycetaceae > Streptomyces > Streptomyces sp. 2A115. The sequence continues at coordinate 14,779 of NZ_JBQQCG010000129.1, read as the reverse complement.
CGGTCGGCGGCGGTGAGGCCGATCATCACCGCCTCACCCGACCCGACGGCCGTGCCGGCGATGTCGAGAGGTTCGGCGGCGTACCGGAACGTGGCGTTCTCCACCGGCCCTTCGTAGCGCAGCATCTCCTCGACGGCGCCGTCGAGGAGCGTCATGTCGGCTCGCAGCGCGGCGAGTTGACCGGGGTGGGTGAGCAACGCGTGGACGCCGCTGGAGATGAGGTTGACCGTCGTCTCGTGACCCGCGATGAGCAGCACGAACGCCATGCCGCGCAACTCCTCCGCGGAGAGCCGGTCGCCGTCCTCCGCGGTCGTGCGGATGAGTCCGCTGAGCAGGTCGTCGGCCGGTCCCGCGCACCGCTTGTCCTCGATCAAGTCGGTGAGGTACGCGGCGAGTTGGGCGAACGCGTCGTACGCGCTCTCCGCGCTGACGGGCGCGACCGCCTCGGTCGACATCGCGCGGAACGCCGCCCGGTCGATGTCCGGCACCCCGAGCAACTCGCAGATGACGGTGAGCGGCAGCGGGTAGGCGAAGGACTCGACGAGGTCGGCCCGGCCGCGGGGCAGCATCGAGTCGAGGAGTGCGTCGGTGATCTCCTGGACGCGCGGCCGCAGCGTCTCCACCCGGCGCATCGTGAACTCGCGGGCGATCAGCGCCCGCAGCCGCGTGTGCTGCGGCGGATCGGCGGTCAGCAGGTACTTGCCGATCAGCTCCTCGTCGAGGAAGGTGACGCCGATCTTCTGGCCGTCCTTGGCGAGGCGCGGATCGGCGAGCGCGGCCCGCGCCTCCTCGTACCCGACGACCAGCCAGGTCTCATGGTGCTCGTCGGGCGGCGGCAGCCGCACCCGGTGCACAGGTCCGAGCGCACGCAGCTCCGCGTACACGGGATGCGGGTCCTCTCTGAACCTCGCCCCGTACTCCCCCAGGTCGATCACTTCCGCCACCCGCTCTCCCCCATGCCCCTCTCCTGCCCTCTCCCCCTCCAACTCCAACGCCCACGACCACCGACGAGTGCCCGTTCTTCCCAGTGGTCGTCCCCTAGTGGCCGTCCTCCTCCAAAAGCCCCGCGTCGTACGTCAACAGAGCGATCTGCACACGGTTGTTGAGCTCGAGCTTGGCGAGGATGCGGGAGACGTGCGTCTTCACCGTGGCGACGCTCATGAACAGTTCGGCCGCGATCTCGGCGTTCGAGCGGCCCCGGCCGACCGAGACGGCGACCTCGCGTTCACGGTCGTTGAGCGCGGCGATTCGGGTACGGGCCCTTGTACGCCGAGTGTCGAGCGCGGCGCCCGCGGCGTGTTCCATCAGCTGCCGGGTGACGGTGGGCGAGAGCACGGGATCACCGGCCGCGACCCGCCGTACCGCCGCGAGGATCTCCACGGGCGGTGTGTCCTTGAGGACGAAGCCTGCCGCGCCCGCGCGTAACGCCCGCAGCACCTGGTCGTCGGCGTGGAAGGTGGTGAGGACGATGACCTGGGGGGCGTCCTCGCGGCTCCTGAGCCGTTCGGTGGCGGAGAGGCCGTCCACGGTCGGCATCCGGATGTCCATGAGCACGACATCGGGGCGGGTGCGGTCGACGAGTTCCTCGACCTCGCTGCCGTCGGCGGCCTCGCCCACGATCTCCAGGTCGTCGGCACCGCCCAGCATGAAGGAGAGGCCGGCCCTGACCAGCGGGTCGTCGTCGACCAGGAGCAGACGGATCGGAATCATGGGCCCACCGTAGTGACACCGCTCCGCCGGCGAACGCGGGAAACCGCGCGACAAGCCCCCACCGGCCCGCGGCATGGGCGGCCGAGGTCGGTGATTTCGTCCCGCGCACCGCCGGACAGGGGCCGTGTGCCGCTCTCGGCCAGGGAGTCGGGGTTCAGCCCCACGGCAGCCACGCCCACACCTGGAACCCCCCGTCCTCCTCCGGCCCGTGCTCCAGATGTCCCCCCGCGAGCGTCGCCCGTTCCGTCAGGCCGATCAGTCCCTGGCCGGAACCCGGGACATGGGGGACGTCTCCGGGAGGCGGCGGGTTGCGTACGGACACTGTGAGGCCGTCGCCCGGCGCCCCGGACACGGTGACCGTGGCCTCCGCACCTGGGGCGTGCTTACGGGCGTTGGTCAGGCCCTCCTGGGCGATGCGGTACGCGGTGCGGCCGACGGACGCGGGAACGGTGGCGGCGTCGGTGACGCGGTTGTCGAGTGTGACCTTCACGCCGGCCTCGCGGCTCTCGGAGACCAGTCCTTCCAGTGCGGCGAGCGTCGGCTGCGGGCGCCCCGACTCGTCGCCGCCGTCACCTGACGCCCGCAACACCCCGATGATCTCCCGCAGATCCTGCAAGGCCTCGTGCGCGCTCTCCCGGATCACCCCGGCGGCCCGCGAGACCTCCGCCCGAGGTGCGTCCGGGCGGATCTCCAGCGCTCCGGCGTGCACGCTGAGCAGGGTCAGCCGATGAGCCAGTACGTCGTGCATCTCGCGCGCGATCTCCTCCCGGGCCAGCCGCTGGGCCTGCTCGGCCCGGAGCGCCGCCTCGGTCTCCGCCCGCCGCGCCCGGTCCCGCAGACTCATCAGAAGCTGCCGCCGGGACCGCGCGAACATGCCCCACCCGACCACCGCGACGGTCAGCAGCACGCCGAGCAGGATGGACGCGAAATACGGCAGATCGGGATCGGGACGCAGCCAGTAGAAGACCGGCACCACCGCCATCGAGATCCCGGCGATCCAGGCCGAGTACTTGAAGGGCCGGTGCACGGCGAGCGAGAAGAGGGCGATCACCGCGGCCCCGCCCGCTGTGACCGAGACGAACTGGACGGGAACCATCGCCACCGCGAGACCGAGCGGCCAGCGCCGCCGCAGCCACATCGCGGCGCAGGCGAACGCCCCGAGCCACTGGTCGACGACTTCGAGCGCGTACGGCGTGTGGGGCTCCCGGGGCAACGCGTCCGCGCCCAGCAGCCCGATGACGACGGCCAGCAGGAAGCACGTGAAGTCGACGACCCAGTCCCGCGCGGTACGCCGCGGACGCCCGTTCTTCCGCCTCCGGTCGGGATCGAGTTCGTCGGCGACGGCCGACGGCAGCAGCCACCGCCGCCCCGCCAGAGGCACCCGCCCCACCAGAGGGAATGACTCCGTCACGGGCAGTGGCCCCGGCGGAGACTGCGACCCGGGCGTCGGCGATTTATCACTCATTGCCACTCACGGTCGACAAATCTACGCACCGACACCCGCTCCCACCGCCCGGTGCGCCCGATCGCCGACCAAAGTCGCAACGCCGGAGACTTTGGACGCAGTCGGCCAAGCCGGTACGGGACTTCGGTCGGACATACCTCGCCCCGCGGCCGATGAGCGTGGGGGGTCCGCGGGGCGAGGATCCTTGGATGAAGCAGCTTCTGGAGTTTCTCGGCGTGATCGCCCTCCTACAGGGCGGGGTCGGCCTGGTGCACGAGATCACCGGCTGGCTGCGCGGTTGGGGCCTCGTGCAACGGCTCGGTTTCCTCGACGGCTACGAGATCTACGGGAGCATCGCGCTGCTGGTGCTGTCGTTCGCGCTGTTCGCGGTCGCCGAGAGCCGGAAACCCGGATGAGCGCTCATCGGGCTTCTGGCGAACCGTGTGAGTTCCACGTTCCGTAGGGGTCCTACGGCTCGTACGTACCGGTCAGCAGCTGTAGTTGACCAGCCTGAACGAGGCGTAGTGGTCGGAGGTGTAGTAGTCCTCCTGGGTCTCCTCGCCGGTGACGATGCGGCGCGCACCGCGCGTGGACGAGCCAGGGGTGATCACCGTGTACTCGTGGTAGTACCCGGTGCTCTGGGACGGCAGGATGCCTTCCCGGTTCTGGAAGACGGTGCCGTCCTGGTCGTAGGGGAAGGGACCGCCCGACTCGATGAGGTCGAGCGTGTCGTGCGCCTGGGACGGCAGCGCGCTGTAACAGATGTTCCCGACCGCGGTCGCCGCCGCGTTCGCGGGAACCGTGGCGACGCCGCCGACGAGCAGGGCGGAGGTGAGTGCGACCAGAGCGCCGATGCGAGTGGTACGTGGGGGGAATCTCATGGCATCTAGCATGACGCGCGTAGACCATGACATGTCAATGTCAAGTTCGGTAATTTCGTCCCGCAAGTCGGATGAATTTTCCGGGAGTTAACCTGCCGCCCGATGCCCCCGCACCGTCTCCACGGGGGCGCTTACGGGCCCTACGCGGTCTCTTCCGGAAGTTCGTACGTGCCGTACTCCGGGCGGCCCGCCAGGTCGTACGTGTGGATGGCGACGCCCGCGCTCGTGATGCGCGCCCCGGTGTGCTTGAACGCGGTCGGTACGCCGCCTTCGGCGAAGAGACGGCGGCCGGTGCCGAGCACGACGGGGAAGGACAGCAGGTGCACGGTGTCGATGAGGTCGAGCGCCAGCAGGGACTGGGCGAGGGCGCCGCTGCCGTGGATCTGCACCTCCCCTTCGGTGTCCTCCTTGATCGCGGCGACTTCCTTGGCGAGGTCGCCTCGGATCACCGAGGTGCCGGCCCAGTCGGGCTTCGTGAGGCTCGACGAGGCGACGTACTTGGGCAGGGCGTTGAGCTTCGAGGCGACCGGGTCGGCCGGGTCGGTGACCCTGGGCCAGTGCCCGGCGAAGATCTCGTACGTGCGGCGGCCGAGCAGGAAGGCGCCGACACGGCCGAAGACCTCGTCGATGAACCGACCGAAGTCCTCGTCGCCGTACGGGACGCTCCATCCGCCGTGCTCGAAGCCGTCGCGACGGTCCTCGTCGGGACCGCCCGGGGCCTGGTGGACGCCGTCGAGGGTGACGAAGCTGGTGAGGGTGAGTTTGCCCATGGCGGGTGCCTTCTTCCTGGGTGTCCGGCTGACTTCCCGGGTGCGTGTCCGGCTGACTCCCGGGTGGGTGTCCGGCTCCGTGCGTTTTCCTGTCATCAGCTCAGACCCCGCAGGCACCCGCAACTCATCGGCCGTCCCCGGACCGGTCTGTCGAGCCACACACGAGTGACCTCGGTGTCCGTTGGCCGCCAGCACTTCGGTGTCGTGGCCGCTGGGATGGACCCATGACCTCACAAGCGACCATGAACGGAACAACGGCTCTGGTGACCGGCGGCAGCCGCGGGATCGGCGCGGCTATCGCGGTACGGCTCGCCCAGGAAGGGGCGGACGTCGCCCTCACTTACGTGCGCGACAAGGAGGCCGCGGACGACGTCGTCGGGCGGATCGAGGCGCTGGGACAGCGGGCGCTCGCCCTCCGCGCGGACTCCGCCGACGCGGAGGAGGCGGCGACGGCCGTGGACCGCGCGGCAGAGGCGCTCGGCGGCCTCGACGTCCTGGTGAACAACGTGGGCGTGGGGCTGCTCGGACCGCTGGACAGCCTCTCCCTCGCCGACGTCGACCGGGTCCTCGCCGTGAACGTGCGAGGCGTCTTCCTCGCCTCCCAGGCGGCGGCCGCCCGCATGGGAAGCGGCGGCCGGATCATCACCATCGGTACGTGCATGTCTCAGCGCGTACCAGGCCCCGGCGGCACCCTGTACACCACCGGCAAATCGGCCCTGATCGGGCTGACGAAGGCCCTGGCCAGGGAGCTGGGTGAGCGTGGGATCACCGCGAACATCGTCCATCCCGGGCCGATCGACACCGACATGAACCCCGCGGACGGGCCGTATGCGGCCGGGCAGGCGGCGATGACCGCGGTGGGTCGTTTCGGGACGGTGGATGAGGTGGCGTCGGTGGTGGCGTATCTGGCGGGGGCGGAGGCGGCGTACGTCACGGGGGCGGAGTTCGCGGTGGACGGGGGGCATGCGGCCTGACGCCGTTTCGGGGGCCGGCCCCCGAACCCCCGCTCCTCAAACGCCGGACGGGCTGAAATTCAGCCCGTCCGGCGTTTGAGGACGAGGCCGTCCAGGCCGAAAGGGGGTCTGGGGGCGCAGCCCCCAGGGATGGAACGGGTAGGGGCGGCGGGGGCGAAACACCCCGGCCTCACCCCCCGAGCTCCTGATACCGCGCCATCAGCCGCCCCGCCCCCTCCACCGTCAGCGAGCCGAACAGCCGCAGCCGCGAGATCCCCCCGTCCGGGAAGATGTCCACGCGCGCGTGCGTACCGACGGCAGGAGCGGCGAGCACGAAGCGATGGTTGGTGTCGGGCTGGAGCCGCGTGCGGGGCAGGACCTCCGTCCACGCGCCGTCCGAACCTTCCGAGCCGTCCGAACCTTCCGAGCCGTCGCGCACCGAAACCGACGCCCAGCCCGCCGAGTTGCCCTTCAGATACGCCGTGTCGATCTCGATCGCGCGGATCTCGGACCGGGCGACGAGCTGGTAGCGGATCCAGTCGTTGCCCTGGTCGCGCCGACGCCGCGTCTCCCAGCCGTCGTCCATCTTGCGGGAGCGGCCGGGCTGGATGGTGTTGGTGGCGGGTGAGTAGAAGAGGTTGGACGCGTCCTCGACCTGGCCACCGTTCTCCAGGGCGACGACGTCGAACGTGCCGAGGACCGACAGCCACTTCGGATCGGGTACGACCTCGCCGTACACCCGCAGGCGCGCGATGCCCCCGTCGGGGTGCTGGTTGACGCGGAGGTGGGTGAAGCGCTGCTCGATGTCGACGGCGAACCCGTTGGCCGCGTGGCCGCCAACCGCCGTACGGGGTACGAGAGTTGTCCACTTCACATCGTCCCCGAGGAGCTGCTCGGGGGACGGGGAGCCGGGCACCGAGGCTCCTTCGACCGACACCGCCTGCGGGTAGTTGCCACGGAAGTGAGCGGTGTCGACGACGATGCCGCGTACGACTCCGGGAGCGCCGAGGCGTACGAGCGCCCAGTCGTGGTCGTCGGCCGTGGGCCACGGGTGCTCGGCGGAGACACCCCGGCGGCGGCGCGTCTCCCAGCCGTCCATGATCTTGCCCTTGTGCCCGAAGTGCTCGGGGTCGAACTCGGCCCGCGCGGGCAGGAGCAGGTTTTCGCGCTGGGCGAAGAACTCGTCGTTGGCGGCGATGACACCGGCGCCGAGCTGCCGGTCGGCGAGGTTGGCGTGCTGGGTGAAGGGGAAGTCGGCGGTGCGGTGGTCCGCGTACGGGTCGCCGCCTCCGTAGGGTTTCGCGTCGCCGGTGAAGTGGGGAATCTCCGTCACGGTGATCAGATCTGCCTTTCAGGGTCGGCCGCTGCGGGTGCGGGTGCTGGGACGCCTATGACATGCGTGAGGGGCATGACGCGCATGTCATGCATGGGCTACGGCTGCCGGGACAGGAGTTGACCGCTCGGCTCGGCGAACTCACCGTCGGTCATGATGCGTTCGCCGCGCAGCCAGGTGGATTTGACGACACCGTGCAGGGTCCGACCCGCGTACGCCGTGACCCGGTTGCGGTGCTGGAGCGCGGCAGGGTCGACGGTGAAGGTCTCGTCGGGCGCGAGGACCGCGAAGTCGGCGTCACGGCCGGCTTCGATGGCGCCCTTGCGATGGTCGAGGCCGACGAGTCGCGCCGTGCGCGAGGACATCCAGCGGACCACGTCCTCCAGGCCGTGTCCGCGCTTGCGCGCCTCGGTCCAGATCGCGGACAGGCTGAGCTGGAGCCCGGAGATACCGCCCCACGCGGTGGCGAAGTCGTCGGTCTTCAGGTCGGCGGTCGACGGCGAGTGGTCGGTGACGACGCAGTCGATCGTGCCGTCGGCCAGCGCCTGCCACAGCAGGTCCTGGTTGGCGGCCTCACGGATGGGCGGGCAGCACTTGAACTCGCTTGCCCCGTCCGGTACTTCCTCGGCGGTGAGCGTGAGGTAGTGGGGACAGGTCTCCACCGTGATCCGTACGCCCTCGCTCTTGGCGGCGGCGATCAGCGGCAGCGCGTCGCTGGACGACAGGTGGAGCACGTGCACGCGCGCGTCGAGGCGCTTGGCCTGGGCGATGAGGTTCGCGATGGCGGTGTCCTCGGCATCGCGCGGGCGCGAGGCGAGGAAGGCCGCGTACTTGATGGCCTTCTGCCCGCCCAGCTGGGGGGCCGCCGCGAGGTGGTGCGGATCCTCGGCGTGCACGATCAGCAGGCCGTCGAATCCGGCGATCTCGGCCAGCGACTGGGCGAGTTGCTCCTGGGTCAGCTCGGGGAACTCGTCGACGCCGGAGGGCGACAGGAACGCCTTGAAGCCGAAGACGCCCGCGTCGTGCAGCGGCCGCAGGTGCTTGACGTTGTCGGGCAGGGCTCCGCCCCAGAAGCCCACATCGATGTGCGCCTTGGACCGGGCGACGTCCTTCTTGGTACGAAGGTGGTCCACCGTCGTGGTCGGCGGAAGGGAGTTGAGGGGCATGTCGACCAGCGTCGTGATGCCGCCGGCCGCCGCGGCGCGGGTGGCGGTCCAGAAGCCCTCCCATTCCGTGCGGCCCGGGTCGTTGACGTGCACGTGGGTGTCGACGAGGCCGGGGAGCAGGACGTCGTCGCCGAAGTCCTCGAGCCTGGCCCCGGCGGGCAACTCGGCGTCGTACGCGAGCACGGCCGTGATCTTCCCCCTGGCGACCGCGACCGAGGCCGCGCGCGTCCCTTCGGGAGTGATGACGCGCGTCGAGCGCAGCACCAGTTCGACCGATCCTTCGCCCTCGGCCGATCCTTCGCCTCCGGCCGATCCGCCCTCTTCGACCAATCCGTCGTCGGACACCCGGACCCCTCTCTGCCGCCGTTTTACTTCCGCTGTTTACTTCCACGTAACGGAATTCAACGTTCTGTTGAAGGAGTCTTCACTCCACACCTCACGCCGTCAAGAGTCACCCCTCCACTGTCCGCCACCTGGGACTCTCTCTGGACGTTTCCGCAAAGTGGAATTAAAATTTCGGCACGCAGAACGTAACTACACACAACCGTGCAGTCAACCAACTGCCGGGTAGGCTGCGACTTCGCCCGCCCGCTCGAAAGGACCGCGCCCGTGCCGTCGTCCAGCGCCAGCACCACCGACGCCGCCAAATCGTCCGCCTCCGGCGGTGGCGTCCAGTCCCTCGAGCGCGCCTTCGACCTGCTGGAGAGGATGGCGGACGCGGGTGGCGAGGTCGGTCTGAGCGAACTCTCCGCGAGCAGCGGGCTGCCGCTGCCCACCATCCACCGCCTGATGCGCACGCTGGTGTCCTGCGGTTACGTACGCCAGCAGACCAATCGACGGTACGCCCTCGGCCCGCGCCTGATCCGCCTCGGCGAGTCCGCGTCCCGACTGCTCGGCACCTGGGCCCGCCCCTACCTCGCCCGCCTGGTCGAGGAGACCGGCGAGACGGCGAACATGGCGCTGCTCGACGGCGACGAGATCGTGTACGTGGCGCAGGTGCCGTCCAAGCACTCGATGCGGATGTTCACCGAGGTGGGCCGCCGGGTGCTGCCGCACTCGACGGGCGTCGGCAAGGCCCTGCTCGCCGGCGTCCCGGCGGACGAGGTGCGCGCACTCCTGTCCCGTACGGGCATGCCCGCCGCGACGGACAAGACGATCACCAGGCCCGAAGACTTCCTCACCGCGCTCGAAGAGGTACGGCGTGCCGGGTACGCGGTGGACGACAGCGAGCAGGAGGTCGGCGTCCGCTGCCTGGCCGTCTCCGTGCCCAACTCCCCCACCGCCGCGGCGATTTCGATCTCGGGGCCGGCCGGCCGCGTCACGGAGTCGGCGACGGAGAAGATCGTGCCCGTGCTCCAGCAGGTCGCGGTGGAGCTGTCGGCGGCGCTGGCGAGTTCGGGGCCCGCGGCCTGAGAGCCCTCGACTGACGTACGTACGCCTCAATTGGCGTAGTGCAAAGGAGTTGCCGGGCCGCCGGACTCAGCGTCGCGGCGGCTCGCCGAAGAGGTCAACCGCGCTGCGTACGTCCGCGAGGCCCGCGGCCAGCGCGCTGACCGAGCCTATGGAACCGGCGATCAGGAGCAGCGAGCGACGCAGGCGGGGAACCTCCGGCATGCCGCTGACGGCCATCGCGGCGAGCGCCGCGAGCTCGTCCTCCGCGATGCCGCGGTCAGGGAACTCGGCCGGGTGCGCGGCGAGTTCGCGGCGCAGCCTGGACACCGCGGTTCGCAACTCCGCCACTTTCGGGTCCTCGTCGCTGCCGGTCACTGGCCTCTGCCCCAAGCTCCGCAACACAGCTCTCCCCCCTCGCACGCCTTTGTGCGCCGTCCATCGGGCTCGCACTGTCACTCTCGCCGAACATCCCGTGGCGTTGGTCAGGCACCGGGGGACGCGGGCCAGTAAACGCCACCCGGCGCGGTGGGCGCCACCGCGAGGACCGAAATTCAGCCCTCGGACATCATGAAGCACACACGCGTTCCGGGGCGCGCTCGCGCCGGGTCCGGTATGCAGAGAACATGACGGAGAACAACGAGCAGGTCGCCGGGCTGCTGCTGGCCGCCGGCGGAGGGCGGCGCCTCGGCGGACGCCCCAAGGCGCTCCTGGAGCACCGGGGCCGCCCTCTGGTGGAGTACGCGGCCCGGGCCCTGCGGGAGGGCGGCTGCACCCGCGTCCATGTGATCCTCGGCGCGCGGTCGGACGCCGTGCGCTCCGGGGCCGCACTGCCCGGCTGCGTCCTCGTCGACAACCCCGAGTGGGAGGACGGCATGGGTTCCTCCCTGCGGGCCGGGCTCGCCTCCCTCGCGGGGACGGGCGCGCGGGCGGCCCTCGTCTCGCTCGTCGACCAGCCGGGGATCGGGGCGGAGGCGGTGGCGCGTGTGCTCGCCGCGTACGAGTCGCCCGCGACGCTCGTATCGGCCGCGTACGACGGGGTACGCGGGCATCCGGTGCTGTTCGGTGCCGACCACTGGGCGGGAATCGCGGCGACGGCGACCGGCGACCGCGGGGCCCGCGCCTACCTCAAGGACCACGAGGACGCGATCAGACTCGTCGAGTGCGGGGATGTGGCGCAGGCGTACGACATCGACACGGAGGCCGACCTCGTCCACCTTGAGTGAGCGGGGTGGCACTGAGCGCCACGTTCCGTCGACCCGGAGAATCTCGACATCAACAAAACATTGAACTTCCACCATGAGGAAACTAGTATCCACTGATCAGAAGCGCCTGACCGCCCTCCAGGCGCCGTCGGCCGCAACTGGGGCCCCTGGCACCCAGTGTCGCGGTGTACTCACGTCAGCTCGCTGAAGGAAGTGACAGCTCATGTCCGCACCAGCGCCGTCCCCGCTGGCCATCGTCGACGCCGAGCCCCTGCCCCGTCAGGAAGAGGTCCTCACCGACGCGGCCCTCGCCTTCGTGGCCGAGCTGCACCGGCGGTTCACGCCCCGGCGCGACGAGCTCCTCGCCCGCCGCGGGGAGCGCCGTGCCGAGATCGCCCGCACTTCGACGCTCGACTTCCTCCCGGAGACGGCCGCCATCCGCGCGGACGACTCCTGGAAGGTGGCCCCGTCACCCGAGGCGCTGAACGATCGCCGCGTCGAGATCACCGGCCCCACCGACCGCAAGATGACCATCAACGCCCTCAACTCGGGTGCGAAGGTCTGGCTCGCGGACTTCGAGGACGCCTCGGCACCCACCTGGGAGAACGTGATCCTGGGCCAGCTCAACCTGACCGACGCGTACACCCGGAACATCGACTTCACGGACGAGCGCACGGGCAAGTCGTACGCCCTGAAGTCCCCCGAGGAACTGGCGACGGTCGTGACGCGCCCGCGCGGCTGGCACCTGAACGAGCGCCACCTCGTCGACTCCGGGGGCACGCCCGTTCCCGGCGCGCTCGTCGACTTCGGCCTGTACTTCTTCCACAACGCGCAGCGCCTGCTCGACCTGGGCAAGGGCCCGTACTTCTACCTCCCCAAGACGGAGTCGTACCTGGAGGCCCGCCTCTGGAACGACGTCTTCGTCTTCGCGCAGGACTACGTCGGCATTCCGCAGGGCACCGTCCGCGCCACCGTCCTGATCGAGACGATCACGGCGGCGTACGAGATGGAGGAGATCCTGTACGAACTCCGCGACCACGCCTCGGGGTTGAACGCCGGCCGCTGGGACTACCTCTTCTCCATCATCAAGAACTTCCGTGACGGCGGGCAGAAGTTCGTCCTCCCGGACCGCAACGCGGTGACGATGACAGCCCCGTTCATGCGCGCCTACACCGAGTTGCTCGTCCGCACCTGCCACAAGCGCGGCGCGCACGCGATCGGCGGCATGGCGGCGTTCATCCCGTCCCGGCGCGACGAAGAGGTCAACAAGGTCGCCTTCGAGAAGGTCAAGGCCGACAAGGACCGCGAGGCGAACGACGGCTTCGACGGCTCCTGGGTCGCGCACCCGGACCTGGTCCCGATCGCGATGGCCTCCTTCGACGCGGTGCTCGGCGACAAGCCCAACCAGAAGGACCGCCTGCGCGAGGACGTCGACGTCAAGGCGGCCGACCTGATCGCCGTCGACTCGCTCGAAGCCAAGCCGACGTACGCGGGTCTCGTGAACGCTGTCCAGGTCGGCATCCGCTACATCGAGGCCTGGCTGCACGGCCTCGGCGCCGTCGCCATCTTCAACCTCATGGAGGACGCGGCCACCGCCGAGATCTCCCGCTCCCAGATCTGGCAGTGGATCAACGCGGGCGTCGAATTCGAGAACGGCGAGAAGGCCACGCCGGAGCTGGCCCGCAAGGTCGCCACCGAGGAACTGGCGAACATCAGGGCCGAGTTGGGCGACGAAGCCTTCGCGGCCGGCAACTGGCAGCAGGCACACGACCTGCTCCTGAAGGTGGCCCTCGACGAGGACTACGCGGACTTCCTGACCCTGCCGGCGTACGAGCAGCTGGTCGGCTGAGCCGACCAGCTCTCGCTTCTCCGAGGCCTCACTTCTCCGAGTGGCCCAGGCTCTTGTCCGGGGCCACTCGGTCGCGTACGAGCCGCTTCACGGCGGTCGGCTCCGGGAAGCCCTGCTCTCGGCGGTCCCAGATCACCTCGTCGTCGACCCGTACGACGAAGACGCCGCCGGTGCCGGGCTTGAGCGCGAGCTCGGTCAGCTCCTGTTCGAAGGTGGTGAGGAGTTCCTGCGCGAGCCAGGCGGCTCGGGGGAGCCAGCGGCACTGGGTGCAGTACTCGATCTGGACGCGGTGCGGGGAGGTCGGGGATGTGGCGGAGGTGGGGGAAGTCGGGGCGGTCACGGGGTCAGGGCTTCCTCTCGAAGTGCACGGACCAGTCCTGCTCGGCCGCGGGCTTGCCGTGCAGGTCGGGGACCCGCTTCAGCCAGTCCGGCCGGCCTTCCTGGGTCTTCGCCGCTCGGTGGACGTCCTCGGCGGCGAGCTGTTCGCGGGTGGGGAAGTCCGTGGGGAGCCAGGCCGCGGAAGCCTTCACGCGGGCGCTCAGATAGTCGACATAGGCCGCGCGCACCTCGTCGGGGGAAGCGAAGCCCGACTCCTCTTCCATGAGTGCCGCGAGCCAGGCGTCGGGGACCTCGGCCGCGACCTCGCGCAGGAGTTCCCGCGTCACCCGCGGGGCGAGTTCGGCGTCGGCCGCGCGTGTGTCCGGGGCGTAGCCGCCCAGCGCGTGCCGCCGGAAGTCGTACGCCTTCTCCGGTGACGACGTGTCCCAGCGGTGGTGGAAGACCAGGGCCGCGCCGTGGTCGATCAGCCAGAGCCGCGGCGGTGCGATACCGAACGTGGGCCAGACCATCAGGTTCGAGCTGTGCGTCGTACGGTCCACGTTGACCGTGAGGGCATCCAGCCAGATGATCTTGCCCGCCTCCAGCGGGTCGACGGGGAACGTCCTCGCGGTCTCCGTCGTGAAGTCCTGGGCGCCCGGCAGACAGTCCATGCCTAGGTTGATCCCGGCGCTGGCACGGAGCAGATCCTGGACCTCCTGGTGGGGCTCGTGCTCGGCGACGGCCGGGTCGAAGTCCACGAGGACCAGCTCGGGGAAGCGCAGGCCCAGGGCACGCGCCAGCTCGCCCACGATCACCTCGGCGACCAGCGCCTTCCGCCCCTGCGCCGAGCCCGTGAACTTCACGACGTACGTCCCCAGGTCGTCGGCCTCGACGACTCCGGGCACGGAGCCGCCGGATCGCAGGGGCGCGACATAACGGGTTGCGGTGACCTCTCTCAGCATTTTCTCAGGCCGCTCTTCTCTTTAGCCTTGCAATCCACGCCCACCTCAGACGCACACAACAGTGGCAAGTGTCCATCATCAGCCCTGGGGAGAATCTGGGGAGTTTCGACCGGCATGCGGACCCCCTGCCCCCCGAGGGGCCCGTCAACGGCCGTCCACCCCCTGCTTCCGGCCTCCGGCATGAAGTGCACATAGTAACCAAGGGTGACCACCGGCGAGGAGTGCCCGAGCCGCCGCGCCCGAGTCACCACCCGGAGGCGATGCCCGTCCGCTTCGACCGGATGCGCCGCGCCCCGAACAGGTGGCTGCGGCGCCCGGGGGTCGCCTGAGCAGGAACGGGACCCGGCGGCTGCGAACAGCGGGGGAAAAGGATCCGAGCTGCCGTGGCGGCCGCCTCTGACACAGGTGTTCGCGGGTTGGCGGGGCCGTTCGGGCATGCCGGGAAGGTGCCGGCGGCATCCTTCCGGAGGGAGTACGAGAAGTCTCCCGTTTTCATCGAGCATCCGGGCCGGGGGCCGCAGGACCCTTTCGGGGTACCGGGTGGCCCGGCTATGGGGCCGGGTGGCCCATGGCCCGAGAGGGGGCACGGGCACACGCTGGAGGTGGCAGGTCCGAACGCCGTCACTGGAGGTCGCCATGAACGCTCCCGCCACCGCCAGCATGCTGCGGGCGCTGTCGGCCGAACACCGGCAGCGGCTGATGCGCTTCGCCCGGGAGGTGTCGTTCCCGCAGGGCACCCGCCTCTTCGAAGAAGGCGGCCGCGCCGACCGGTTCTGGATCATCCGTACCGGCACCGTCG
>NZ_JBQQCG010000128.1:0-23792 GCF_052245575.1 Streptomyces sp. 2A115 | reverse complement strand
CGCGGCCGAACTGGACGTGAGCGGCGCCCGCGACCACGACGCGCTGCCCCACGTGGACTGGCGGCCCCTGGGGCTGCCCGACCACCATGAGGCGCCCTTCTGGGCGCAGTTGGGCACCGGTCCGTTCGACGCCGAGCAGGTGAACGACGTGTCGGCCGCGGGTAAGACGGTGGAGGCCGGGACACCCTTCGAGGCCGTTCTGTCGTGGCACGGGCCGGCCCCGGACGCACTGAACGCACCGGACGGCAGCGTCGTCGACGCGGTGCACGAGGCCACCCACCGCGCCCTCGGGCTCGTCCAGGAGTGGCTGGCCGACGCACGGCTGGAGAACACCCCGCTCGTGGTGGTGACCCGGGGCGCGGTGGCCGTGGGCGACGAGGACGTGACGGACCTCGCCGGGGCCGCCGTCTGGGGACTGCTGCGCTCGGCCCAGTCCGAGTCACCGGGCCGCTTCGTCCTGGTCGACACAGACACAGACACAGACACAAACGCCGACTCCGATTCCGGCACCGGCACTGGCACCGGCGGCGATGACGTCTCCCGCGCGGCCCTGCACGCGCTGGTGCGCTCCGGCCAGGCCCAGGCCGCGATCCGGGGCGGCAGGGTCCTGGTACCGCGGGCGGTCCGCGTCGCGGCCCCCACACAAGGCACCACGCCCAGCGGTACCTGGAACCCCGAGGGCACGGTCCTCGTCACTGGCGGCACCGGAACCCTCGGCGCGCTGTTCGCCCGCCACCTGGTCGCCGAGCACGGAGTGAAGGACCTGCTGCTCACCAGCCGCAGCGGCCTGGCCGCCCCCGGTGGGGGAGAGCTGCGGAACTCCCTCACCGCACTGGGCGCCCGGGTCACCGTCGCCGCCTGTGACACCACCGACCGGGCCGCGCTCGAAGAACTGCTCGCCCGGATTCCCGATGACCGGCCGCTGACCGGCGTGGTGCACGCCGCGGGCGTCCTCGACGACGGGTTGATCACCGCGCAGACCCCCGAGCGGCTGGACGCGGTGTTGCGCCCCAAGGCGGACGCGGCCTGGCACCTGCACGAACTGACACGGCATCTGGACCTATCGGCGTTCGTGCTGTTCTCCTCCCTCGCCGGCGTCATAGGCGGCGCGGGCCAGTCCACGTACGCGGCCGCCAACTCCTTCCTCGACGGCCTCGCCCAGCACCGCAGAGCGCACGGTCTGCCGGCGACCTCGGTGGCCTGGGGTCTGTGGGAGCAACTGAGCGCCATGGCCGCCAACCTCGACGCGGCCGACGTCGACCGCATCGTGCGGGCCGGCTTCCGGCTGGTCTCCTCCGACCAGGGGCCGGGGATGCTGGACACGGCGATGGCCCTCGGCCACCCGGCACTGGTCGGTGTGCCCGTCGACGTCCAAGCGCTCAGGGAGCAGTCCGCCGCGGTGCCGCTGCTCTTCCGGCACCTGGCGCGGACACCGGTACGCCGCGAGGTGCGCGAGTCGGGTCTGAGCGCCGACACGCTCCACGCACTGGTCGCGGGCCTCGACGAGGCCGGGCAGTACCGCGCGGTTCTGGACGTGGTACGCGGCGAAGTGGCCGCGGTGCTGGGGCACTTCGACGCCACGGGCATCCGCGAGGACCAGCCCCTGCCCGAGCTGGGATTCGACTCGCTGACCTCCGTCGAACTGCGCAACAGGCTCGGCGACGTGGTCAGCACCCGACTCCCGGCCAGCCTGGTCTTCGACCACCCCTCACCCGGGGCGCTGGCCGCGCACCTGCTTGCCGAACTGGTGCGGGGGGCGGCCGGCGACCGTGCCCCGCAGGTCGACTTCCGGGAGGAGATCACGCTGGCCGACGACATCCGCCCGGCGGACCGGGTCGTCACCGTGGTGAAGGACCCCGAGGACGCGCTGCTGACCGGTGCCACCGGATTCCTCGGCGCGTTCGTCCTGCGCGACCTGATGCTTACGACCGGCGCAAGGGTGCACTGCCTGGTGCGCGCGGCCGACGAGAGCGAGGCGCTGGAGCGGGTGCGTGCCAACCTCGAGTGGTACCGCATCTGGGACGAGATCGACCAGGACCGGCTGCGTATCGTCGTCGGCGACCTCGCCGCACCCCGGCTCGGCCTGACCGAGGAGCGGTTCGACGCTCTGGCCTACACGGCCGACGTCGTCTACCACCCCGGGGCATCGGTCAACTGGATCCACCCGTACGCGACGGTCAAGGCCGCCAATGTCACCGGCACGGAGGAACTGCTGCGGCTGGCCGCACGGCACCGCACCGTCCCGCTCCACTATGTGTCGACCACCGGCGTCTTCGCGGGTCCGGTGACCAGGGGCGTCCCTCTGGAGGTGACCGACCCGACGGGACCGGGCGAGGCACTACCCAACGGCTACACCCAGAGCAAGTGGGTCACGGAACAGATCATCGGCATCGCCCGCGAGCGCGGCCTGCCGGTGAACGTCTACCGCGTTGACCAGATCGCCGGCGATCAGGTCAACGGCGCTTGCCAGACCCGAGACTTCGTGTGGCTGACCATCAAGGGCATCCTGCAGGCGGGTTCCGCTCCGGAGCGGCTGCCCGGGGTCTTCCGCCTGATGCCGGTGGACTACGCCAGTGCCGCGCTCATCGCCATATCCCGGCGGGCCGAGGCGGCGGGCGGTAGCTTCCATCTCTACAACGACAGTCATGTGGCGCCGGTTGACATCGTGGCGCGCCTGCGTGACCACGGCTATCCACTGGGCGAGCTGGGCCACGGTGCCTGGTTCGACCTCATCGCCTCCCAACCGGACAACTCCGCGTCCCCTCTGCTCGAAGCCGTCGAACTGCTCATTGCGGACAGCGAGTCCTTCTATCCGGCGATGTCCACCACCGAGACGGTGGCAGCACTGGAGGGAAGTGGCATCACCTGCCCGGCCGTTACCGGAGAACTCTTCCGAAAGTACCTCGAATTCTTCGTGGATTCGGGCTACTTCCCCGCTCCGGCACACAGGTGAGAGCAGGTGAGGAATCCGGCGGTTACCGCTTTGTGGGTGCCCGCAGGACATCCTTACGAGGAAACCGAGTAGGAGGCGTACCACCATGACTGACACGGAAATCTCATCGGTTCTGGACGCGGTGAGGGCGGCCGTACCGACGCTCAGGGAGAACGGACAGGACGGTGAGGAGCGGCGTTGGATTTCCGACGAGAACGTCGAACTGCTCGACAAGGCAGGTGTTTTCAGGGCCGCGGTGCCCAAGAAGTTCGGCGGACTTGAGTTGTCCGTCGCCGACCAGGTCGATATTCTGTTCGAGATATCCCGTGGCTGCGGATCGACGGGATGGGTCAGTGAAGGCTGGATCACCGGCGCCTGGATGATCCGTCTCTACCCCGAACGGACTCAGGAAGAGGTCTTCGCGGGAGGCGCAGTGCGCGTCTCAGGGGGCTTCACCCCCTCCGGCACGCTGGTCCGCACCGAGGGCGGATACCTCCTCAACGGCTCCTGGCGGTTCAACACCGGCTGCCGTGGCGCCGACTGGAATCTGACGGCGACCAACCTGCGGCACCCGGACGGTACCGAAGACCAGGTCATGGCTGTCGTGCGGATGTCCGAGCTCGCCACGGCCGACGACTGGCACACCATGGCGGCGGCGGGCACCGGGAGCTCCACCACGACGGCGGTCGACGTCTTCGTCCCCGAGCACCGGGTGATCTCCATGGCCACGGCCCTCACCGCCGGCGGGGGCGGCCCCACCGCCTCCGGCGAGGGGCGGGACTACGGCCTGGTCAGTGTCGTCATGGCGGAATCCACCGCGACCCTGATCGGCATGGCGCAAGGCGCGTTCGAGCTGTTCGTGGAACGGGTGCCGGGCCGGCCGATCTCCTACACCTCCTGGCAGGACCAGAGTCTGCATCCGCTGACCCAGACGCAGGTGGCCACTGCGGCCAGCCAGATCGCGGCGGCTCGCGCCCTGCTCGCCGGAGAGGTGGAGGTGCTGCAGCGGCGCACCGACGCCGGCGAGCAGCTGTCGGTCCAGGAGAAGGCCGCCTTGCGCGGCCACTGCGGCTACGCGGTCCGGCTGGCGAAGGAGGCGACCCAGACGCTGTTCACCGCGAGCGGTGCGTCGGCCATCTCGCGAGCCCTGCCCATCCAGCGCTTCTTCCGAGACGTTCAGGGCATCTCGATGCACGCCGTGATGGCGCCGGACGCGAACATGGAGCTGTACGGGCGCGTCCTGCTCGGGCTCGACCCGGACACTCCATTCCTCTGATCCCCTCGCACACTGAAAGTGGTCCCCAGAACTCGAGGTTCTGGGGACCACTTTCAGTGTGCCTGTGCGGTAAGGCTCCGTACGGAGACACGGATCAGTCCGTGCCGGGCTCCCGCACCACCACGGCTTCGCCCGGGCAGCAGGCGGCGACATCCTGCGCCGACTCGATGGCGTCGGCGTCGGTCAGCTCATGCCGCACAGGTTCACCGAACCCGTCGTCCGCCAGCCGGAACAGCTGTGGGTGCATGGCGGCACATAGCCCGGAACCGATGCACGCACTCTTGTCGACCCGGAGCGTCGTCGTCACCCGGTTCACTCCTTCTGTCATGTCAGCGGGATGTGTCGCCGTGCAGCAGGACCGGGAGCTTTTGGATGCTGCGCACCAGCCACATCTCGTCGTAGCGAATTTCGGTGCTCGGCATCGCCAGCCGCATGTGCGGGAAGCGGCGTACCAATGCCGGGATGGCGACGGTCGCCTCCAGCCGGGCCAGGGCGGCTCCGAGGCAGTTGTGCAGCCCGTGTCCCAGGCCCACATGGCGCGGCCCGGTGCGGGTGATGTCGAGGCGGTCCGCGTCCGGCCAGCGCCGCGGATCACGGTTGGCGGCCGCGATGGCGGCGATCACCGGAGCCCCCGCAGGCAAGGACACGCCGGCGAAGTCCATGTCCTCCTTCGCGAACCGGAAGAAGGCCACGGCCACGCCGCCGTTGAAGCGCAGGAACTCCTCGATCGCCGAGCTCTCAAGGTCGGGACGCTCCACCAGCAGCTCGCGCTGGTCCGGCCTCTCCAGCAGGGATAGGACAGAGGTGGCGATCAGATTCCGCGTGGTGTCCAGACCGGCCATGATCAACACGGCCAGCATGGCGACGAGTTCATCCTCGTCCAGGCGGTCACCCCCGTCACGAGCCTGCACCAGCGCGGAGGTCAGGTCGTCGCCCGGGCTGCGGCGCTTCTCGCGGATGAGGTCCCGGCCGTACTCGGCGATCTCCTCGAACGCCCGCCGTGAGTCGTCCTCGTGGCCGGGGTCGGTGTGGAACGCACGCTCCATCGCGTGCAGCATCTCGTTGTACCGGTCCAGCGGAAAGCCCAGGATGCGGCCCATCAGTTGTGCGGGGATCGCGCCGGCGAAGTCCATGACATCGGGCTCGTCCTGCTTCGCGAGATCGTCCAGGGCCTCCTCGACGATCCGCACGGTCGGCTCTTCCCATTCCGCTATCCGCCGTGGCGTGAAGGTGCTCATGGCCAGCCGGCGCACGCGCGTGTGATCCGGTGGGTCGAGCATGGTGATGATCTGCTCGACCGCGGTCCCCTCGCCGACCTTCATCCCGGCCTCGGTGAACTCCTTGCTGGCCCAGGCGGGACTGGTACTGAAGCGAGCATCCCCCATCAGCTGGTGCACATCGTCGAAGCGCGTCGCGATCCACATGGGAATGTCCCCGACGGGAAACCGGAACTCGTGCATCGGCGAGTTTTCGCGAAGCCAGTTGAACGTCGGGTACGGGTTCTGGTAGTAGTCGTAACCGAATAGTGTGGTGGGCGGTGTCGTCATGGATGACCCTCTCGTCCGGATTGGAAAGAATTCAGAGATGCGATCCAAAGGGAAAACGCAAATGGAGGCTAGGCATCACCGCCCCAACGCACAGTCACGAACTGGTAATCAGGGTGCTGTGCCCACCGGAATGCGGTGTACAGGACCGGAACTCTTACAGACCAAGGGTCTTGACGACCTGTGAGGTGGCGGTGAATCCGGACTCGATGGCGCCGTCGATGAACCCGTGCCAGCCGACCGCGATGTCACTGCTCGCGAACGCTACCTTGCCCCAGGGTTGTTGAACCGCCTTGAGCGGGCCGGTCAGGATGCCGGCTTTCCGTACCGCCCATCCGCCCTTGGAGAACGGATCCTGACCCCAGTGCTGCGCCTTGACCGCCACGACCTCGATACCGGGAACGAATTTCCGCATCTCGCGTTGCAGATCCGCGCGGTTGGACGCGTCGAAGGTCGTGCTGGCCGAGAAACCGATCATGATGTTCCCGTCCGAGCGCGCCTTGAACGGCAGTGCCAGGGCCACAGGGGAGCCGGGCGGCGCCTCCACGTAGAACTGGTCGAGATTCGTTCCCCGAACGTGCATCAGGAACTTCTGGGACGACCGTACGCCCAGTCCGTCGGTGGAGAGCTTGGTGTACTCGGCGGGCAGTCCCGGTGTGAACTTGATGCTGTTCCACAGGTTGACGGGGACGGCGACCACCACGGCCCGCGCGGTGTGGACCTGCCCCGCCCGTGTGGTGACGATCACCTTCGTACCGTCGTCTGCCACGGAGGCGACCGGAGAGTCAAGGCTCAAGCGTGCGGTGGAGTCCTTGAGTATGGCGTTGAGCAGCCCTGTCGAACCCACCTCCGGTCGATAGGTGTTGACTCCGGTGTAGCCGTCGTAGTTCCAGCCCGACAGCGCCCACCACTGGGCCATGGTGGCCAGTCCGATGGTCGTGGGCGAACCGGTCAGTGCGCCGACCGAACCGAGAATCCAGCGCTCCTCATCCGCGGAGTAGCGCATCTGGTCGAGTCGAGCCCGCATCGTGAGCTTGTCACGGTCGCGGACCAGGGCCTCGCGGTACAGCGGTTCGTAGGGCTTCTCGAAGTACTCCCTCGAGCCGTCGAAGAGCGGAGTGAACAGTTCGGACTGGCGCGCATACGCCACTGCCGGGTCGAAGTCGCCGAACCCGGTAGCGGTGGGAAGAATGGCGCGCGTCGGTACGACGTCCGTGGTCAGCTTGATACCGTACCGCTGGATCTCCTTCCACACGTTGGGCTGTCTCTCGTCGACCCAAGTGCCGCCCAGCTCCACCTGCTCACCGGCAAAGGTCGTGGTCCACACGCGGCCGCCGATCCGCTTGCGCCCCTCGAGGATCAGCGTCCTGAGGCCCATGGCCGACAGCTCGCGGGCAGCGGTGACACCTGCGAAGCCGGCTCCAATGACGATCACATCGTTGTCGACGTCTGCGGTGGCGTCGTCCTGGCCCGCGTGGGCCGTACCCAACGCGGTGGCACCGAACGAGGCCGCCAGCGCTGTGGCACCGGCGGTTCTCAGAACGGTCCGGCGAGAAGTGGCATGTTTGGGGCCGGACCTGGGCACGTTGTTTTCGGCGTTCATGATGCCTTCCTTGGAGAGTCTGTCCTGCGACAGCTGTATGGGGTGGCGATCTCAGTGCATGGCGCGGCAGCGGGATTTGGGCGCTCTCCGGGGCGCGGGAATAACGGATGTCATCGCGTCCACTGCTCCGCGCTGTCGAGAATGCATTTACGCCGTCGCGGCAGCGAAGACCAGTCGGATCCGCCTGGTACGGCAGGCCGGTGCCCGGTCTAAGCTCTTCCCCTCGAGTCCAGGGGCGTCATCCGTTTCCCTTCCCCCGTCGGAGCCGGCACCTAATCGTGTCGCGGTGGCGAGAAATGATGAGTGCTGGCTGAGTTCGCACGATTCCGCTGGGTGTGCTGCCCGGAGCAACCTTAGCGGAGGTTGAATTTAGCCACTGGCATTGCGCGGTCACGATGCGGTAATAGGTCGGCAATTACGTGCAGAGGAGTTCTTCCTCCTGCTAATTCCCGGTGGTTCCTCAGGATTTCCGTTCTTCGGGACTGTGTGAGGGTTCCGCGATTACTGGTCCATGACTGCGTGACCTGTTGATGCCTCGTGCTGAGGGAGTACCGTTCCAGCGCACATCGTAAGGAGTAGCCGAGGAGGCAGCACAATGGCCATGAACCACATTAGTTCGGCACCCGTGCTCGATGCGGTGACGGATATCGTCCCGACACTTCGAGGAAACGGACGAGAAGCTGAGGACCGGCGCTGGATTCCGGACGAGAACATTGAACTGCTCGACAAGGCCGGGGTTTTCCGGATGGCCGTGCCGAGCCGATTCGGGGGACTGGATCTCCCGTTGTCCGATCAGTTCGCGGTGCTGGAGGAGATCTCTCGCGGCTGCGGCTCGACAGGCTGGACCGCGGCTGCGTGGGTGTCGACTGCGTGGATGGTCAGCTTGTACCCGGACCGGGCACAGGAGGAGGTGTTCGCGTCGGGGGCGGTCCGCGTGTCGGGCGGTTTCACCCCTGGCGGCACCCTGACCCCCGCCGAGGGCGGCTATCTCCTCAACGGTTCGTGGCGCTTCAACACCGGCTGCCGGGGGGCCGACTGGGATCTCCTTGCAGCACTGCTCGAGAAGCCGGACGGAACGGTGGAGTTGGTCTTCGCCCTGGTTCCGATGGCGGATCTGGAGATCGCCGACGACTGGCATGTCTCGGCGGCCATAGGCACGGGCAGCTCCACGACGACCGCCCGGAACGTCTTCGTGCCTGCGTATCGTGTCGCCGACGGAGAGTCCGCGGTCGAAGGCATGACCGGTGACCGTTGGAACTCCGGCGCGACCGGCCGGAACTACGGTCTCATCGGATTCGTCATGGCCGAGGGTGTGGCCGCGTACATCGGCATGGCGCAGGCGGCGTACGAGTTGTTCCTCGAGCGACTGCCGGGCAGGGCCATCGCCTATACCCATTGGGAGGACCAGAGCCGGCACCCGGTGACACAGATAAACGTGGCGACGGCGGAAAACAAGATCGTGGCAGCCAGGGCACTCGCGGCGCAGGTGGTCGAACTGCTGCAGGGCAAGGCCGACGCGGGTCAGTACCCGACTCCCGAGGATAGGGCCACGATCCACGGACGCTGCGGTTACGCGATCCAGTTGGTCAAGGAAGCGGTCGAGCTGCTGCACTCCGTGAGCGGCGCGTCCGCGCTGGCTCGCAGTGCTCACTTCCAGAGGTTCTACCGGGACCTGCAAGGCCTCTCGCTGCACGGCATGATGACGCCGGGCACCAACCTCGAGGTCCAGGGCCGGGTCATCCTCGGCCTCGACCCGGAGTCTCCTGTCCTGTGAGGCAGCTGATGGCCGGCCGGTGCCCGCCCTGGCGGGGGCACCGGCCGGCCATCGTGTGTGGCTCCTTTTGCCGACCGGCTCCACTGCTTGGAGGCTCCGCCGAGCCGTCACCGGGCGTACGTGTAGAACCCCTGTCCTGTCTTCCGCCCGAGCATGTTGCCCTCGACCATGCGGATCAACAGCGACGGAGGCGCGTACAGAGGCTCCTTGAACTCGTCGTAGAGCGAGTCGGCGATCGATGCCACGACATCGAGCCCGATAAGGTCCGCCAGCTGGAGCGGGCCCATGGGGTGCGAGCAGCCGAGGCGCATGCCCTGGTCGATGACCTCGGCGGAGGCGGACCCGGACTCCACCATGCGGACGGCGGATACCAGATAGGGGATGAGCAGCGCGTTCACCACGAAGCCGGCTCGGTCCGGGGTACGGATCACCTGCTTACCCAGCACGTCGGTCACGAACCGCTCGGCCCGGTCGCTCACGTCCTCGTCCGTCTGCAGGGAACTGGTCAGCTCCACCAGCGGCAGCACCGGCACCGGACTGAAGAAGTGCACGCCGACGACGCGGCCGGCTCTGGAGGTGGAACGGGCCAGGCGCATGATGGGCAGGGACGAGGTGTTGGACGCCAGGATCGCGTCCGGTGCCTCGACGATACGGTCCAGCGCGGCGAACAGGCCGACCTTGGCTGCCTCGTCCTCGTGAATGGCCTCGATGACGAACTGCCGGTCGGCCAGTTCGTCGAGGTGGCACGTCATCGAGATGCGGCCCAGCGCCGCGTCGCGCTCGGCCTCGGTCAACCTCCCCTTGGCCACCGCCCGGCCGAGTGAGGTCTCGATACGCTGCCGGCCCGGTGCGATCGACGTAGGGCGCGAGACTGCGACGGTCACGTTCAGACCCGCCTTCGCACAGACCTCCGCGATCCCGGAGCCCATCAGCCCGCATCCGACTATCCCCACACGTTGGATGTCCGGGGTGCTCTGAGCTGTTGTAGTCATGACGTCACTCCCCAGCGGATGAGGCCGGCGCCGATGGACATGCCGCCGCCGAAGCCGCCGAGCAGCACGAAGTCGCCGTCCTTGAGGTGTCCTTGGCGATGGGCGTCGTCGAGTGTGAGGGCCACGGCTGCGTTGCCTGTGTTTCCGTAGCGCTCGAGGGTGCGGTGTGTGTGCGCGGAGCCGAGACCGGAGAGCTCGACGAGTTGCGACAGCATGACGCCGTTGGGCTGATGCGGCACGAAGTGGTCGATCTGCTCGGGAGTGATGCCCGTGCGCTCGGACAGTGTGCCGAGCAAGGGGGGAAAGTTCTCCAGGACGAAATCCCGTACCCCACGGCCTTCCATCCGAAAGAAGTGACCGCCCTCGGCAAGGGTCTGCGCGGAGGCCGGAAGCCTGCTTCCTCCAGCCTCAACCCTGATCAGATGACGTGCCTCGCCCCGGCTGCTCAGCTCGAAGTCGATGAAGCCGTACGGTTCCCCGACCGCTCCGACCACGGCGGCGCCGGCGCCGTCTGCCATCAGCACAGCGGTACGGCGGTCCGAGAAGTCCAGGATCCGTGAGTAGACGTCGGCGCCCACGACGAGGGCACGGTGGCCGGGGTGCTGGGCAATCAGGGTTCGGGCGATCGCCAGAGCGTAGACGAATCCGCTGCACACGACGTTGACGTCGAAGCAGACCGCCCGATCGGCCTCCAGAGCGTGCTGGACGTGAAAGGACGTGGGCGGCTGGGGCGAGTCCGGGGTCGACGTGGACACGATCAGGAAGTCGATCTGCCGCGCATTCATGCCGGCCGCATCCAGCGCTCGTGCGGCGGCCCGTACGGCAAGGTCCGAAGTAGCCTCGTCGGGGGCGGCGTAACGGCGTACGGAAATCTGTGTCCGTTCCTCGATCCACTCTGTCGTGACACCGACCCGGGCGGCTATCTCCGCGTTGGTGATCTCCTCCTTGGGCACGTAGGAACCGGTGCTCAGAATTCCGATGGACTGCTCTGTTCCCGACACGTCAGACGCTCCGCAGCGGATTCAGCGCAGCGGCACCGATCCTCTCCCGCAGCGCGGGATCGGTGACTCCCAGACCTTCCCTGGGCGCCAGGCAGAGCACCCCGACCTTGCCGGTGTGCTGGTTCGTCTGCACGAGGCGGGCCGCTTCGCCCACGTCGTCGAGGTCGTACACGCGGGAGAGCACCGGAGCCAACTTGCCGAGAGCGACGAGCCGGTTGCATTCCGCCTGCTCCTGGAGGTTCGCGGCGTGGCTGCCCACGATGCGCTTGGAGTTCATCCACAGGTAGCGGTTGTCGTACTCGTGCTGGTAACCGGTGCTCGATCCGCACGTGACCACTGTGCCGCCACGTCGTACGGTGAACACCGAGATACCGAACGTGGCACGGCCTATGTAGTCGAACGCGACACTTGGGTCCTCGCCCACCTCCTGGCGGATGATCCTGCCCAGTCGCTTCCCCTGCTCGATCGTCTCCTGAGGGGTCGTGGCCCCGCCGAGACCGATCTCCGCACGGTTGATGACCACGTCGCAGCCCAGCGACTGGAGCACCTTCGCCTTCTGCTCCGAGCCGACCACGCCGACCGGAATGCCTCCGGCCTGTTTGACGAGCTGCACCGCGAATGCACCGAGTCCACCTGTCGCACCCCAGATCAGCACCACATCGCCCAACTTGATGCGGGCACCCTTGTCACTGATCAGCATCCGGTACGACGTGGCCGCCGTGAGCATCACGCCGGCCGACTCCTCCCAGGTCAAATGGCCTGGCTTGGGCAGCAGTTGGCTGGCCTTGACGACGGTGTAGTGGGCCAGCCCGCCGAAGTTGGTCTCGTAGCCCCAGATGCGCTGTTCGGCGCCGAGCATGGCGTCCGCGTGGGTGGCCGGCTCGGACTCGTCGACCTGGACGCAACTGAGGACGACATGGTCTCCAGCCTGCCAGCGCCGTACGCCGGCGCCCGCGCGGACTACCACCCCGGCACCGTCGGATCCGATGACCTGGTAGGGAAGGTGGTGCCTGGCGGCATAGCCGCCCTGGCGCCCGAAGCGCTCGAGGAACTTGAAGGTCGGGACCGGCTCGAACGTGGCGGACCAGACGGTGTTGTAGTTGATGGCGCTCGCCATCACCGCGACCAGCACCTCGTCCGGGGCCAGTTCCGGCATCGGGACCTGCCCGACACGGATGGACCTACGTACGTCCTTGTCGTCGGACCCGGCGAAGAGACCGGTGTCCTCGGCTCGCAGATGAGCGGCGGTGTAGTACTCCGGCACCTCCTCCCGCTCCAGAGCCTCTGCGGACGCGCCCGAGAGCAACGCCTCAGTCAAAGAATCCATCATGCTCCAGTCTCGTGAAATCTCGGGTGCGCGTATCACCCGTCCGTTGTGCCATAGCTGACCGACCTGGGACGAGCAGGGCCCTGCGCCGGGTCAAAGACACCGGCGCAGGGTGTGAATTCCCGTCGTGAAGAGGCCTCGGCCCTCGCTGTGTGGTGGTTACGCGGCTGGCTCGTCCGCGACCGGGCGGTCGATCGCCATAATCCACTTGCCGTTCTCGTCGCGAACGAGAACGTCGGTGCAGGTGCCGTCGATCTTCGCCGGAGTGCCGTCCTCGCCGGTGATTTCGAGATGGAACTCCACGATCAGCAGCGAGGTGTCGCCCGTGCGATAGGTCTGCTGGACCTTGGAATTCAGCCTCGGGTTGGTGGCGAGAAACTCGGTGATGGCTTTCTTGCGCTCAGCGCCGTTGAGCGGCTTTCCGCTGAGGTTCGAGATCGCGTCGTCGCGGTACAGCTGGTCGAAGATGGTGCCGTCACCTGAATTGAATGCGGCGACGAAGACGTCGTTCTGCTGATCCGGGTCATCGGTGAGGGTCAGATCAAGAGCCTTACTCATAGCGGAAGCTCCTCCATTCATTTGTCGTATGCCAGAACCTGGCGGGACGTCAGATGTCTTTGCCGTGCGGGTTGTCGATGGCGAAGCGCCACTTGCCGTCGCCACCACGGCGCAGCACGTCGAGTCCGATGCCCTTGTGGTGCTCGGGCCCGCCCGGCGCCGCGGTGACCTCGATGGCCCAGTCGACGACCAGCAGGGCGGTATCGCCGGTCACATAGGACTCGAGAATCGTGGTCTTCATGACCGGCTTCTGAGCGAGGAACGCCGCCAGACCGTCTCTGCGCTCCTGGCCGCCGACGGGCTTCCCCTTCTCCCATACGGAGACCGCGTCATCGGTGTACAGCAGGTCGACGGCAGCGGCATCACCCGAGTTGAATGCCTCGACATAGTGCTCGGCGTGCTCGATGACTCCCTGGACGAGCTCGTCAGTGGTACTGGCCATGGAGAAACCACTCCCATTCTCTTGGATCGGGCTCTCGTCGCCCGGTTGGCCCGGGCCGAGGCGTGGAACTGTGCAAGCTTCCGTGCAAGTTTGGGCCGTGCTTCCCACCCCCCGGTCATCGTCAGGCAATGCGGTACTCGTGACCGCACCTCCGCGCGCCGCCCCCGCTGTCGGAAAGAGCTCTGACTGCACAGGCAGTTACCCCATGATGGGCGCCCGAAGAATTGCCTGCCTTATGTTTTTCGCATGCGTCTCTCGAAGGGTCCGGTATGAGGTCTGTATCAGCTGAGGAAACCGTCGATCGAATCCCGACGTCTCCGTCTTCGATGCGCGAGGTGATGTCGCGCTTCGCGACCGGTGTCATCGTGTTGAGCGTTGGCGGTGAGCGAATCCATGGGATGACCGCAAATGCGTTCAACTCCGTGTCACTCCAACCGGCGACGGTGCTCTGCTGCGTATCGCATGATGCGGTCATGCATGGCGCGGTTATGGCGTCGCGCACCTTCGGGATTTCCGTCCTGAGTGCCGATCAGGAACATCTGGCACGTCATTTCGCCGACAAGAACAGGCCGCTGGGGCCGGAGCAGTTCAGCGGGCTCGACTGGCGGCCCGGACCGGTCACTCAAGCCCCGTTGCTGCACGGTGCGTCAGCGTGGCTCGAGTGCGAACTGGCGGAGACCCACGACTCCGGCGACCACTCCATATTCATCGGCGGTGTGGTGAACTTCGGCAGCTCGTCCGACTCCTCCGGGCTGCTGTTCTTCCATGGCGGGTTCCAGCAGATCAGGGCTGACCACCGATGACCCGCCACGACATGGTCACCAGAGCCGGAGCAGAAGGACCGGCGGATTTCTGGGAAGCGGTCGCCGGGCGCGAGTTCGCCGCGGCACTGAACGAAGGCCTGACCAGGTCGGCAGCACGAAGGTTGCACGCACAGGCCGGATCGATCCCGGTCGGCCAGGAGCGGACCGACCCGTTCGAGGCCGCCGTGATCGCGTCGTATGTGGCTGCTCTGCCGGCAGCGCTGTACCCGCGGGAACGACGGGATCCGGCCCTGCGGTCAGCCCTGTTGCGCCGTGGCCGCCAGGTCATGGCGGAGGCCCTGGCCCTCGTCGGCCATTCCGGGGGTCCACGGGCGCATCGTGAGATGACGGCGCTCCTGCCCGAACACGAGACCGTGGTCGTCACTCTGCTCATGGAGTGTGTGGCGCTGGTGGTGCTCGAGGGCCGTTCGCTTGAGGGCGCCTTGCCCGAACCCGCCGATCTCGTCAGGGCTTTGGGGTGCTGTGCGCGTGCCCGCCCCGCCCCTTTCCGTGACCCGGCCGGCAGTCCAGGCCCGAACTGAGGAGGATTGTCATTACTGGGACCAGTCTGCAGACTTCCCCTATGACTAGTGACCTTCTGATGGGAAAAGTCGTCCTGATCACGGGGGCGAGCAGCGGTATCGGTGCCGCGGCGGCGAAGGTGTTCACCGAGGAGGGTGCGGCAGTGGTCCTGGTGGCCCGCCGGGAGGAGCGACTGGCCGCCCTGGTAGGTGAGCTGCAGGACAAGGGAGCCCGCGCGGTCTACACGGTCGGCGATCTCACCGTGGCGGCGGACGCGGCTCGAGCGGTGGAGTTCGCGGTGGCAACCTACGGCCGTCTGGACTCGGCCTTCAACAACGCGGGGGTGGGCGGCGACCGCACGCCGATGCATCTGATGACGGACGACGTCTACGACGCCATCATGGAAGCCAACGTGCGCAGTGTATGGAACTGCCTTCGGTACGAGATAGCCGCGATGCTGTCGAACGGCGGGGGGACCATCGTCAACAACAGCAGTGTGGGAGGCCTCGTGGCGATTCCCGCGGCAGCCCCGTACGTGGCGTCCAAGCACGCGGTCATCGGTCTCACCCGGGCCGCCGCGGACGAATACGCTCAGCAGCGCATCAGGGTGAATGCGGTCGCGCCTGGCACCACACGCAGTGAGATCACCGACGACTGGCTCGGACGCAATCCCGGTCTGAAAGGGCTGGTCAACGCTATGACGCCGCAGGGCCGGATCGCCGAACCGGAGGAGGTCGCGGCGGCCGCAGCCTGGCTGCTGAGTGACCGCAGCCCCTTCCTGACGGGTGCAGTACTGCCCGTGGACGGAGGCTTCCTCAACCAGTGACGCGTCGCGGGGGCCGGATAACGCACCCTTGAGTACGTACGACATGACAGATTGACAGGCCCGCCCTGTGATCGTCCGAGCGACCGGACTCGATCACCCAGTGGCGGGTCTTCGTCATACTCGGGCACGCCCCCAGTTATCGTCGGACGTTTCCCAAGAGCGCGTGATTACCATGCCGTTACTCGGAATCCGATTGCGGGGTGTAGGTTCCTCGGTGCCACTTGAGATGGCCCCGTGGCGATATCATCGAATTCCGTTTCGGTATTCCCCTTCGGCTCGTCGGGATCAATGGTGCCGAGTTGACGAGAATTCACCGGTGGGTTGGCCGGCCTTACGCGAAATGCGGCTGTTTTGCATTTCTGCCCACCATCTGCCTTCGCGACGGCTCACGCACGTATTTTCCGATCGGAGCATCATGATGATCAACGTCTTCCAGCCCAGCCTGGGCGCCGAGGAGCTCAGTGCTGTCTCCGAGGTGTTCGAGAGCAACTGGCTGGGGCACGGGCCTCGAACCAAGGAGTTCGAGGCCCAGTTCGCCGCGCACCTTGATGTGGCGCCAGAGAATACGATCTTCATCAGCTCGGCCACCGCCGGCCTGTTCCTGACCACCGAACTCCTTGGTCTCGGGCCGGACGACGACGTGGTGCTCCCCGCCGTGAGCTTTGTCGCCGCCGGCAACGCCGTGGCGGCCACGGGGGCCCGGCCGGTCTTCTGCGACGTGGACACCCACACGCTCAACCCGACCGCCGCGCACGTGGAGCGTGCGCTGACGCCCAGGACGAAGGCGGTCCTGCTGCTGCACTACGGCGGGCACCCCGGTGACATCGCCGCCATCGCCAACCTGTGCCGTACGCGCGATGTACGGCTGATCGAGGACGCCGCGTGCGCCGTAGCCTCCGGCGTGGACGGGAAGAAAGCCGGCACCTTCGGCGACGTGGCGATGTGGAGCTTCGACTCCATGAAGGTCCTCGTCACGGGGGACGGCGGCATGCTCTATGTACGGGACGCCGAACTCGCCCGCAGGGCACGCCGACTCGCCTACCACGGCCTCGAGCAGTCCAGCGGCTTCGCGGCGGCGAAGGTGTCCCACCGGTGGTGGGAGCTGAACGTTCAGGACTTCGGTCGCCGGATCATCGGCAATGATCTGACAGCGGCGATAGGCAGCGTACAACTGCGCAGGCTCCCGGAGTTCGTCGAGCGACGCCGGGCGGTCGCCGAGCAGTACGACCGGTTGCTTGCCGACGCCGACGGCATCCGGCTGCCTCCCGCGCTGCCCGCCGGGCACACCGGAACGTACTACTTCTACTGGGTGCAGCTGGATGCGGCGGTCCGCGACCAGGTGGCCGCGGATCTCCTTGAGAAGGGCATCTACACCACCTTCCGGTACCCACCGCTGCACAAGGTGCCCGCCTACCGCGGAGGCGGCGCGGTGCTCCCCAATACGGACACCGCGTCGAGCACCACGCTGCTGCTGCCTCTGCACCAGGGCCTCGACGACGCCGAGGTGCGGACCGTAGCGGACGAACTTCGCAAGGCGGTCGAGCACCGAGGTGCCGGTACGAGGGCCTGACGGGTCGCGAGAAGGAGAGGCGGCCTGTCCGTGCGTATCGCCGAAACCGCAGTCCCCGGGGCGTATGTCATCACGCCTGCCCCACACACCGATGAGCGCGGGAACTTCTTCGAGGGGCTTCGAGCCGATCGGCTCGAAGAACTACTGGGGCATCCTTTCGTTCCCAGACAGATCAATTACTCCTCGTCGCGCCGCAACACCTTGCGCGGCATACATGGCGTGGCCATACCACCAGGGCAGGCCAAGTACGTCACCTGCGTCCGCGGCGCACTGCGCGACGTCATTGTGGACTTGAGGGTCGGCTCACCCGCCTTCGGCGCATATGAGACCAACGTGCTCGACGCCGGGTCGGGCCGATCCGTCTACATCCCCGAGGGCGTGGGGCACGGATTCCTCACCCTCGTCGACGACACGAGTATCTGCTACGTCCTGTCGAGCGAACATGTACCCGGAACTCAGATCGACATCAATCCTCTGGACCCCGATCTCGCTCTCCCCTGGGGCTTCAGTGAAACTCCGCTGATGTCCCCCAAGGACGCGACGGCTCCCGGTGTTCTCGAAGCCAAATCCGCGGGAATTCTGGCCTCTTGGCAGGAAGCGACCCGAGGCACACACTCCATTGCTGCAAGGAAGGCGCTGCCATGAAGGCTCTAGTGCTGTCGGGTGGGGCGGGTACCCGCCTCCGCCCTTTCAGCTATTCGATGCCAAAACAACTCATTCCGATCATGAACAAACCAGTGCTGGTCTACGCCCTGGAGAACATCGTCGAACTGGGGGTCACCGACATCGCCGTGATCGTCGGCGACTGGGCTCCGGCGATCGAGGAGGCCCTTGGTGACGGCTCCAGCCTCGGCGCGCGGATCACCTACATCCAGCAGGACAAGCCGCTGGGTCTGGCCCACTGCGTGGAACTGGCCCGCCCGTTCCTCGGCGACGACGACTTCGTCATGTACCTCGGCGACAACATGCTCCCGCAGGGCATCGGGGAGATCGCGGAGGAGTTCCGCGTGCAGCGGCCGGCCGCCCAGGTCGTGGTGTGCAAGGTGCCCGACCCGCGGGCGTTCGGGGTCGCCGAACTGGACGCGGACGGCGCCGTCACAGCGCTGGTGGAGAAGCCTCAGCAGCCGCGGAGCGATCTCGCCCTGATCGGCGTGTACTTCTTCACCTCCGCCATTCACGAATCGGTCGCCGCCATCGAGCCCAGCGCCCGGGGCGAGCTGGAGATCACCGACGCGATCCAGTGGTTGGTCACCCAGGGAGCGGACGTCCGGGCAGGAGAGTACGACGGCTACTGGAAGGACACCGGGCAGGCGGACGACGTCCTGGAGTGCAACCGGCGGCTCCTCGGGGAGCTGGCCACACGTATCGACGGAGACGTCGACGGTACAAGCGAACTAATCGGCCCCGTGGTCATCGAGCCCGGAGCACGGGTGGTGCGCTCACGCATCGTCGGCCCGGTGATCATTGGCGCGGGCACCCTCGTCGAGGACAGCAGGATCGGTCCGGACGCCTCCATAGGCAGCGACTGCGTTCTGCGGGCCACCCAACTGGCCGACTCCATCGTCATGGCAGGCGCGTCGATCACACAGGTTCCCGGCCTGCACGGCTCCCTCATCGGCCGTTCCGCCAGGGTCGGGCCGAGTGACCACGCGGAAGCCCATCACCGGCTCATGGTCGGCGACCACACCCGTGTCGAGGTGGCCGCATGAGGATCCTGGTCACCGGCGGCGCCGGCTTCATCGGATCGCACTACGTCCGTACCATGCTGGCCGGGGGTTATCCGGGATACGAGCAGGCCCGGGTCACGGTGCTGGACAAACTCACCTACGCGGGCAACCGGGACAACGTTCCGCTCGGACACCCGCTGCTCGAGCTCGTCGAGGGCGACGTCTGCGACCGGGACTTGCTCCGAGAGTTGCTTCCCGGCCACGACGCGGTCGTCCACTTCGCCGCCGAGTCGCACGTCGACCGTTCCCTGGCATCTGCCGACGCCTTCATACGTACGAACGTCCAGGGCACCCAGGTCCTTCTGGACGCGTGCGTGGCGGCGGGCGTGGCACGAGTGGTGCACGTCTCCACCGACGAGGTGTACGGGTCCATTCCCGAAGGCTCCTGGACCGAGGAGTGGCCACTGCTGCCCAACTCCCCGTACGCCGCGTCGAAGGCTGCCTCCGACCTGATAGCCCGGGCCTACTGGCGCACCCACGGACTCGATCTGTCGATCACCCGCTGCTCCAACAACTTCGGCCCTCATCAGCATCCGGAAAAGCTCATCCCGCTGTTCATCACCAACTTGCTGGAGGGCGAGCAGGTCCCGCTGTACGGTGACGGCCTCAACGTCCGGGAATGGCTGCACGTCGACGACCACTCGCGGGCAATCCAACTGGTCCTCACCCGGGGCCGAGCGGGCGAGATTTACAACGTCGGCGGCGGGAACGAGCAGACGAACCTCGCCGTCACCGAGAGGCTGCTGGAGCTGTGCGGCGCGGACCACGCCCGGATCCGCCGTGTCGCGGACCGCAAGGGCCACGACCTGCGCTACTCGCTCGACGAGACCAAGATCCGCGAAGAGCTGGGTTACACCCCGCGGATCGAATTCGGCCAGGGACTGGCCGACACCGTCGCCTGGTACCGCGACAACGTGCACTGGTGGAAGGCATCCAAGGAGCAGGCCCGTGGGTAAGAAGGCAGAACCGATGAGCGAGCACAAGGCGCTGGTCCTGGACGAGGTCCGCAAGTACCACCTGGACCAGCGGTCCGACGGACGATTCGTGCCGGGAGTCACCGAGATCTGGCCCTCCGGTGCTGTCCTCGACGCCGACGACAGGGTGGCACTGGTCGAGGCCGCGCTGGACATGCGGATCGCGGCCGGCCCGAGCTCACGGAAGTTCGAGTCGGCCTTCGCCCGCCGGCTCAAGCGGCGCAAGGCGCACCTGACCAATTCCGGCTCCTCGGCCAACCTGCTGGCGCTCTCCGCCTACACCTCGCACCTCTTCGAGGACCGGAGGCTGCAGCCGGGGGACGAGGTGATCACCGTGGCGGCGGGCTTCCCCACCACAGTGAACCCGATCGTGCAGAACGGCCTGGTCCCGGTCTTCGTCGATGTGGAACTGGGAACGTACAACACCACAGCGGACAGGGTGGCCGAGGCCATCGGCCCGAAGACCCGCGCGATCATGATCGCCCATGCTCTCGGCAACCCGTTCGAGGCAGCCGAGATCGCCCAGCTTGCCAAGGACCGCGGGTTGTACTTCGTCGAGGACAACTGTGACGGCGTGGGGTCCACCTACAAGGGGCAGCTCACGGGAACCTTCGGTGATGTGACGACGGTCAGTTTCTACCCCGCCCACCACCTCACGATGGGCGAAGGCGGATGCGTACTGACCTCCGACCTCAAGCTCGCGCGGATCGTGGAGTCGATGCGCGACTGGGGCCGGGACTGCTGGTGCGAGCCGGGCAAGAACAACACCTGCCTCAAGCGCTTCCAGTACCAGATGGGCACGCTCCCGGAGGGCTACGACCATAAGTACATCTTCTCGCACGTCGGCTACAACCTGAAGGCGACCGACCTCCAAGCGGCCCTGGGACTGACCCAGCTGGACAAGCTCGACGGGTTCATCGAGGCGCGCAAGCGCAACTGGTGGCGGCTGAGAGAAGGGCTGGACGGTCTGCCCCACCTGCTGCTGCCCGAGGCAACGCCTGGCAGTGATCCCAGCTGGTTCGGGTTCGTGATCACGGTAGACGGCGAAGCGCCGTTCAGCCGAGCCGAGTTGGTGCACCATCTCGAGGAGCGGAAGATCGGCACCCGTCGGCTGTTCGCGGGCAACCTCACCCGGCACCCCGCCTACATCGGCCGGCCGCACCGTGTCGTCGGTGACCTTGCCAACTCCGACGTCATCACCGGCCAGACCTTCTGGGTGGGGGTGTATCCGGGGCTCACCGACGAGATGCTCGACTACGTGATTGCCACGGTGAAGGAGTTTGTGGGGGCGCGCGGATGAGCACGAATACAGCGGCGCTGCGCCCACGCGAGGACACGGGCCTTGCGCACCGCTTCGCCCGCTCGGCGGGCTCCACCGGGGCCGGTGCCCAACTGCGTACGGACGACTTCTCCGGCTGGCTCCGGGACCGGAAGCGAGCCCATCGCTTCCGCGTGGAGCGCATTCCCTTCGCGGAGCTGGACGGCTGGTCTTTCAAAGCGAACACCGGCAACCTGACCCACCGCAGCGGGAAGTTCTTCACCGTCGAGGGATTGTCCGCCCACACCGGCACTGGATTGGTGCCGCAGTGGCAGCAACCGATCATCAGGCAGCCCGAAGTCGGCATCCTGGGCATCCTGGCCAAGGAGTTCGACGGGGTACTGCACTTCCTGATGCAGGCCAAGATGGAGCCGGGAAACCCCAATCTGCTGCAGCTGTCCCCGACGGTGCAGGCCACGCGCAGCAACTACACCAAGGTGCACCGGGGCGCGGACGTCAAGTACATCGGCTACTTCGTACACCCCGGCCGCGGCCGGGTGCTCGCCGACGTGCTGCAGTCCGAGCACGGCTCCTGGTTCTTCCGCAAGTCCAACCGCAACATGATCGTCGAAACGGACGAGGACGTCCCGCTCGACGAGGACTTCTGTTGGCTGACCCTTGGACAGATCGGTGAACTCCTGCGTCGTGACAACGTGGTGAACATGGACGCGAGAACTGTCCTGGCCTGTGCCCCTACCGCGTACACGGAGGCAGACGCGCTCTCCTCTGACACCCAACTGCGGTCCTGGTTCACCGCCGAGCGCTCTGGACACGACGTGCGCGCGGAGCTCATGCCGCTGGCACAGGTCGCCGACTGGGTGCGCGACGAGTCGGTGATCGAACATGTCCAAGGCCGCTACTTCCGCGTGGTGGCGGTCTCGGTCGAGGCTGACAACCGGGAAGTGGGCGGCTGGAGCCAGCCGTTGTTCGAGCCGTCCGGGATCGGAGTCGCCGCCTTCGTGACCCGCCGCATCGGCGGAGTACCGCATCTGCTGGCACACGCCAAGCTGGAGGGCGGCTTCCTCGACACGGTCGAGCTGGCTCCGACCATTCAGTGCACACCCTCCAATTACGCGCACAGAATGGGACCCGACCGTCCCTCCTTCCTCGACCTCGTCCTGTCCGCGGATCCTTCCCGCATCCGCTACGAGGCCTTGCATTCGGAGGAGGGCGGCCGCTTCCTCAAGGCAGAGAGCCGCTATCTGTTTGTGGAGGCGGACGAGAGCGAGGCGCCCCTCGTCCCACCGCCCGGCTACGCCTGGGTCACACCCGGCCAGCTGCATTCCCTCACGCAACACAGCCACTACGTCAATGTGCAGGCCCGTACGCTGCTGGCGGTGCTCAACACCGGTGCGGTGACCATCTGATGGAGCCGGTGCGCATCGCCGTCCTCGGGACTGCCGACTTCGCCCGACGACGGATGTTGCCGGGATTCGCCGCCTCCGCCCTCACCACGGTGATCGCCGTGGCCAGCCGTGACAAGGACAAGGCGAAGTCACTGGCCCGCGAGTACGGCTGCCGCGCGATGCACGGCTACGCCGCAGCATTGGCGGACGACGAGGTCGAGGCCGTATACGTGCCGTTGCCCGCGGCCCTGCACGCCGAGTGGGTGAGAGCTGCGCTGCTCGCGGGCAAGCATGTGCTGGCGGAGAAGCCGCTCGCCATGAAGCGGGACGAGACGGCCGAACTACTGGCCCTCGCGGGGTCCCAGGGGCTCGCCCTGGTGGAGAACGTACTGTTCGTGCACCACGTTCAGCATGCTCAGGCACGGAAACTGGTGGAGTCCGGCGCGATCGGCCGGCTCCAGCACTTCGAGGCAGCCTTCGCCGTCCCCCGGCTGTCTCCCACTGATATCCGCTACCGGCCGGCACTGGGCGGTGGAGCCCTGTGGGACACGGGCGTCTATCCGGTCCGCGCGGCGCTGCTCGCCCTTGGCCATGAGCTGCGGGTTGTCGGCGCCACGGCGGCCCGGGGCCCGCAGGACGAGGTGGACACGGCTGGCACCGCACTGCTGTCGACCCCCGACGGCCTGTCCGCCCAACTGGTCTACGGCCTAGATCATGCCTATCGGAACGTCTACACGTTCTGGGGTAGCACGGGCCGGCTCACCGTCCCACGTGCTTTCACCCCACCTTCCGGCCACACTCCCGTGCTGCGTCTCGAACGGCGCGGTGGGGTCGAGGAGATAACGCTCCGCCCTGTGGACCAGGTGTCCGCGGCTGTGGACGCCTTCGCTGTCGCTGTACGCACGGGCCTGGCACCGCACGAAGACATGCTGTGCCAGGCAGGACTGCTCGACGAGATACAGCGCCGCGTATAGCGCTCGCCCGACGAATGGATTTGCCCCCTGACCGGAGTCAGGGGGCAAATCCATTCGTCGGGCAAGCGGCGCGCTCCTTGGGCCGCCGAGGCCCGGCTGGGCTGGTGGGGGGAACGTCCGCCTGGTGGTGGCCACAGCCGATCCCACACCAATACGCACCTGACCAAGCCCTACTAGGGCCTGTGTGACGTCGTGATCAATCTTGCCGATCCTGATACCTCTGGAAGGCGGATCCGGTAGGAAGATGACCGTGACGCGCAGGCAACTCACCGACGGGCAGTGG